>NZ_CAXAQM010000010.1:0-204736 GCF_963970525.1 Pseudomonas sp. EA_65y_Pfl1_P113
ATCGGCAGATGCGCGCCTTGGAACGCAAGGCACGCAAACTTGGATTGCAGCTGGTTAAAGCGGCTTAAATTTTAAGAGCAAAAACAATGAGTTATTTTTTGTTTGATAAGAGCTGGCTTGCCTGCGATAGCGGTGTGTCATTCACCTCCTGCATCAACTGACATGGCCTCATCGCAGGCAAGCCAGCTCCCACATGTTGTTCTCAGGTGCCTTCAGATCTTCACACGACCGTGCTGACATCGATGGTTTTAGGCAGCAGACGATTCTGATAGAACAAATCCGCCATCGCCTGCGTTTTTGCAGGTGAACTCACAACTGCGACGTGATCGGTGTGTTGCATGGTGAAGCCCTTAGACCCCACTCATGAAAATTAGTGATGCACAGAAAAGCGAACGGCAAGAGCCATAAATTATTCATAAAATCCGTGTTCGTATCATCAAAAAAAGTGGTTGTGGGGCGGGTTTTTGAATTTTTTGCGATAGCGCAAGAGTGGCTTATGAACAATTATTATCAATGACTGTTACTTTTAACAGGTTATGGTTTTTTTGCTTTTATGTATCTTGTTTGTGTCATCTGTGAGTAAGTTAAATTGAAGAGGGTTGCGTAAATGGCCAAGAATAATCCAGCGCTTGAGGGGACATACAAGTTTACTCGTCCAGGCGCGTCTGTGTTCGAGCTATTTAGAATAAGATTTGCGGATTACGATACCGGAGCTATTGATGCTGAGATAAAGAGTGGCGGGCTTACTGATTCCGTATCGTCCGCAGGTTACAAACGTAACGCAACCAGCAATACTACCACGCGGACTGATCTGAGCTTCACTCGATGGGGCAATAAATATCATTTATGGACGATGGATCTTGCTTGCAATAGCTTTACCGCTAGTATTCAAGATAGCTCCGGGAATTGGTCTGAGGAGTTTACGTTTACTAAGTTGTAGTGATTCTCCTAATGGTAGGGTTGTGGCCAGAATTCATCGATGCGTAGTCCCAATACTTATCTTTATGTCTATGGTTTTCCGAGTTTATGCTCTACTCGTTCATTTTGAATGTGTGGTTAGGGCGTTATCATCGCGCCGGATTGAAGTGTCCAGAATTATTTGGGCACTTCATGCCCCTCCTCAGTTTGGGTCTTAGTTGGTTTCAGCGTTCCAGACTGCCTTTTTGACATCGATGGCCTTGGGCAACAACCGATTCTGGTAAAACAAATCCGCCGTCGCCTGCTGCGCCTGGATGATCTTCGCGTCTATCGGCAAAATCGGCGAAGGCGGGCGGTTATCCATGTACCGCGCAACCACCTCGGCGGGCAGTCCCATAAAGCCGGTCAGCACGTTCAAGCTGTCTTCACGCTGGCTGCGGGTAAGCGCTTCTGCTGCAGTGAGTTCACCAAGCAGATCGTGCACAAACCCACCATTGTCTTTCGCATACTCACGCCGCGCGGTGTACACCGGCCCCGACAACCCCAATCCTTCACCATTGGCCAGAACATGGCTGGGGCTCTGGCTCAGCGCCAGGGACGAATAGGGCTCCCAGATCGCCCACGCATCCACGCTGCCTCGCTCGAACGCCGCCCGTGCATCAGCCGGTGGCAGGTACACCGGTTGAATGTCCTTGTAGCTCAGCCCGGCTTTGTTCAACGCCCGCAGGATCAGGTTGTGGGAGCTGGAGCCTTTCTGGAACGCGACTTTCTTGCCCTTCAGATCCGCCACCGAATGCAGCGGGCTGTCGTTGCGCACCAGGATAGTCTCGGCGCTGGGCTTGGGCGGTTCGACGCCGATGTAGACCAGGTCCGCGCCTGCCGCTTGGGCGAACAGGGGAGGGATATCACCCGTGGAGCCGACATCCAGCGCGCCGACGTTCAGCGCTTCGAGCATCTGCGGGCCGGCGGGGAATTCGATCCACTTCACCTCGGTCTGCGGGAAACGTTTTTCCAGCAGGCCGTGTTCCTTCGCGAGCACCAGGGCGATAGAGCCCTTCTGGTAGCCGATGCGCAGGGTGGCGGGGTCGGCCGCCAGTGCGGTTTGAGTGACGGCCAGCAAGGCCAATAGCAGCGCCGGAATCTTCATGCGTCGTCCTTTTTAAAGCGATTGTCGGGGCGCGCCAAACCGAGGTTTTCACGCAAAGTGGAGCCGGTGTATTCAGTACGGAACAGCCCGCGTCGTTGCAGCTCCGGCACCACCCACTGAGCAAAATCTTCCAGCCCGCCCGGCAGGTGCGGCACCAAAATGTTGAAGCCATCCGCCGCGCCGTTCTCAAACCAGCGTTGCAGCTCATCGGCAATCTGCGCGGGCGTGCCGATCAGGCTGTAATGCCCGCGTCCACCGGCAATCCGCCGGCCCAGCTGGGCGAGTGTCAGTTGCTCACGGTTGGCCAGGTCACTGAGCAATTGCTGTCGGCTGCGTTGCCCGCTGTCGGTCAATGGCAACTGCGGCAAAGGCCCGTCCAGCGGGTAGCCGGACAGGTCGAAGTTACCCAACATGCGCCCCAGCAAGGCCACGCCCACTTCGGGCTCGACCAAATCCTGGAACGCTTCGAACTTGGCCTGCGCTTCAGCCTCGGTCTGCCCGACCACCACAAATACCCCCGGCATGATTTTCAGCGAATCCGGCGCACGCCCGTATTGCTCAAGTCGCCCCTTGAGATCCGCATAAAACGCCTGGGCATTCTCCAGCGATGTCTGCGCGGTAAACACCACCTCGGCGGTGTGTGCCGCCAGCTCACGCCCGGTTTCGGAAGATCCCGCCTGCACGATCACCGGCTGGCCCTGTGGTGAGCGCGCCACGTTCAGCGGGCCTTTGACGCGAAAGTGCTCCCCCACATGGTCCAGCACATGCAGCTTCGTCGGGTCGTAATAGTTGCCGCTGGCCTTGTCGCGCACAAAGGCGTCGTCTTCCCAGCTGTCCCACAACCCGGTCACCACCTGATGAAACTCCTTGGCACGGCTATAGCGCTCGGCATGGCCGAGGTGTTCATCGCGGCCGAAGTTCTGCGCTTCGGCGGCTGCATCCGACGTCACCAGGTTCCAGCCCGCGCGCCCACCGGACAGGTGATCCAGCGAGGCGAATTTGCGCGCTACATGGTAGGGCTCGTTGTAAGTGGTGGTCGCCGTGGCGATCAGGCCGATGTGGTCCGTCACTGCACTCAGCGCCGAGAGCAAAGTCAGCGGCTCGAAATGATCCGAACGCGCCATCTGGCTGGCGATATCACCCGTGGCCGCCGCAATGCTGTCGGCCACGAACAGTGCGTCAAACTTCGCCGCTTCGGCCACGCGTGCCAGGTGTTTGTACTGGGCGAAATCCAGCCCCGCATTCGCCGGTACGTCCGGGTGGCGCCAGGCGGCGACGTGGTGCCCGGTGGCCATGAGAAAGGCGCCGAGTTTCAGTTGACGGCTCATGCTTAGAAATCCTTGCGCAGTTGCACGCCGAAGTAACGCTCATCGTCACGGGGCACGGCGCGGTAGATATAGTTACCGCCGCTGGCCAGCAGCGGCGAGTAGGACTTGTCGGCGAGGTTCTTGGCCAGCACAGCTACGCGCCAACCATTGGCGTAGTCGGCCAGCGCGACGCTGGCGTTCCAGATGCCGTAGGCGCCTTGCTTGGTGTCGACATTCTGGCTGATGTCGTACTGCACTTCGCTCTGCCAGCTGTAGTCGGTGCCCAGTTCGATATCCAGGCCGTTATCCAGCGGGATGCTGTAGTCGGCGCGCACGTAACTTTTCCAGTCCGGGCTGAAGGGCAGCGGCTTGCCATTCACGTTGCAGGTGGCTGCTGCACCGGCCGGGCAGGCGAATTCGTCGATGCGCGCACGGGTGTAGGCCAGGGCGCCAGACAGCTTGAGTTGTTGGGTGGCCTGCAAGGCGTAATCCAGCTCGACGCCTTCGGTGCTGACGCTGCCGGCGTTGATCAGCCGCGTCACGACTTGGCCTGCTACGGTGTCGAAAAAGTTCGCCTGGTAGTTGTCGTAGTCGCTGTGGAACACCGCCAGGTTGGTGGTCAGGCGATTGTTCCAGGCGGTGGCCTTGATCCCGGCTTCCCAGGTGTTGGAGGTTTCCGGTTTGAGCGCCTCGGTGTCACGCGGTTGCATATTGAAGAACACGTTGTACGCCGGGCCTTTGTAGCCACGTGAGTAAGTGAGGTAGCTGGTGACGTTGTCGCTGATGTCGTACTGCACACCAAGGCGGCCGGACCAGCCGTCTTCGTCCACCGAGCCGGAACTGGAGGTGGCGGGCTGGATCCCGCTGACCGTGGTGGCCGAGGTGGAAACGCGGCGGTGATCGTATTTCAGCTCGTCGTGGGTGTAACGCAGGCCGGCGATGCCGCGAAAGCGCGAGGTGAAGTTCAGCGTGGTCTCGCCGAACACCGCGTAACTGTCGTTGGTGGTGCTGTAGTCGGCGATGCCACGGTCGGTGCGTGTGGTAGTCGTCAGCGTGCGCTGATAGGTTTCTTCGTCCTTGCCATGCATGTAGAACAGGCCGCCAACGTACTCCAGGAATTCTCCCTTGGGCGAGGCCAGGCGCAATTCCTGGGAGTATTGGTTGAAGTCCAGCTCGCCTTTGTCGGCGGTGCCGGGGAAGGCGGCTGTCACCGTGCCGAGACGGTCGCCATCCTGATACTGGGTGTTGTCCCAGCCGCGCCAGGCGGTGATCGAGGTCAGGGTGTAGTTGCCGAGGCTCCAGTCCAGCTGCGCGGACAGGCCCTTGTTGGTGTCTTCCACATGGCTGCGGGTGTCGGTGTTGATGTCGCGGTTGTCGCTGGAGGCGCGCACCGGGCTCAGCGCGTTGGTAAACGCTGGAGTCAGCGACTTGCTCACCACGCCATTCGGCGCGTCGTCGTGAGACTGCATGTAGTCGGCGATCAGGGTCAGCTTCACGTCGTCGTTGGGGGTGAACTCCAACTTGCCGCGAATACCCTTGTGGTTGTAGCCGTTGACCTCCTGGCCGTTGTGCTGGTTGTCGACGTTACCGTCGTAGCTGCCAAACAACGTGCTGATCGAGCCCTTGAGCACATCCGGCACCAGGCTGCCGCCGATACCGAAGCGCGTGCGGCTTTCATTGCCGCTGTAGTAGGACTGGTCGATATAACCATGGGTCTCGGCAGTGGGTGCCTTGCTGGTGATGTTCAGCACGCCGGCCGAGGCGTTCTTGCCGAACAGCGTGCCTTGGGGGCCGCGCAGCACTTCGATGCGTTCCAGGTCGAGCAGGTCAAGGGTCGCCTGGCCGGGGCGGGCGTAGACCACGCCGTCGATCACGGTGGCCACCGTTGGCTCAACGCCCGGTGAGGTAGAAATGGTGCCCACGCCGCGCACGAACAGCGAGGTGTCCTTGTTCGACGCACCGGTGCGGAAGTTCAGCGACGGCACCTGTTGCGCGATGCTTGCCACGCCGTTGCGGTTGTCTCGCTCCAGTTGTTCGCCATCCAGCACCGAGACCGCCACCGGGACTTTTTGCAGCGATTCTTCGCGGCGGGTGGCCGTGACCGTCACCGATTTGAGCGTGATTTCTTGCTCATCGGCCGCAAAGGCGCCGCTGACGGGGAGGGCCGTCAACCCTGCCAATACCAGGAAAGTGCCGCGTTGGAGTGTGTGCATGCTGTGTCCGCTCGAAAAGAATGCCCTGAACCGCTGCGGTTCTTGCGACCGTCAGCGCCGGTGAATATGTCGTTGGCATTCGCTCGAGCGAGTAGCAGACAGCGCGCTTTGTTAGCGCTAACATCGGTATTATTGTTGGGTGTTGTTTAGAACGTCAAATACTGAAAAATTAGTTCTATATTCCTTTTGGTTTTTAACAGGATCCCCTCGTGAGCTCAGAAAAACCGCGCAAACGCCGTGGCGCCGGGCGCGTCACCCTCAACACGGTGGCACGCCAGGCCGGTGTGTCGGCGATTACCGTGTCGCGTTACTTCAATCAGCCGGAGCAGGTCTCGCCTGAGCGGCGCGAGCGGATTGCCGAGGTGGTGGCCGAGCTGGGGTATGTACCCAACCTGGTGGCCGGCGGGCTGGCGTCCGCACGCGGGCGGATTGTGGCGATGGTGATCCCGAACATCTCTGGGCCGATCTTTGCCAACACTATCCAGGGTTTCAGCGACACCCTCAGTCGGCATGGCTATCAACTGTTGTTGGCGTCGAGTTACTTCAGCGTCGAACAGGAAGAAAGCGCGGTGCGTGCGTTCCTCGGCTGGTCGCCGGCGGCGCTGGTGCTGACCAGTCGCTTCCACAGCGCGGGCACCGAAAAGATGATCGCCGACGCCGATATCCCGGTGGTTGAAACCTGGGACTACGTGCCCGAACGCGCGCCGTTGCAGATCGGTTTTTCCCACTACGAAGTCGGCGTCAGCGCCGCGCGCTACCTGCATGGCAAGGGCTATCGGCGCATTGCGTTCGTGCAGAACAGCGCGGCGGGCGACTTCAGCGCGCAAGAGCGAGGCGAGGGTTTTGCAGCGACCTTGACCGAACTGGGTGTGCAGCCCTGGGCCTTCACCCCGGATGCCGACCGTGCACCTTTCGACGCGGGCAAGCAGGCGATGGAAGCGTTGATGAGCCATGCCACACCGCCCGAGGCGATCTTCTTCGCCAATGACAACCTGGCCGCCGGTGGATTGCTGGCCGGGCAGCGCGCCGGCGTGAAGATCCCGCAAGACTGCGCGGTGCTCGGTTTTGGCGATTACCCGTTTGCCGAAATGCTGTTGCCGAGCCTGAGCACGATCAAACCGCCGGCGTTGGAAATCGGCGTGCTGGCGGCGACGCGCGTGCTGGAAAGCCTGGGCGTGTTATCCCTCAAGGGTGAGGTACAGCGCTTGAACCTGTTGGACTGCCGCTTGATCGAACGGGAAAGCGCCTGAGCTTTATTTGCGGCTCAGGGCTGATTTGGATACGGTGCAAGCCTGCCCACAAGGACGTCCCCATGAAAGAGCCCGCCCCCAAGACCCGTCGCGCCCCAAAAGGTGAAAAGCGCCGTGAAGAGCTGCTGGACGCAGCCTTGCAGGTGTTTTCCCTGGAGGGTTACAGCGGCGCGTCGATGGCCCAGGTGGCAGCGATTGTCGGCATTTCCGTGGCCGGCCTGTTGCACCACTTTCCCAGCAAGATTTCGCTATTGATGGGCGTGTTGCAGCGTCGCGACGAGGTCAATCAACGGATTGCCGACGAAGTGCGAGCCGAAAAATCCCTCAATGGTCTGCTCGGCAGCCTGCGTGCCATCAACCGCTCGAACGCCACCGCGCCGGGGGTGGTGCGGGCGTTTACGATTCTGAATGCCGAGAGTTTGCTGGACACCCACCCGGCGTGGACGTGGTTCCAGGCGCGCTATGCGGCGATTCATCAGCGGATGCAGGGGCAGTTTGCCGACCTGGTGGTGGCGGGGGAGGTGCGCGGTGACGTGGACATCGCCGGGCTGGTGGAAGAGATTCTGGCCATGATGGATGGGTTGCAGGTCCAATGGCTGCGCTTTCCCGAGCGGGTGGACCTGGTGGCGCGTTTCGATACCTACATTGCGCGGGTCGAAGCGGCCATCAGAGCCTGAGTCTCATCCGCCTGATGTATGAAGATCCAAATGCGGGAGCTGGCTTGCCTGCGATAGCGGTGAGTCAGGCAGCAAATGTACCGACTGACACTCCGCCATCGCGGGCAAGCCCGCTCCCACAGAAAGCACTCCTCTTATCTGTTAGTTACCGGTGGCACTGCCCTGGGTAGTGTCATCACTCATGTCATAGCCATCACCATCACTGGTGCCGCTGTCACCTTCATTCTGATGCAGCACGCCACCGGTTTTCACCGTCGACTCACGCAGCGTTGAATTGAGCGCCGAGCGCGGCAACGGGTTGCTGGTAGTGGTCGACAGTTCCTGACGGAACGGGTTGACCAGCTTGGCGTTCAGGCGAATATCCTGGGACGACGCCCCCACCGACAGGTTGAAACTGTCCGCATCCACCACCCATTGCTTGCTCGCCACGTCGTAATAGGCCAGCGAGCGGTCGTTGAGCTCGATGGTTACGCGCTTGCTCTCGCCAGGCTTCAAGAACACCTTCTTGTAGCCCTTGAGTTCCTTGAGGGCGCGCTCCACTTTCGGGTTGTTCTGGCCCACGTACAACTCGGCCACTTCGGCGCCCGCCACCTTGCCGGTGTTGGCCAGGTCGAACGACACCTTGATCGGTGCACCGGCCACTGCCACCCCAGGGGTCACGCTGATGTTGCTGTAGCCAAAGGTGGTGTACGACAAGCCGTAACCGAACGGGTAGAGCGGCTTGATGCCTTTCTTCTCGTAGCCGCGATAGCCCAGGAACAGGTCGTCCTTGTAGCTCATCTCGGCCAGGGTTTCCTGGTTGTCGAACTTGGGGAAGGTCGCGTAGATCGGGTTGTCTTCGATATTGCGTTCGATACTGATCGGCAGCTTGGCCGACGGGTTGACCTTGCCCAGCAGGATCTCTGCCAAGGCCTGGCCGCCGTTCTGCCCAGGGTAGAACGCATGCAGCGCGGCCGGCACTTGGTCGATCCAGTCGCTCATCTTCAGGCCGGTACCGCCGTGCAGGGTCACCACGGTGTGCGGGTTGACCTTGGCGATGCTCTGGATCAGCAGGTTCTGGTACTCCGGCAAATCGAAGCTGTGGTCGAAGCCTTCGCCTTCGTATTCATTGCTGTTACCGACCGCCACCAGTACGGCGTCGTACTGCGCCAGGTCTTTCGGCGCGACCAGCGAGGCCCAGCTCATTTGCACGCCGACCAGGCCGCCCATGGTCGAGAGGTAGCCGTTGCGACGCGAGTATTCGAGCTTGATGTCGACAGCTTTGCCGGCTTCCAGGTTGACCTTGGCAAACACCGGAATGGTCGGCGGGATGCTGTTGTTTGGCAGCGGCTTACCGTCGCCGTTGTCGAGGACTTTCTTGCCGTTGACGTAGAGGCGCACCGCACCGTCGGCGCGGATCTTGAACACCTGTTCGCCGCTGACGGCTGGGGTGATCTGGCCGCTGTAGCGAATCGAGGTGGCGGCGGTATCGCCGTTCACCGGCAGGCTGTCGGTGGACCAGTCCAGGTCGACATGCGTGTCAGTGCGGCTGGCGGCCGGGTCACCGGACCAGTTGGCGTTGCTGAAGAACTCGGTTTTCAAGCCTTTGACGCTGTTGCCATTGCTGTCGGCATGGGTCCAGCTTGAGGTCGTCGGGTCCAGAGACAGCCCATCGATAAACTCGACCTTGGCCCCCGGCGCCAGTTGCTGCAGGCCGCTCAGCTCACTGATGTAGTTGGCGGCCATGACGTTGGCGCTGCCAAAACCGGTGGGCGGCGCGTACTTGGCCAGGCTGCCGACTACGGCGATGCGCTTGACCTTTTTCGCGTCCAGCGGCAGCAGGTTGTCCTGGTTCTTCAGCAGCACAATGCCTTCACGGGCGGCGTTCAGCGCCACGCGGTTGCTGGTGGCGCTGTTCATGTTGTGGCGGGTCAGCGGTGCCTTGCTGTCGAACTTGTACAGGTAGATTTGCTTGAGAATGCGGCGCACCTTGTCATCGATGGTCGCGCTGCTCAGCTCACCGCTGTCCAGGTACGGCTTGAGGATGGTGCTGTTCATCTGGTAGCCCATCATGTCCAGGTCGGTGCCGGCCTGTGCCGCCGGCAAACCGCTGACCACCGCGTTGTAGTCACTCTGTACAAAACCTGGGTAGCCCCACTCGGTTTTCAGAATGTCGCGCATCAGGTGCTTGTTCTGGCAGGCGAACTCGCCGTTTACCTTTTGGAACGCGCACATCATCATCGCGACTTTGCTGTTCTTCGAGGCGGACTCGAACGGCGGCAGGGTCATCTCGCGCAGGACGCGTTCGCTGATGATTTCATTGAGGTGGAAGCGGTTGCTTTCCTGGTCGTTGGCGGCGAAATGCTTGGCATTGGCCCACACCCCGCGTGACTGAATACCGTTGATCAACGCCGGCCCCAGGCTGGCGCCGAGGAACGGGTCTTCACCGGACAAATACTCGAACGCGCGGCCGCTGTACGGCATGCGGTACAGGTTCACGCCGGGGCCGGTGACGAACTGATAACCGCCGCTCGCAGTGTCATAGCCCAGGGCACGACCCAGGTCGATGGCGCGACGCGGGTTCCAGCTGGCGGCCAGGTTTGGCCCGGACGGATAGACCACGCCCTGTGCATTGCCTTCGCTGGTGTAGCGCACACCCACGCCGCCATCGGCGCCATGAATCTGCGGGATACCGTACTGGGTCAGCGGCTTGACATCCCAGCCACCGGTGCCGCCGATGTAGGCGAGTTTTTCTTCCAGGGTCATCTTGGCCAGGGTTTTGTCTGCGGCTTTTTCCGCCCGGCTCACACGCCCTTCATCCAGGGCAGGGCTGGTCGCCGCGTGCACCTGGGACACGGCGAGTGCCAGCAGGGCGAATGCCGACTGTGCACCGATCATTTTGCGTTTATTCATGGGGTCTCCGACAACTGTTCAGTAAACATGGCGCGCCGAGAAGTGCGTGTTGCTGTGCACGCTCGTCACTTTTTTCTGGGCAATAGTTGCCCGTGATCGCAATTTTTAACCGATGGCTAATTGCAACTATTTGGCGAATTACGCAGTTTTATAAGTGTAATAATTGTATTAGTTGTTGTTGTAGATAGTGTCTAGGCGATATCACGAGATGGCATTTTGAACCGCGAAAACCGCATAATTAAGGCAATTCTTGCGGTTATAAGTCAAACGAAAGCTAATTTTTGCGTGAAATAAGAAATAATTTCTTACGTTTTGGAACTTGTGTTAAACCTACCAGTCGATTGGTTTAAGGAAGTCTGTCGTGGCATGGCTAACGAGTGGCATTGCCCGGTAGTTCTAAAGTGCCATGTCTTATACATGCTGTAATACACACTGCTTTGGTGTAGGGTCTTGATCGAGTTCAAGGCGCCACTTGGGCTATCTGCTGTTTTTGATCTGGAGAAAGTTAATGAAGATTTTCCTGCTGGGTGCCGGTGTCGTACTGAGCGTCGCGCTGAGTGGCGCGGCGATGGCGGTTGAGTCCACGGACGCTGATGCGACATCCGGGGCCACCGATTCCACGGTGCTGACCCAGGCCCACGACGCCAAGGCGGCAAAAAAACAGAAGGCTGAAACCACCAAGGGTGGTCGGCCGCTGAACAGCAGCCAGACGACCGCGCCGAAAACGTCCAACTGATGGGAAAACGCGGACCCTGTGGGAGCGGGCTTGCCCGCGATAGCGGTGTATCAGCCGGCACATTCGGCCCTGATCCACTGCCATCGCGGGCAAGCCCGCTCCCACAAGGGGTTTACACAGCCCTTTAGCACATCGCCCCTCAGATTTTTACCCATGTCCCAGCCCAGTCTTTCAACGCCCATCAATGCCTGCCAGCTGCAGATCCCGAACACCGAACAGGTGTGCGCGTGGTTGATGCAGCAGGCCGGCTTGAAAACCGTCGACCTGGAGCGCGCCCGGCGCCTGTCCCAGGAGGGCGGCGACAGCGAGTTGCTCGGCTTGTTGACGCGCCTGGGACTGGTCTCCGAAGCGGAATTGGCCCGCGCCTGGGCAGACTTGCTCGGCGCACCGCTGCTGCTGGCGGATGCCGCGCCGCCGCTGCTGGACCCATTGCCGCCACTGACCGAGCGTTTCATGCGCCACTACCAGGTGGTGCCCGTGGGCTGGAGCCAGGGCGGCCTGAGGGTTCTGGCGGCGAACCCATCGCTGGTGTACCCGTTCCAGGCTGTGGCCTATGCCTGTGGTGTGCCGGTGTGGTTGGCCGTGGGTCCGCGTAATGAAGTCGAGACGCTGATCGAGCGCTACTACGGCCAGGGCCGCTCAGCCATGGGCACCCTGATCGAAAACCTCGATGAGCAGGGCGGTGCACTGGAAGACATCGAACACCTCAAGGACATGGCCTCCGAGGCGCCGGTGATTCGCCTGGTCAACCTGATCCTGCAGCGCGCGGTGGAACAGCGCGCCTCGGACATTCATATCGAGCCGTTCGAAAACCAGTTGAAGGTGCGCTATCGCATCGACGGCGTGCTGCACGAAGCCGAAGCGCCGCCGTCGAGTTCCTCTGCGGCGGTGATTTCGCGGGTGAAGATCATGGCGCGCCTGGACATTGCCGAGCGGCGCCTGCCGCAGGACGGGCGCATCATGCTGCGTATCCAGGGCAAGGAGCTGGACTTGCGCGTGTCCACGGTGCCCACCAGTTTTGGCGAGTCGGTGGTCATGCGCCTGCTCGACCGGCAGACCGTGCAGTTCGATTTCCAGAGCCTGGGCTTCGATGGCCAGCGCCTGGAAACCTTCCTGGAAGTGCTTGAACGGCCCCACGGCATCCTGCTCGTCACCGGGCCCACCGGCTCGGGCAAGACCACCACGTTGTACACCGCGCTGTCGCGCCTCAACACCGCCGAGCGCAAGATCATCACCGTCGAAGACCCGGTGGAGTACCAACTCGAGGGCATCAACCAGATCCAGGTCAAACCCGCCATCGGCCTGGACTTTGCCGGCGCGCTGCGCTCCATCGTGCGTCAGGACCCGGACGTGATCATGATTGGTGAAATCCGCGACCTGGAAACCTGCCGCATCGCGATCCAATCGTCCCTCACCGGCCACTTGGTGCTGTCGACCCTGCACACGAATAGCGCGGCGGCGAGTATTACGCGGCTGCTGGATATGGGCGTCGAGAGCTACCTGATCGCGTCGACCGTCAATGGCATCCTGGCCCAGCGTCTGGTGCGGCGCCTGGACCCGGCCACGCGCGAAGCCTTCGAAGCACCCGCAGAGTTGATCGCCGAACATGGCCTGGATCGGTTTACCGAGCAGCGCCCGATCATGCTCTATCGCCCCCGCGCCGATGCAGCGGGTGGTGGCTACCACGGCCGCAGTGCAATCACCGAACTGCTGGTGATGAACGACGAACTGCGCAGCCTGTTGATGCGCCAGGCCGACGCCGCCACCCTCGAACAGGCCGCCCGCCGTGGCGGCCTGCGGACCTTGCACGAAGAGGGCCTGCGCCAGGCCGTGGCGGGTGTCACCTCGCTGGAAGAAGTGCTGCGCGTCACTCGTGGGGAGGGCGCGTGAGCCTGTTCAAATACCGCGCCCTCGACAGCCAGGGCCAGGCGCAAAACGGCACCCTCGAAGCCAAGGACCATGCCGCTGCCGTCGCCGCCTTGCACAAGCGCGGATTGCTGCTGTTGCAGGTCGATGCGGCGGGGGGGCAGGGGCTGCGCAAGGCCTTTGGCCGTGGCCAGTTGAACGGCGCGGCAATGGTCAGTTTCACCCAGCAACTGGCCACGCTGTTGGGCGCCGGCCAACCGTTGGAGCGCTCGTTGGGCATCCTGCTCAAGCAGCCTGGCCAGCCGCAGACCCGTGCGTTGATCGAGCGCATCCGCGAACACGTCAAGGCCGGCCAACCGTTATCCAAGGCGCTGGAGGAGGAGGGCGGCCAGTTCTCGCCGTTGTACCTGAGTATGGTGCGTGCGGGTGAGGCGGGCGGCGCGCTGGAGGACACCCTGCGCCAGCTCAGCGATTACCTGGAGCGTAGCCAGTTGCTCAGGGGCGAGGTGATCAACGCCTTGATCTACCCGGCCTTCCTGGTCGTGGGCGTGCTCGGTTCGCTGGCCCTGTTGCTGGCCTACGTGGTGCCGCAGTTCGTGCCGATCTTCAAGGACCTGAGCGTGCCGATTCCACTGATCACTGAAGTGATTCTGGCGCTTGGCCAATTCCTCGGTGCCTATGGCCTGGCGGTGTTGGCCGGTTTGATCGTGACGATCTGGACACTCGCCGCCCGCCTGCGCGACCCGCAGCGCCGCGAAAAATACGACCGCCGCGTGTTGGGCATTCGCATCATCGGCCCGCTGCTGCAACGGGTCGAAGCCGCGCGACTGGCCCGCACCCTTGGCACCTTGCTCAGCAACGGCGTGGCCCTGCTGCAAGCCTTGGTGATCGCCCGGCAGGTTTGCACCAACCGTGCGCTGCAAGCGCAAGTCGCCCAGGCTGCCGAGTCGGTGAAGGGCGGCGGCACCCTGGCGAGTGCCTTCGGCAGCGAGCCGCTGCTGCCCGATCTGGCCTTGCAAATGATTGAAGTCGGCGAACAGGCCGGCGAACTCGACAGCATGCTGCTCAAGGTCGCCGACGTGTTCGACGTCGAAGCCAAGCGCGGCATCGACCGCCTGCTGGCCGCCCTCGTGCCGTCCCTGACCGTGGTCATGGCGGTGCTGGTGGCGGTGATCATGCTGGCGATCATGCTGCCGCTGATGAGCTTGACCAGCAATATATGAACCCTTGAGGACTGCACCTATGCGCCATACCCGATTCAAGCCCGCCCGCCGCCAGGGCGGTTTTACCTTGCTGGAAATGCTCGCGGTGATCGTGCTGCTGGGCATCGTCGCGACCATCGTGGTGCGCCAGGTCGGCGGCAATGTGGACAAGGGCAAATACGGCGCGGGCAAGGCGCAACTCGCCAGCCTGAGCATGAAGATCGAAAGCTATGGCCTGGACGTCGGCTCGCCGCCCAAGACTCTGCAGCAATTGGTCGACAAACCCGGCAACAGCGCCGGCTGGGCCGGGCCGTACGCCAAGCCGTCAGACCTCAAAGACCCGTTCGGCCATGCCTTCGGCTACCGCTTCCCCGGTGAACATGGCGCCTTTGACCTGATCTTCTATGGCCAGGACGGCCAACCCGGCGGCGAAGGCTACAGCGCCGACCTGGGCAACTGGGAATAACCCGCGACCATGATCAGCCCCCAACGCGGCTTTACTCTGCTGGAAATGCTGGTGGTGATCGTTTTGATCAGCATCGCGGCCGGGTTGGTGGGGTTTGGCCTGCAACAAGGCCTGCGTGCGGCGAAAGAGCGTCAGGCCGTGGGGCAGATGGTCGAGGCGCTGCGCGCCACGCGGGCGCGGGCGATTGTCAGCGGCAGTACCGAAAAAACGCTGTTCGACCTGCGCGCGTTGAGCTTCCAGGCGCCGGGTCGACCGTTGAAACACTGGCCGGCCGACCTGCAAGTGACCCTGCACACCGCCGAGCACGCAGGCTCTGCTGTGGAGTTCTACCCCGATGGCAGCTCCACCGGCGGCAATTTGCTGCTGGCCAATGGCAGCCGGCGTTGGCGCATCGATATCGGCTGGCTGACCGGCAGCGTGCAGTCCAAGGCGCTGCCATGAAGCACCAGGGCGGTTTCACGTTGCTGGAGATGCTCGCCGCGCTGACACTCATGGCGATCTGCAGCAGCGTGCTGCTGGTTGCGTTCGGCCAGAGCGCGCGGTCGCTGTTGCAGGTTGCGCACAGCGACCGACTCACCCACGCCGCCATCAGCGTGCTGGACCAGGAAGCCGCTGGGCCGTTGGTCAGTGGTGTGCGCTACGGCGATCTGGACGGCGTCGCCTGGCAATTGCGTATTGCCCGGCAGCCCACCCGTATCGGCCAGCCACAGCTGTTTCGGCTCGACCTCAGCGTCAGTGAAGGCCCGCGCCACGCCAGTTTCAGTACCTTGAAACTGCGCGCAGCCCGCGACAAGGCCGGCCTGTGAAGCCGCGTCAGCAGGGCTTCACCTTGCTCGAGATCATGATCGTGCTGAGCTTGCTGGGCGTCTTGCTGGTGCTCGTCGGCGGCGCGTTGCTGGGGGCCAATCGTGCGGTGCTCAAGGCGCAGCGCTACACGGTCAGCCTGGATGAAATGCGCGCCGCGCAGCAGTTTTTGCGTACCTCCATCAGCGAGGCGTTGCCCTTGGACGTGACCGAGGACGACAGTCAGACCGATGGGTTTTTCGCCGGTGGCCCGCAGCGCATGCAGTTTGTCGCCACCTTGCCCGGCGTGCTTGGTGGCGGGATCCAGCGCTTCACCTTGCAGTTGGCCGGCGCCGAGGCGCAGCGCGATTTACAGGTGGCGTTCGCGCAGTTTGAATCTGCGGCGCACGTCAGCGTGCCGGCCTCGCGCAGTGAGCCGCAGGTGTTATTGAAGGGGGTCGAGGACCTGCAATTCAGCTACCGCGGCCTGTCGCCCAAGGGCCAGGCCACCGGCTGGATCAGCGAGTGGCCGTGGACCAAGCGCTTGCCTTATGCGGTGCGCATCGAGGCCCGTGTGAATGGACCGGTGCCCTGGGTGACCCAGGTGGTTGCGTTGCGCTTGAACCTGTCGGGCGGGGCGCCGGAATGATCAGGCATCAGCGTGGCGTGGCCCTGTTGCTGGTGCTGTGGGTGCTGGCGTTGCTCAGCCTGTTGCTGGGCGGCCTGGCCGGCTGGGTGCAACTGGAAACGCGCCAGGCCGCCTGGCACCGCCAGCACACGCAGGCCGTGTTGGCCGCCGAGGCAGGCGTGGCGCTTGCGATGCAAGGGCTGGCCGACCCGATGCAACGTAAGCAGTGGGTGGCCGACGGGCGAGAAATCCCGCTGGCGTTTGACGATGCACAGCTGCACGTGAGCCTGCACAGCGAGCGCGGCAAGTTGTACTTGAACAGCGCCGAGGTCGCCGACTTCGCCCGCCTGGCCCTGGCCTGCGGCGCCACCCAAGCCCAGGCCAGCCAGCTCGCCAGGGACTTGGAAGTGCGGCGCAACCAGGGTCTGGCGCCGTTTCGGGTAGTCGAAGAACTGCGGCAACTGCCGGGCATGACCCAGGCCCTGTACAGCGCACTGGTGCCCGAGATCAGCCTGTGGAGCGGCCTGGATCGGCCCGATCCGGCGTTCGCCAGTGCCTTGATGCGCCGCGCGCTGAACCTGCCGCGCCAGAGCGCGATAGGGGCCGACCCCGGCGAAGTGCTGGTGGTCAGCAGCCGTGCGCAACGGCCCGGCGGTTACCACGCCCGGTTGCAAGCCACGGTGTTATTGAGCCCCGCGCAAGGCAGCGCACAACCTTATCGAGTCCTACGTTGGCAAGAATGAACGAACCCTTAACCGCACGGCTTCAATGGCTGACGGAGCCCATCACCCAACGCTGGCGCGGCAGCCTGCTGCAACTGGGCTGGCGCCTGTGGCTCAAGGAACTGCGTGGCTGCCTGCCGGCGTGGCTGTCGCTGCAAGACATTCCCGAGCACCGCTATCGCTGGCCGTTGACCGCACCCGTGGCAAAACCCGCTGGCGCAGCACGCCAGGTGTTGCTGCTGGCGCCCGATGCGGTGCTGGTGCAAACCCTGCAATTGCCCCCGGCGGCGGCGCGCAACCTGGCCACGGTGGTCGGCTATGAGCTAGACCGCTTTACTCCGTTTGACGCCGCCCAACTGTACTTTGTCGTGCGTCAGGAACGCCGCACCCCCACGCACGTGCACGTCACGCTGGTGGCGATCCTGCGTGAGCGCCTGGACCCGATTCTCAATGAGTGTGCGGCCCTCGGATTGCACCCCCATGCGGTGGATGTGGACACTGGCGCAGGCACACCCATGGGCATCGACTTGCTGCCGGCACCCTTGCGACCGCGCCAGCGCCCACAAGGCAAAGGCTTGCAGCGCTGCCTGCCGTGGCTGTGCGGAGCCTTACTGATTGCCGCGATGCTGCTGTGGCTCAACGATCGCCAGCGCGTGCTCGAGGCCATGCAGCACAGCGTGCGCGAGCAGAAAGCCCAGGTTGCCGAGGTCCACGCCCTGCGCCAGCAACTGCTCACTACTCGTGGCGCGGCGCAGTACCTGATCCGCCGCAAGGCAGCCCAACCACCGTTGTCGGCGCTGCTCAACGAGCTGACCGCTTGCTTGCCATCCGACACCTGGATCGACCAGTTGGAGGTCAATGATGGCGCCGACGTGTCCTTCTCCGGGCAAAGCGCCAAGGCCAGTGCCTTGATCACGCGGATCAAGGGCTGCCACAGCCTGGAAAACGCCCAGTTCGAAGGGGTGATTCAACCCGATGCGCAAACCGGCAAGGATCAGTTTTCCTTGCGCGCCCACCTGCACCAGGAGGCCGCCGATGCGCCGACCACTGACACCCCGTGAACGCCGTGGCGCCGCCCTGATCGGCCTGGCCCTGGTGCTTGGCGTGGGTTATTGGCTGTTGATCGACAGCTGGTTCGCCGGCCCCTTGCGCGACATGGGCGAGGAGGCCGAGCAGCTACGTGAGCAACAACAACGCTACGCCGGTGTGTTGCGCCAGGGCGATGGCCTGCGCCAACAGCTTGAGCTCGCACGGCAGGACCCGGCCAGCAGCACCAGCCTGTTGCCCGGCGATGACCCCAGCGCAGTCGCGGCCGACCTGATGCAACGCATCGCCGACCTGATCAACAGCCGCGCCGGCCTCGGTGGCGGCTGCAGCCTGACCCAGCGCATGCCCATCACCCCGGAGCAGGATGACGCCGAGCCGTATCGCCAGGTCAAAGTCAGCCTGACCCTCAACTGCGCCATCGAACCCTTGACCGCGATCCTGCATGAACTGGAGTACCAGCGGCCGTTCCTGTTTGTCGATGAGATGAGTATCCGCCGCCCGCCCAACGCACCCGCCAGTGGCGGTGCCGGCCAGCTGATTGTACATTTGCTGGTTCGCGGCTACCTGCAGCCGCCCGCCGCACAGCAGGTGCGCCGATGATCCCTGCATTGCGTCCTCTGGAATGGCTATTGCTCTGCGTGGCTTCGCTGCTGGGCCTGTTGATGGTTGGCATCCTCAGCAGCATTGGCGATGCGCCGCAGTGGTTGCCGACGCCTGATCCCGATGCGCGCGCCAACACCTCGGCCAACGCGCTGGTGGCCCCGAGTGCGACCCTGGAAAGCCTCGCCGGCACCTGGCAAGCCCCCTTGTTCAGCCCCGACCGCAGCCCTGATCGTGCGGTCGGCCAGGCCGCCGTCTCCAGCCTGGCGAGCCTGACGCTGACCGGCATCGTCCTGAAGGGCAACCTGCGCGTTGCACTGCTCAAACGCAGCGACGGCCCGCCGCTGAAAGTCCACCAGGACCAGACCCTGCCCAACGGCTGGCGCCTGGAACAACTGACAGCCCGCGAAGCGCGCTTTGTGCTTGACGGCCGCACGCAGACCCTGAGCCTGCGCGCGCCGCGTTTGCCCGCGCCGTCCACGACACCCCCGATTACCCTTCCTCACGAGTCCGCCCCTTGATCGATTCCTTCCCCGGCGCTTTGCGCACCACCGTGTTTTGCCTGGCTACCGCCGTTTCCATAGGTGGCTGCGGGACATTTCCTGATCATCTCGACCCGGACGAAGCCCTGTTGCACGAGGCGATGCAAGGCACCGGTTCGCAACGCCCGCCAGTGGACCCGGCCAGCGAACAGCCCCCGGTCGACAGCGGCCAACCCCAGGCGAAGACACCCCCTCAACGCCAGTTGATTCGTGGTAGTCAGCAGTTCGTGCGCGCGCCGGCAGCAGCACCGGCGATCAAGGAGGAGGGCAGTGGTGACATTGTGTTCAACTTCGCCGACCAGCCGATCGAGGCGGTGATCAACAGCGTGATGGGCGACCTGCTGCACGAAAACTACAGCATCGCCCAGGGTGTGAAAGGCAACGTCAGCTTTTCCACCTCCAAACCGGTGAACAAGCAGCAGGCCTTGTCGATTCTGGAAACCCTGTTGTCGTGGACCGACAACGCGATGATCAAGCAAGGCAACCGCTATGTGATCCTGCCCGCCAACCAGGCGGTGGCGGGCAAGCTGGTGCCAGAGATGCGTGTGTCTCAACCCTCCAGCGGCCTGTCGGCGCGGCTGTTTCCGCTTCGCTACATCTCGGCCACCGAGATGCAGAAACTGCTCAAGCCGTTCGCCCGCGAGAATGCATTCTTGCTGGTCGACCCGGCTCGCAATGTGCTGAGCCTGGCCGGTACTCCAGAGGAATTGGCCAATTACCAGGACACCATCGACACCTTTGATGTGGACTGGCTCAAGGGCATGTCGGTGGGCGTGTTCGGCCTGCAACGTGCTTCGGTGGCCGAGTTGATGCCCGAGTTGCAAAAGATGTTCGGCCCCGACAGCGGCATGCCTCTGGCGGGCATGGTGCGGTTCCTGCCGATCGAGCGCACCAACTCGGTGGTCGCGATCTCGTCACAGCCGCAGTACCTCAGTGAAGTGGGCGACTGGATTCACACCATCGATGAAGGCGGCGGCAACGAGCCGCAGATGTACGTCTACGATGTGCGCAATATGAAGGCCACCGACCTCGCCAAGTACCTGCGGCAGATCTACGGCACGGGCGCGATCAAGGATGACACCCCCGCCAAAGTTGCCCCCGGTTTACGCACGGCGACCCTGTCTTCGCCGGGCACTAACAGCACGTCCGGCAGCACGCCTGGCGGCCTGAGTAACAACCTGAATAACAGCCAGCCCGCCGCGGATGAAGAGGATCAGGGCCCGCAAGCCGAGCAGGACAACGCCGAGCAGGGCATGAGCGAAGACGCTCCGGCCAAAAGCCTCGACGCCGGCACCCGCATCACCGCGCAGAAAAGCAGTAACCAACTGCTGGTACGCACGCGCCCGGTGCAGTGGAAAGAGATCGAATCGGCGATCAAACGCCTCGACAACCCGCCGCTGCAAGTACAGATCGAGACGCGCATCCTCGAAGTCAAACTCACCGGCGAACTGGACCTTGGCGTGCAGTGGTACCTGGGCCGCCTGGCCGGCAATTCCACCAGCACCACCGTGGGCAACACCGCCGGCAGCCAGGGCGCCCTTGGCGGTGGCGGCGGGGGCCTGGGGGCAGCGGACTCGTTGTTCTACTCCTTCGTCAGCTCCAACCTGCAAGTCGCCTTGCACGCCCTCGAAACCAACGGCCGCACCCAAGTGCTGTCGGCGCCGTCGCTGGTGGTGATGAACAACCAGCCGGCGCAGATTCAGGTGGGCGACAACATTCCCATCAGCCAGACCACGGTCAACACCGGCACCTCCGACACCACCTTGAGCAGCGTTGAATATGTGCAGACCGGGGTGATCCTCGACGTCGTGCCGCGGATCAATCCGGGTGGCCTGGTGTACATGGATATCCAGCAGCAGGTCAGTGATGCCCAGGATCAGGCGTCGTCGAGTAATGACACGCAGACTAATCCGCGTATTTCCACGCGGTCGGTGTCGACTCAGGTGGCCGTGCAGAGTGGGCAGACGGTGCTGCTGGGGGGGTTGATCAAGCAGGACAATGCGGAGTCGGTGAGCGCGGTGCCGTATCTGGGGAAGATTCCGGGGTTGCGGTGGTTGTTTGGGAATACCAGTAAGTCCAAGGACCGTACCGAGCTGATCGTGTTGATCACGCCGAGGGTGATCACCAGCAGCAGCCAGGCGCGGCAGGTCACGGATGATTATCGGCAGCAGATGCAGTTGCTTCGGCCAGCTCAATAAGTCACGCCTAACACGCTAAAAATACGGGCGCGGGATTACCCGCGCGCCGAATTTTCATTTGCGTATGGCCTTATTGTTTCAATCACAGAGCAACTGATTGATCGACGGGGCAAAATATGCACCTGGCTCCCGTTATTTTTCTGAGAAAAATCCTACAGATAGATGGGATTTTTCATTCTTTCAGTCCGTATTTTTCCTCCTAGGATGGCGCGCTCGTTTGATCGCAAGCGAGACGGCAAGGGCCGCTCCATCGGTCCTGCAGCCATAAGAACATGCTTAGGAGTCAACACATGAAGATGACCAGTGTGAGCAAACGCCTGCGCCGCTCGGCCTGGGCCGTGATCGTCGCCGGTGCATTGGCAGGCTGTGCTACGCCGCAGCCGCCTGCGGCAAAAATCTCCCTGGCGCGTGATTCGGTTGGGCGCGCCCTGGCAGCGCAAGCGACCCAGTTCGCCCCGCTGGAGATGAAAACTGCCCAGGACAAACTGGCACGCATGGAGCAAGCCATCGGCGAAAAAAATTACATTCAGGTCGACGCCTTGGCCGATCAGATCGAAGCCGATGCCGGCCTGGCCGAAGCCAAGGCCACTGCGGTGCGTAAACAACAAGTCTTGAAGCAGGCGCGGGAGGGCATCCAGGTGCTCAAACAGGAAATGCTCAACGCCCCCGCGACTACCCACTGAGGATCTTGCCATGCGTGCCACTCTCGTCATTCCTGTTCTTTCGGCCCTGGGCCTGGCCTTGGCCGGCTGCGCTACCCCACCGGAAAACCCGCAACTGCTGCAAGCGCGCAGCCAGTTCTCCAGCCTGCAGCAAAAGCCTGAGTCCAGCACCCTGGCGGCGGTTGAAACGCGCATCGCCTCCAACGCACTGGACCGCGCCAACCAACTGTCCCTGCACAGCCGTACTGACCCGCAGATCGATCAGCTCGCGTACCTCGCGACGCAGAAAATCGCCCTCGCCGAGCAGACCATCGTCGGTCGCAAAACCGATGCTCAACTCGACAACATCGCCGTCGACCGTACCCAGGTGCAGCTCGACGTTCGCACTGCGCAGCTCAAGGCCTTGCAGGCGATGAAAGCGCAGCCTACCGAACGTGGCCAGGTCGTCACCTTTGGCGATGTGCTGTTCGATACCGGCAAGGCTGAATTGAAACCGGGCAGCCAACGGGACTTCCAGCGGCTGGCAAACTTCTTGTTGCAGAACCCGGAGCGTCAGGTACGCGTTGAAGGTTTCACCGACAGCACCGGTGGCGATGCTTACAACCAGAGCTTGTCCGAGCGCCGTGCCCAAGCGGTTGCCCGTGGCCTGCAACGCCTCGGCGTCGGGGCTGAACGTATTGCAGTGATGGGCTACGGCAAGCAGTTCCCGGTCGCCGATAACCTCAGTGCGCCGTCACGCCAGTTGAATCGCCGCGTGGAAGTGATTGTGTCCAACGATGCGTCGGCGGTCAGCGCACGTCGCTAAGCAGGCGGGTTGTTCGATGTGGCTGTTGTCGCGCCCCGGCGCGGCATGCCATTGAGCCGGGAGCGGCACTGCCGCTCCCGGACTTGACGCTCGCCAGTCGGTAACGTGTATCAGCCGAAGCCAACGATGGCTTTGGTTTCCAGGTATTCCTCAAAACCATAGATACCGTACTCGCGCCCATTTCCCGAGCGCTTGTAACCTCCGAAGGGCGCCTTGGGGTTCCAGGCCGGGTAGTTCAGGTGCACTTGCCCGGCGCGAATGCGTGAGGCGACGGCAGATTCGGCGACTTGCCGCCCAATTCCTGTGTGACACGTTTCACTGTAGGTGCGGCGGCCTGTGCAACCAGTGCTCCGGCGCGGTTTGAAGCGGTGATTGAAATCATGTCGATGTGGAGCGGCCCACGTTGCGGACCGTTGACAAGGACGGGGCGACGCCCCGTGCGAGCAAGCTGTCGATCGCTACGCGAATCACCTACCAGGGCGACCCGGTGGTGGTTACCTGTGCGATCGGCTTATCGCCTAAGCGGTAACGGACGTCAGCCACGCCAGCTCGGCATGGCGCCGTCTATCGCCCAATGGGGGCGGCCAGGTCTCAAGCACACACCGCCGACCCAGCGCGCATGGCTGGCGTGGTCGAGCCAATAACTGTCGCCGCTCAGCACCTGATGCCCCAATGGCGTCAGCGTTAATTCGCGTCGAGGCCAGTCCCGGTCCGGTTCTGTCTCGGTCAATAACGGATGCTTGCCATCAATCAACGGCCGCATCAGCGCATGGAACATCATGTCCCCCAGGAACGGCAGCGGCTCGCGCTTGGCCATCAACTCGGCAAACACCCGACCAAACGGCACCGGCCCGGCTTCGGCAATGTAGGTCAGGGACAGGCGTTCGGTGAGCGATAAACCATCCCGGATGCCCGGCAGCTCCTGCAACTGGCGTAACAGTGCGGGCGCCAGCAACGGTAAGGCGGCATGTGTGCCGTGGGCCAGTTCCGCCAAGGTTTCGGGTGACGGTTCGCAATACGCCGACCAGGCCTGTTTGGCCAATTGCACCGCGTCATCGTCGATCAAACGCCGTTGCGGCCAAAGCCAGGCCAGCACATCGGGTGCCAATTGGCCGATGCCGATAAAACGTTCGACACCTGGGATCCGGTCGACTTCGATCAGCTCCAGCTTGCGCGGCGCCTGCTCAAGACCTGCGAGTGCGCGGATCAGGAACAGTTGGTCGTAGGCATCCGCCTCGCACCACAGCACGCTGTGATCGGTGCTGGTCAAGGCTTGCAGCTGGTCGTATTCATCGGCGACACGGCGCGCTACCTCCGTTTCGTCGAGGGCGAAGGCCTGGCTGATAAACGTGCTGCGCAGGGCGCGGAATGCTTCGCTGGGCACGTCGCGGACCGGCCCCATGCACAGTGGGTCAGTGAGCATTTGGAAGTGTCCCTTGAACCCCGCTATCTGTAGGCTATGCGCGATGTCATTGCCGCAGCGCCAGTGCGTGGTGCGGGCTTCATCGCTGGCAGCGAAGTCGGGGTGGCGAGCGGCGAAGTCGATCGCATCGACGTGGGCCTTGAGCTTGGGCCAACTGCTGAAACCCAACTGCTTGGCGATCTGCCATTGAGCCTGGGACAAGGTGGCGGCGGGATCCTGGATTCTCAGGCGCGGCAGCAGTTCCTTGGCACGCTTGCGCTGCTGCCCAAGGTTGAGGCGGCCATCGGTGTTGACGTGGTGGGACATACGAGCTCCTTGCACAAACCTTTTCCGCTTTAAGGTTGGGAGTCGTAGACAAAAGAGGGTGTTGCAGGGTCTTGGGCGCAGCCCTTTCCGCGGAAGGTGGCGTAGAGAGCGCCAGGCGGGAAATATAGGCAGTGTAAGGCGCGATTGCAAATTCCCGAGGGCACGCTGATCAAACTGTGGAAGCGAGCAGGCCCGCTCCCACAGTTTTTGCTCTGCGGTGTGTCACCTGCCCGCGCTACTTGTCGGTGCGCGCATCCAGGGTCTTCTGATGCTCCGCCAGAAACGGCTGTTCCGCCGGATCAAAGCGGTCGATACCGGCGGTGAAACGATGCCAGTACGGGTACAGCGGCTGGCGACGTGTCACCGCCTCGATGCGCAAAGACTGCTCTTCGGTGAGTTTCAGTTCAGTCGCCGCAAGGTTGTCACGCAGGTGCTCTTCGGTGCGCGCGCCGACAATCAGCGAGGTGATCCCCGGTCGATCCTTGAGCCATGCCAGGCACGTGCGGGCAACTGAGACACCGTGTTCATCACCGACAGCAGCGAGGGTTTCAATAATGTCCAGGGCGCGCTCCTGGTCGTGCACATAGGGTTCCGGCCAATCGCTGCCCTGACGGGTGTTAGCGGGCGGTTTGTGCCCGCGACGGGTGGAACCGGTCAGCAAACCCTCGCCCATCGGGCCCCATACCAGGGTGCCCACTGACTGATCCAGCGCCAGTGGCAGCAGCTCATACTCGGCTTCGCGGGATTCCGGGGTGTAGTAGATCTGCTGGGTGATGGGCTTGAGCATGCCATGCAGCTCGGCTTTGCCCAGGGTTTTCATCATCTGCCAGGCGGTGAAGTTGCTGGTGCCGAAGTAGCGGATTTTGCCCGAGCCCACCAGCAACCGCAGCGCTTCGAGGGTTTCCTCGATGGGCGTCATACCGTCCCAATTGTGCAATTGGTAAAGGTCGATATGGTCGGTACCCAAACGTTTTAAACTGGCCTCACACGCACGGATCAAGTGATAGCGCGAGGAACCAGAGTTGTTCGGGTTCTTGTCAACGGGGCTGCGGCCCTTGGTGGCCAGGAGGATGTCGTGGCGCTTGTCGCCCAGGGCTTTACCGACCACTTCTTCGGCCAGCCCGTGGGAGTAGAGATCGGCGGTGTCGACCATGTTCACACCCGCGTCGAACGCGATATCGAACATGCGCTTGGCCTGGGGCACGTCCACCGATCCGCATTTTTCAAACTCTGCGCGGCCGCCAAAAGGCACGGTGCCCAGGATGATTTCGGACACCAGCAAGCCGGAATGGCCCAGTTGTCGGTATTGCATGTTGCCTCCTACTGAACGTTGCACGTGATGGTGTGAACGACGTGGGTGGCGATAGTTTGAATTTTTTCATGAAAACTTCGTGCGTCTGCCTCACCATTGCGTCTATCAGGATTTACAAGGAGCCCCGCGTCCATGAGCGCACTGATCGAAACCCGCGCCCTCATACGCATGGACGAGCGCCGCCAAGTGCCCTTGCTCCAGCCCACCGATTTCAGCTTGACCGCCAGCGACCGCGTGTCGATCACCGGCGCGTCCGGTTCCGGAAAAAGTGTGTTCCTGCGCGCGCTGGCGTTGCTGGATGCGCCCACGTCCGGGCAGATCCTGTGGAACGGCCAGCCAATCGGCAATGCGCAGATTCCCCATTACCGCTGCCATATCAGCTACCTGTCCCAACGCCCGGCGCTGCTCGACGGCACGGTGGAAGACAACCTGCGCTTTCCCTTCAGCCTCAAGACCTCGCGCAAGCGTAGCTTCGATCTGGCGGCGGTCACCACACTGCTCGGGCACGCCGGCAAGGCCCCGGATTTTCTGGCCAAGCGCGCCGTCGACCTGTCGGGTGGTGAATCCCAGGTGGTTTCGCTGATCCGCACCTTACAACTCAACCCCGAAGTGCTGTTGCTCGACGAACCCACCGCCGCCCTTGATCCAGCTTCCTCGCGCGAGGTGGAAGCGTTGATCGATGCGTGGTTTGCCGGCGATCTCACACGGGCCTTTATCTGGGTGTCCCACGACCTCGACCAGGCCCGGCGCATGAGCGACATCCACTTGCAGATGAGTGCTGGCGTGTTGAGCGCAGTGACACCGGCATGAACTATCAAAACCTCACCGCGCTGGACATGGGCATCGCCGCCTCGCTGATCCTGATTAACGGTGCGCTCTCGTTGCTGTTGCGCCTGGGCCTGGAGCGCCAGTTGCTATGGGCGGCGGCGCGGACCGTGGTGCAACTGCTGGCCATCGGTTACCTGCTGGGCTGGGTGTTCGAGTTTGCCTACTGGTACGTGGTGCTGCCGTTGATGTTCGCCATGACACTGATCGCCGGTCTCTCGGCAGCGGGGCGTGGGCAGCGGACTTATCGGGGGCAGCGCGTCGACAGCATCCTGTCGGTGTGGGGCAGTTCGTGGCTGGTAACGGCGGTGGGCCTGTTTGCGGTGATCCGTATCCATCCGTGGTACGAGCCGCAGTATGCGATCCCGATTCTCGGCATGATCCTCGGCAACACCCTGACTGGCGTATCGCTGGGTATCGAACGCATGACCCAGGAGCTGACCTCAGGGCGCAACACCATTGAAATGATCCTGGCCCTCGGCGGCTCACGCTGGGAAGCGGCGCAGGAAGCCATCCGTCAGGCGGTGCGCGCGGGGATGATCCCGACGCTGAACCAGATGACCGTGGTGGGCATCGTCAGCCTGCCCGGCATGATGACCGGGCAGGTGCTGGCGGGAGAGAGCCCGGTGGATGCGGTGCGGTATCAGATCGTGATTATGTTCTTGATTGCGGCCTCGTCGGCGTTGGGCACGGTGGGGGCGGTGCTGTTGACGTATCGGCGGTTGTTTTCCCCAAGCCATCGGTTCTTGCGCGATCGTTTGCAAGAGCGCTGATGGCCTCGGGAACGCCACTGAACACTGTGGGAGTAGGGGCTCAGTGTTGTTGGGAGGGCTGCACTCCCGGATCAGGCACGCCGAAATCCAACACCACCTTCATCGCCTGCGTCTTGTCCGCCGCCAGTTCAAACGCCTGCAGCGCCTGCTCAAATGGCACCGTATGGGAGATTACCGGGCGCACGTCGATGATCCGGCGGTTGAGCAAGTCCACCGCCTGGGCGAACTCCGGGTGGAAGCGGAAGGTGCCTCGCAGGTCGATCTCGCGGCTCACCAGCAGATTGAGCGGCAGCGACACGTCGCCGCCCAAGCCCACGGTGACCAGCACGCCTCGCGGCGCGATGCATTCCAGGCCGTTGCGCAGGGCCTGGGCGCTGCCGGAGACTTCGAACATGACGTCGAAATAGCCTTTTTCAGTGGTGTAGCGTTTCAGCGCATCGGCACCGCCAGCGAGGTTGTGGGTGCGCGTGGCCCCCATTTTTTCAGCGCAGGCGAGGGCGCTGGTAGACAGGTCCACAGCGACAATTTCAGCGGCGCCAGCAGCGAGCAGGCTACCGATCAACAGGTTGCCGATCGGACCGCAGCCGGTCACCAGCACGCGCTTGCCGAACACTGCGCCGGCCCGTTGGATCGCGTGCAAACCCACAGACAAGGGTTCGGCCAACGCCCCTTCGGCCAGGCTGACTTCATCGGCCAGCAGATGGGCCTGATGGGTCTCGATCACCAGGCTTTGGCGAAACGCGCCCTGGATATGCGGGAAAGGCATGGCGCTGCCGTAGAAGCGCATGTTCAGGCAATGGTTGGGCAAACCTTGATGACAGTAACGGCAACCACCGCAGGGGCGCGACGGGGATACCGCAACGCGTTGCCCGACCTTGAACGACCCGGCATCGCTGCCCACCGCGTCGATCACCGCCGACACTTCATGGCCGAGCACCATCGGCTCGCGCAGACGCACGGTGCCGAAGCCGCCGTGCTGGTAGTAGTGCAAATCGGAGCCGCAGATACCGCCCCGGGCGATGCGTACCCGCAGTTGGGCGGGGGCGAGGGGCTGTGGTTCGTCCCGGCGGTCGACTCGCAAGTCTTTCGAGGCATGGCAGACAATGGCGTGCATACAATTCTCCAGGGTTACAGCGACGCGGTGATGCCACCGTCGACGTAAAGAATATGACCGTTGACGAAGCTGGCGGCGTCACTGGCGAGGAATACGGCGGCGCCGGCCAGCTCGTCCACCTCACCCCAGCGGCGGCTCGGTGTGCGTTGCACCAGCCAGTCGCTGAATTGCGGATTGGCGACCAGATTGGCGTTCAGCTCGGTCTTGAAATACCCAGGCCCGATCCCGTTGACCGTCAGCCCATGGGGGCCCCAATCGATGGCCATGCCCTTGGTGAGCATTTTCAGCGCGCCCTTGCTCGCCGCGTACGGCGCAATACCCGGGCGGCCCAACTCACTTTGCACCGAGCAGATATTAATGATGCGCCCACGCTTGCGCGGAATCATTGCCCGCGCCACGGCCTGGCCGACCAAAAAGGCGCTGTCGAGGTTGGTGCTGATCAGTTCGCGCCAGTGCTGCTCGCTGTAGTCTTCCAGCGGGCCACGGCGTTGCATGCCGGCGTTGTTCACCAGGATATCCAGCGGGCCGAGGCGTTCTTCGATGTTCGCTACGGCGGCCTGGATGGCCGCGCTGTCGGTCACATCAAAGGCCTGTGTGTGCACCTCGAGGCCTTCCAGCGTCAACAGTGCGGCGGCGTCGCGCAAGGTACTGCGGTTGCGCCCGTTGAGCACCACCCGCGCACCGGCCTGGGCCAGGCCGCGGGCGATCGCCAGGCCGATACCGGCGCTGGAACCAGTGACCAGCGCAAGCCGGCCATCGAGGCGAAAGTGGTCTAAAACGTTGTGCATGGGGCGGTTGCTCCTGACGCGCTTATTGTTATCAGCAAAACCCGATGATGTCCTGCTTGGTTGGCCTCAGTTCACTCCAGTACAGGCAGTGGGTCCAATGTTCATTTATGATCGGGTGATCAACATCTGTGATAACCGGGGAAGCTTGATGGAGCTAAAGCACTTGCGCGCCTTTGTGGTGCTCGCCCAAGAGCTGCATTTCGGCAGGGCGGCGGCGCAGCTGTCGATTGTGCAACCGGCGTTGAGCATGCAGATCAAATTGCTGGAAAGTGGCCTGGGCGTACGCCTGCTGGATCGCAATCGCCATTCGGTGACCCTGACCGATGCGGGCCGCGTGTTTCTGCCTGAGGCCCAGGCCACTTTGCATCAGGCGGCGCGTGCGGCGGACGCGGCGCGGGCGTCCAATCGCGGCGAAATCGGCCGGGTGCGCCTGGGGTTTGTGTCGTCGGTGCTGCCGCAGTTGTTGCCGGAATTGATTCGCACGGTGCACCGGCGATACCCGCGTATCGAGCTGGAGCTCAAGGACATGGCCGGCCCCGACCAGGCTGCCGCGCTGAAGCGCGGCCTGCTGGACTTCGGCCTGATGCGCCTGCCCGCCAGTCACCCCGGCGTACAGACCCGTGCGGTGTTGCACGAGCATTTTTGTGTGGCGTTGCCGATGGATCATCCCTTGGCGTTGAAGCCGTCGATCCACCCCACCGATCTGCTTCGGGTGCCGGTGTACATTCTCGCGCGACGCTATGCGCCGGGTTTCTACGACGAATTTATCCAGGCCGTGGGCATGCCCCTGGAGATCGCTTCTGAGCTGGGCGAATTTACCACCATGCTCGCGCTGGTCTCCGCAGGGCTGGGTGTTGGGGTGCTGCCGCAGCAGGCGGCACGGGCGCTGCCGTCCAATTGCGTGTCGCGGCCTATGGAGCTGGGCGCCTTTCAGGCCACTACTGGTTTGGCTTGGACCGAGCTGGACAGTGCGGTGAAGACCACCTTGTTCAACCTGATCGTGGCATTATCCGGCGCGTGATTGTTTCGCCGGATGAAATACTGGATTGTAAATCCTGGTGATTCCTGCGGTCGGGGCAGCGGTGGAACATGCGGGGCGTCGATACCCCACGCTGTTGGAGCTTCTCATGATCAAACTCTATGGTTTCCCGTTGTCCGGCCACTCCCACCGGGTCGAGCTGATGCTGTCCCTGCTGGGGCTGCCCACCGACTATATCCTCGTGGACCTCAAGCAAGGCGCCCACAAAGCCCCCGACTTTATTGCCACGGTCAACAGCTTCGGCCAGGTGCCAGCGATTGACGACAGCGGCACTGTGTTGGCCGATTCCAATGCAATCCTGTTCTACCTGGCGACCCAATACGGCAAAGGAAAATGGCTGCCGAGCGACCCTTTGGGGCAGGCCCGCGTGCAGCGCTGGCTCTCGGTTGCCGCCGGTCAACTTCACGCCGGGCCCGCCACAGCACGGTTGGCCCTGGTGTTTGGTGCCGAGGTCGACACTGTCACTGCCATTACCAAATCCCACGCTTTGCTGAAGTTGATCGAAGCACAACTGAGCCAAAGCCGCTTCCTGGCCAGCGAGCAACCGACCATTGCCGATATCGCTTTCTACACCTACGTGTCCCATGCGCCGGAAGGCAATGTATCGCTGGCCGACTACCCTCATCTGCGTGCCTGGCTCGCCAGCATCGAGGCGTTGCCGGGCTTTGTCGGCATGCCGCGCACGGCGGTAGGTTTGCAGTCACAGTAACGTTCAAGAGGGCCACCGATGGATCGATTTCATGAAATGCAGGTGTTCCTGGCGGTGGCCGAGGAGGAGGGCTTTGCCGCCGCCGCGCGCCGCCTGAAAACCTCACCCCCGAGCGTGACACGGGCCATCGCCGCGATGGAGGCGCGCATCGGCACTCAACTGCTGGCACGCACCACCCGCAGCCTGCACCTGACCGAAGCCGGCCAGCGTTACCTGGAAGATTGTCGGCGCATCCTGGCGGAACTCAATGAAGCCGAGGAAGCGGCGGCGGGCAGTTATTCCATCCCCTGTGGCCACCTGACGGTGACCGCGCCGGTGCTATTTGGCGAGCTGTATGTGGCGCCGGTGCTGGGGGAGTACCTCGACCGGTTTCCCTTGGTCAACATCAACGCCTTGCTGGTCGACCGCGTGGTCAACATGAGCGACGAAGGCGTCGATGTGGCGGTGCGTATTGGCCATCTGCACGAGCCGGGGCAACAGGCGATCAAGGTCGGCGAAGTTCGTCGGGTGGTGTGTGCATCGCCGGCCTATCTCGACCGGCACGGGCGGCCCCGGCATCCGTCGCACGTGCGTGAGGCCAAGATTGCCACGTCGTCCAGCCAATTGGTGAGTGAGTGGAATTTTGTCGACGCGGATCAGCCGCTGACGGTGCCTATTGAGCCGCGCCTGGTCGTCTCGGCGAACAATGCCGCGATCAACCTGGCGAGGCTGGGCTGGGGCATGACGCGGGTACTGTCCTATCAAGTCGCAGCCTCGGTGGCCGCCGGGGAGCTGGAAATTGTCCTGGAAGCCTTCGAGCCGGCACCCTTGCCCATTCAGGTGGTGTTCCAGAGAAGCGGCCGCGTGCCTGCCAAGATCAACACCTTTGTCGACTTTCTCAGCCATCGCCTGAGCCAGGACGCCGCCCTTAACCCGGCGATGAAACGGCGCAGCTGATGGCGCGTTATCGCGATATGCAACTGTTCGCCGCGCTGGCCGGACAACCGAGCCTGGCCTCGGCGGCGCGGGATGCGCGGGTGTCGGGGCCCACCCTGGTGCGGGCGATTGCACGCCTGGAAGCGCGTTTGCGCGTGCCGTTGCTTGAGCGCAGTACGCGCGGCGTTAGCCTGACCGACGCTGGCAGCGCCTACCTGGTCGACTGCGTGGGCCTGCTCACCGCCGTGGACGCCGCCGAAGCCTCGGCCAAAGGGTTGCATGTGCAGGCCGAGGGCAATCTGCGGGTGTTTTTGCCATTCCTGTTCAGCCGCTATGTGATGGCGCCAGTGTTGGCCGACTACATGGACCGCTACCCCGAGGTGCGCCTCGTTGCTCACTACCATGACTATTACCCGAACCTGCATGAAGAGGGACTGGATGTGGCGATCCTCGTCGGCGAACTGCCCAGCTCATCGTTGATTGCACGGCCGGTGGGCCGGGTGCGGCCTATCCTTTGCGCGAGTCCCGATTACCTTGCGGCCAACGGCGAACCCCTGCACCCGGATGACCTCATGCTACATCGGCTGATTGCCAGTGCCGATCAGGTGTATTGGGATTTCCATGGCTATCAGCTCAAGACCCGCGCGCGCCTGAACTGCGCCACGGTGCAGGGCGCGATCAATGCGACCGTGCACGGGGCGGGGCTGATTCGCTGCCTGAGCTATCCGGTTCACGAGCATCTGCTCAAGGGCCAACTGCGGCAGGTGTTGCCGGACTACGAACCGCCGTCGCTGCCGGTGCACGTGGTGTATCGCGAAGGTCGCAATGCGCCGATGCGTGTGCGCAGTTTTGTCGACCACTGCGTGGCTGCGCTGCGCGAGCATCCAGCCTTTCAACTGGCGTAATAGTGGATTGCCCGGAGTGGTTATTCCCTCGGTGGTTGGCAAGGCGCAGCATCGAGGTATCCAACATGAGGTGCTCGCCATGAACCTGATCGAACAAACTCCCTGGCATGCCGGCGAACGGCAGATGCAAGCAGCGGTTGGCGTGGCCGAACGCATGGCCGTGGTCGGGCCCAAGGTGATTCGTGATCATCTGCCGGAGCAGCATCGGGATTTCTATCCCTTGTTGCCTTACCTGATGTTGGGCGCGGTGGACGAGCAGGGCATTCCCTGGGCGACGATGGTGGAAGGGGCGCCGGGCTTTGTCCACTCGCCACGCCCACAGACCTTGCAGATCGATAGCCTGCCGTCTGCGGGCGATCCTGCCCGCAACGCTTTGCTCAACGGCGCGTCGGTGGGCGTGCTGGGCATCGACCTCAACACCCGCCGTCGCAACCGCATGAATGGGCGAATCAGCGGGCGCGATCACGATGGTTTTTCGGTCGACGTGGTGCACACCTTCGGCAATTGCCCTAAGTACATCCAACTGCGGCCGATCGATTCCATCGCGCGCAAGCCCGGCACGCAGGTGGAACGCTTCAATGGCCTGGACGACGCGGCACAAGCGATGATCCGCGACGCCGACACGTTTTTTGTCGCCAGCTACGTGGACGTGGACGGCCAACGCTCGGTGGACGTCTCCCATCGCGGTGGTAACACCGGCTTTGTGCGGGTTGAAGGCAACGTGCTGACCATCCCCGACTTCGCCGGCAACCTGTTCTTCAACACCCTGGGCAACTTGCAGGTGAACCCGCTGGCGGGGTTGCTGTTTGTCGATTTTGCCTCGGGGGATGTGTTGCAGGTTGCCGGGCGGACCTCGCTGATCCTCGACGGCCCGCACGTGGCCTTGTTTGAAGGCGCCCAGCGCTTGTGGACGGTGACCGTGGAGCACGTGATCCGCCGCCCGGCGGCGTTGGCGCTGAGGTGGGGCATTGGTAGGCTGTTTCGTGCCGTAGGACGCATTGGGAAGCAACGGGTTGGTCATCTCGATGATTGCCCATCGGCGCGCTGTCAGAGCCAGGCAGCATCCCACAGTGAGTAATCGCCTACCCGCTCAACCAGGCCTGCTCGCAACGGGTTAGCCACGATGTAGCGCGCCATCGTACGAATATCATCCTCTACACGCACAGCCCTATCGTAATAACCAGGTTGCCAGACGCGTTCCTTGCTTCTGCGACGCCTGTTAATCGTCAGCGCACTGCGTGACTTGATGCGCCGGACAACGTCGGCCAACGTCTGCTGTTTCAACTCAAACAGCCAATGAATATGGTCAGGCATAATTACCCATGCCGTGGAATCGACCAACCAAGTTCATGAACTTGTCGGAACTCGGCAACCATCAGGCGACCCAGGAACAGGTCGGCGAACAAACGCTGGCGGTGGTGAACGACGATGGTAATGAGATAGCTACGTCCGTGTTCTGAGTAGCGACCGTGACGCAGGCGATGTGTTTGAGGTTTTGGGCGCAATCCGTTGCTCCAGGAATAGTGCTTAGGAACATTAACGCTAGCTCGCGATTTACAGTGAACCTCCGCGATTTGGTCACTGAATATTTGTAGTGAGCGGGCTCGCCCCGCGTTGGGGGGCGAAGCCGCCCCAAAACGGATCCCCGCGCTGTGTCAGGTGAGTTTTGCGTTGCCTTGTTTGGGGCGGCTTCGCCCCCCAGCGCGGGGCGAGCCCGCTCACTACAAGGGTCCCGGGCATGATGGTTGAAATGTTGCCAGATATTGAATCACCAGATTGCCCCAACCCAGTGCGTTAGCCTTGTTTTCCCACCGACAACAAGGACTCGTCATGCAGCGAAAAGTCATCAATCCCACAACCGTGTTCAACTCCCTGCAATATGGCTTCAGCCAGGCACTGGAAGTACCGGAAGGCCGGCGCATCCTGCTTTCCGGCCAGGTGGGCGTGGATGCCCAGGAGCGTACTGTCGGCCCTGGCATCGCTGAGCAGACCGCGACCGCCCTGGACAATATCGAAAAGGTTCTGGCCGAGGTCGGCGGCGATCTGTCCCATGTGGTGATACTGTGGCTGTATATCGTCGAGTCAGCGCGTGACCAGCAGGAGCCGATTGCCCAAGCGCTGCGTGAGCGCTTCGCGCACAACCCTCCGCCGTCTTCGTGGATCATTGTCAGCGGGTTGTCGTTGCCGCAGTGGTTGATCGAGATTGAGGCTGAGGCTGTGATTTCACGACAGTGAGCGCAACAAATCCCCTCACCACAGGAAGTGCCTCATCCCACGGGGCCTCCAACGCTTTACATCAAGGGACGTAGGATTGCTGTCGATGTCGCCGCGGTAGCGGTGTTTGGTCGGGAGGATATCCGGGCGGCATTGCAGCAGGACCCCGGGAACGGGTGGGCGCGCTGGATACGCTACTGTGCCTGAAATACCTCGGGCCTTTGATAGTCTGCGATCAACCGCTGAGCATCCCTACCATCGCGAATGCGCTCAATTTACTCATCAAGCACCGATCATCCATTTGGCCAAACCATGCCGGCCACTGACGCCCAGCTTGGCAGCGGCGCGCTTGAGGTAGGTTTCGATGGAGCTGTTCTTCACGCTGAGTTTTTCCGCCATCTGCGGCACGGTGCCGCCCGTCAGTAGGCCGAGGCACACCTCCTGCTCGCGTGCCGAGAGGGTGATGTCGCCGAGGGACAGGCGCTGGTAGAACTCACGCTGCAATTGCGATTGTTCCAGCAACGTGTGGGCCGGTTCGACTTCGGCGTGCGGCGCCTGGCGCAGGCTCTGCGCATGGCACTCGATCAGTGGCAGCAAAGTGTCCGACAGGCACTTGAGAAACGACAACTCGGCCAGGGAAAACCCGCGATGGTTGGGCGGACGATAAAACGAAATCACACAGCGCCGGTTGCCCTGGCGCGACACCAGGTTGCACTGGTGCGAGTTGCCGCGTGGGTACGCGCTTTTAGCCTTGGCCTTTAGCTGGATCAGCAGCGGGTCCTGCATGCCGAGCATTTCCCGCAGCAACGGGTGGTCGTCCATGGAGTTCAGGGGCAGGGGCGGCGGCAGATCCTGCGTCTGGCCAGCGCTGCCGAGCAACGTGATATCGAGCACGCGGTTGCGTAGCTCGTCGAGGGTCCATTCGCTGAGGTCCACCAGGTGGATCGGTACCCACTTGTCCACCAGGTGCAGCATGTGCGCGGCGAAGTCCGCGTGGCCACTGTTGGCAATCAACTCGCCCATTTCGGCATAGAAATTCGGGCTTTGGGTGTTTGCAATACTGCGGGTCAAACTCATTGCCATCTCATCCTTGATGTCGAAAACCGTCTACAAATTCTCTGGCCTTTGCGGGGCGATCCTTGGCTCACACACCAGAGTGGGTACTCGAAATTGTAGTTGGCTAGGGGATTCGTCCTACGCATGTGGCGGAAACGATCGATACAAAGTGCCATAAAAACCACGTCATTAATTCGACGTTTCTGAGGGACAATTCCGGACGCGAAAAACCTAGAGATGTTTCTGAGGTTATTTAACGTATTGATAATTAAGTAATAATTACTTTTTTGAGGTGATCGTGAAATCCGGCAGCGGCTAAACATAGCCAATGTCCTACAGCTTTTTAATCGTTTCAGCGGCTCACCGTCAGCCTAGCAATCAACCAACTGCTGATAAGGAACCTATAACTCAAAGTCTTTTTGCTATGCGATTCAGCTATTGAGTTGTTGATGAGGCAACGCATTTAATTCGGGCGTAACAATCCTCCGCAGCACCCTGGCACCGGATGCCGGTGAACCGTGGGTCGATGGGCAGCGCCAACGCTTTAGCTCGCCCTTGTCGGCACGCCGAGTCGGCATTGTGGCCGTGCACCAACAGCCCGACGAACACACCGCGGCCTTGCCGGAACCCGACACCGAACGCCTGCTTGGCCTGGTCGACAGTCAGCGCACACAAGGCGTGGCCATCCTCTACATATCCCAGCGCCTGTCCGACCTGCAAAGGGTCACCAACCGCGCGATCGTATTGCAGGAAGGACGGCTGACCAGCGACCTCAACACCCGGCACTTGCCGAGTGCGGCTTACACCTTGTTTGGGGATGTGGCCGAGCATCCTGCGGTGACACCGGGCACGTCGTTACCGGTGCCGTTTCTGGAACGGTTCACCCGGGCTGGGTTCATTCGCAATCGGGCCGAGGGGCGGGCGGTGCAGGAGCAGGTGAGGGGGTTGCCAGTCCATAAGACTAGCTCGCTGCTGAACGACGAAGCGGAGTCAAGTTAGGGTTACCTATCTATTCAGGCGCGATATGAATGGTGCCATTTGTCGGATTGTTTTATGCGTGCTTGTAGGAATAGTCCTCATCTTACAAAAAACACCTGAGTTGGAGCTTTCTGTTTCTTATGATTTGGTGAGTCGTATCGTATTGATTTTATAAAAGGTCGTATTTGATGAGGAAGGCTGGAAGAAACTTTGGTACTTTGTGAAATTGTTAGTATTCCGAAAGTGGTGAGTGAAACTTCCTATTAAAATCGTCAACTGTCCTGCGCTAAATATTTATAACTGTTGCGGTTTTCTCCGGGAGGGCTAGAGTGTTTTTTTTTTTGCGGGTTGGTAAGCGGTTGAGTATTAGAAAGAAAGGTCCCGTTCCGTGAGGTGAATAATGAATCAGTATTTGTTGTTCGCGCCATGTTCACTCGCGGCGCTCTTTATAAAGGAACAATTGAAAGAGCCTGTTGCATTATTTTGGACAGTGGTATCTCCTGTGGTGACCTACTATTTGATCACCTACACCAAGGCTCCAGTGAGTGATACCGCTGTCGATTATTTGTCCAGCACTTCCTGGTTTTACGCTTTTGTAGCGTCAAGTGTGGCGCTATTTGGTCTGGCGTTCTACATAGTGGGCCGGAGGGAAAGTGGCTTTCTGCGGTCATTCGTTTATACGGGCCGAACAAGGGTTGTCTTTCTTATTGGGCAGTTTCTCGCGTATTCGGTTGTCGCCGTACTGTATTGCACTGTTTTCTATGTGCTCACACGCTATTCTTTTGGCGTTTTTAATGGCGCTGAATACTTGGTTGTGGTTGTGCGGTTTTATGTTTGTTTTCTTATTTTTGCCATACCTTCGCTATTGCTGACGCTGGTGCCGCTGGGTTTTCAGAATGCGAGTACTGTCTTTTCCATGTTGTCACTGGCGATGTTGGCGCTCGGGATTGTAGGTACGGGTTCCTCCCGCCCAGCCTTTGTCATCGTTAGTTTTTTTTAATCCAAAGTGGTGGGCAAACAAGGTTATGTTAGTCGGGTTGGCGGAGTGCTGGTTGGTTGTTTTGATGGTTGTCGTTTTGTTGGTGGTTTCTTTCTTTTTGATGTTTCGCTTTTTACTTATCAATCCCGTATGGAGTCGTTATTGATGAAGCGGCTTATCGTAAACTCACTTGACGTCAGGTATGCCTCTCATATTTTGTTGCATCATGCGACTCTGACAATTGAGGCGGGCTCCATTTCAGGGTTGCTGGGCCCTAATGGCTCCGGAAAAACTACCTTTTTCGATGTGATTTGTGGCCTGAAGAAGATTGCTGGCGGTGAGATAAACAACTCTTTTTCCAAACTGCTTTACCTGTCGCAAATCATCAACACGCCCCCCGTGTTCCGCATGTTCGACATCTTCAAAATGACCATGCTCTTTTGCTCCGAAACAAAGGTCACTCAACAGCACGCTCTGGAGAGGATCGGAAAATGGAGCCCCGGCATTGCAGAAAGGTATTGCGACATTTGGAACAAAAAATCCTCCCTCTGTAGCTACGGAGAAAAGCGTTGGTTTTTTACTTTGTCATTGCTCTGCGCCAACGCGGACCTGGTGATACTGGACGAACCCACGGCGGGTGTAGACCCTGAGTTTCGTTATCACATTTGGCGATGCCTGAAGGGGGCGGCGGCGGAAGGTGTCGCGGTGCTGGTTTCGTCGCACAACGTTGATGAAATCGTCATGCATTGCGATGACTTTTACATGCTTAGTCAGCGGCGATTCAACCGTTTCACAGACGCGCAAAGCTTCATGAGCACATACGGTGGTGACAGTCTGGATGAGGCATTTATCCATGCCGCCAGCCTGCCAAATGGATAGACCACGCCGAATAACGGCAGCAGGATCACCGCGTTCAGTTATCCACAATGCCGCCCTCAGGCCGATTTCGGGTAGATGATCAGTTCCAGGCAACCCTTGTGGTAGCGTTTGCCCCCAGGCGGCAGTTGCCCTGCCTCACGCATTTCACTGGTGCTGTTGACTCGCATCAGCACGCCTACCGAGCCGCGCTGGCGCGCGTCCTTGAGCCAGGTTTGTACGTCCTCCAATTCGACTTTGCGACGTACTGCCCCCGCGTATTGCAAACCGTAGCGCAGCTCGCCCTCGGTGTCATACAGCGCCACTTCCGGGCGTTTCAGGCGCCAGGCCAGGGCGCTGGCACTGCTCAGTTCATTGCTCAACAGTGCGTTGGTCTGCTGCAATTCTTCAAGGTGTTCGAGCACGAACGGGTCGGGCATTTCGTTATCTGCGATCCACGCCGGCATGCTCGCTGGCAGCAGGGTCACCAGCAGGCCGATGCCCAGCACCGGCATTGCCCACAACGTCAGCGGGCGAAACGCTTGCAACAAGTTGGCGAGGATCCAAACCAGTAACACGATAAAAGCCAGGGACAGGCTGAACATCTCTGCATGGCTGTTGCTGTAAATCGGCCGAGCGATTTGCAGGTAGATCAAGCCGATCATGGCGACCATGCCGATCACGAAGTTGAGCAGGCCATTGAGGCAGATTGTGCGGGCGCGGCCGGTGCTGATCAGGTCGACCAGGGTATGCCCCATCAGCAATGCCAGGGGCAGCAGGCACGGCATGATGTAGGTCGGCAGCTTGCCGTTGCTCAGGCTGAAAAAGACCAGCGGTAGCAGCAACCACAGGGCCAGGAAGGTGATCGCCGGCTGGCGCTTTTCCTGCCAGGTCTTGCACAGGGTGGCGGGCAGCAGACCTGCCCACGGCAGGCAAGACACCGCGATGATCGGCAGAAAGAACCACCACGGACGCACGTGTTGCGCGTTGTCGGCGCTGAAGCGGCGGATGTGTTCATTCCAGAAAAAGAAGCGCCAGAAGTCGGGTTCCTGAAGGTGGATCGCCAGCGCCCACGGCAGGCACACCAACACCGCAACCGCCATCGCCAGCGGGCCATAGCGCAGCAACTCGCCCAGGCGGCGTTGCCAGAGCATGTAGGGCACTGCAATCAGCACTGGCAGCGCCCAGGCCAGGAAGCCTTTGGTCAGGAAACCCAGGCCGCAGGCCAGGCCCAGCACGGCCCAGGCGAATAGGCGAGCACGCGTCGTGGCGCTTTCAAGTGCAAACCACAGGGCGACCAGGCTCAGGTTGACCCACAAGGTGAATTGCGGATCAAGGTTGGAGTAGCCCGCTTGCCCGGCCACCAGGCCGAAACTCAGGTAGAGCAAGGCGCAGGCGAAGCTTTTGCGCGGATCATTCCACAGGCGGCGGGCAACCAGGTAGGCAAGCAGCACGCTCAGGCCGCTGGCCACGGCTGAGGCGATGCGCACACCGAACAGGTTTTGGCCAAACACTGCCTGGCCCAGGGCGATCAACCAGTAGCCGCCGGCGGGTTTTTCGAAGTAGCGGATACCCATGAAGTGCGGCGCCACCCAGTTGCCGCTTTGCAGCATCTCCTGGCTGATCTGGGCGTAGCGGGTTTCGTCCGGGGTCCACAAGCCGTGCAGGCCCAGAGGCAACAGGTAAAACGCGATAAAGGCCAGCAACACTACCGGCAGGGGCTTTAATCGATTCATGAGCACGTCGCTCCCTGACGCTTAGTGGCGGATGTTTGAAGTAATGAAGTAATAACGGAAATAGCCACAGCCTTCACTGAGTTACGGGAAATAGTCATGTCGTCCTTAATGAAAAGGCGCAACTAAACATGCCAGGGCAGGGCTGTCTTTTTGCTGAACAGGCCGAAGGGTAAGTTAATAGAGTTGTTTCAGCGCGGCGGGCCAGTCGGGATTGTTGACGATGCCCAAGGTCTTGAATTTACCGTGGGGCAATACCTGTACGAACAGTGCACTGCCGTACTGGGGGAACGTGGCGTGGGGAAAGCCCAGGGTGGCTTCGAAGTCGGCAATGCAACCGCGATGGGTGACGAAAACCAGGTTGCGTCCTGGGGTTTTGTGGCTGAGCAGTTCTTCACCCATCGCCGCGCCGCAGACGGCTTGCTGGCCGGAGGTCACTTCGTTTTTGCCAAACATGAAGCGCAGCGTCTGAGCCGTGCGGATCGCGGGGCTGGCCAGTGCGTCGCTGCCCTCCATGCCCAGTGTTTTAAAGGCGTTGCCCAGGGTTTCCGCCTGTTGGCTACCGTTGATCGTCAGGCCTTCCACGGGGCCCAGGCAAGGGTTGGTCGAGCGGTCGCAGCGCTCTTCGTGACGCACCAGCACGATCAGGTCACCGTCGCGCCAGAGGGGCAGCACGTGGGACGTCAGCAGGCGATCACTGACGCCCAGGTCGCGTGGCGAGGCGTGCCAGAGCAGGTTGCCGGCGACCAGCAGACCGACCACGAATAGCCCCAGCCATAGCGGTCGCAGGCGTTTGATAAAGGCCCGGCGTGAGCGCGGTTTGGTCAGGGTAAGGTCAACCACTTCATTCACCATGGGCATTGTTGGCAGTGTCGTGTTAGTTGGTCGCAACGTGTTGGCGAATGCCCGTAGTGGTGCCGGAGGCTGTCACAGGTGGGCTGTCTTTTCGCTGAACATGTTGTGGTTAAAAGTTGTCAGGCGTGGCAACTAACAAGTTGCCGACGAATGACCCATGGCCGGCAATTTAAAGTGCAGTGAGTGGGCAGCCGGTGAAATCAATGTGAAAAATTTGCGTGGCTGGGAGCCGCAACCGTTATTCTCGATTGCCGCCCATCAAACGAGTGTTGCCATGTTGCAGGTGCAAGGAGTGTCTAAAAGCTACGCCACCCCCCAGGGTTCGTTAGCGGTGTTGGCCGGTGTCGATTTGCTCCTGGCCGAGCGCAGCAGCCTGGCGTTGATGGGCGAATCGGGCAGCGGCAAGAGCACCCTGTTACACCTGGTAGCCGGCCTGGATCGGGTGGATGGCGGCAGTATCCAGGTGGGTGAGCAGCGCCTCGATCAGCTCAGCGAGGCGCAACTGGCCCATTGGCGGCGTACGCAAATCGGATTGGTATTCCAGCAGTTCAACCTGATCGGCAGCTTGCGGGTCGAGGACAACCTGGCGTTCCAGGCGCGGCTGGCGGGGCGGTTTGACCCCCAGTGGCAGGCGCAACTGGTGGGACGCCTGGGCCTGGGTGATCTGCTCAAGCGCTACCCGGAACAACTCTCCGGTGGTCAGCAGCAACGGGTCGCGGTGGGGCGGGCATTGGCGTCAAGGCCGGGCCTGTTGTTGGCCGATGAACCCACCGGCAACCTTGACGAAGCCACCAGCGATGAAGTCCTGCAACTGCTGCTCGACTTGCTGCGCGACAGCCCCACCAGCCTGTTGATGGTCACCCACAGCCCGCGCATTGCCGCACGGCTGGACCGGCAGGTGGTGCTGCACCGCGGCCGTGTCGTACCGGCAGGCGCCGCTTGAGATGGCGGTTTTTTATTGGACATTACGCGCGCTGCTCAGCCACTGGCGGCGGCATCCCGTGCAGTTCTTCAGCGTGCTCACCGGCCTGTGGCTGGCCACCGCGCTGTTGATTGGCGTGCAAGCGCTCAACAGCCAGGCGCGCGACAGCTATGCCCGCGCCAGCCAATTGATCGGGGGTGAACCGCAGGCCAGCCTCAGTGCACCTGACGAGGCCGCTTTCCCGCAGGCGGTGTTTGCCCAGCTGCGTCGTGCCGGGTGGCCGGTGTCGCCGGTGGTGCAGGGGCGCTTGCAGCTCAAGGGGCTGGAAGATGTTCGCTTGCAGTTGATGGGCATCGACCCGGTGTCGTTGCCCGGCAGTGGTGCGGTGGCGGGTCAGCGCTTGAGCCAGGCGCAGATGCTGGCGTTTTTCGAGCCGCCGGGGCGCACTTGGATCGCGCCGCAGACCTTGCAGAGCCTAGGGCTGTACGAAGGTCAGCAGCCGACTACCTTGAGCGGTCATACACTGCCGCCGCTGCAAGCCCAACCGGATATGGCACCCGGCTTGCTGCTCACCGATATTGGTTTTGCCCAACCTGTGCTGGAGATGCCCGAGCGCCTGTCGCGCCTGCTGGTGGACAAGGCTTTTGCCGCCGGCCACCCCACGCCGCCCGCCGGATTGCAACTCAAGCAGGGCGAGGACAACAACCTCGCGCGCCTCACCGAAAGCTTTCACCTGAACCTCGATGCGCTGGGCTTCCTGTCGTTTGTGGTGGGGCTGTTTATTGTGCACGCCGCCATCGGCCTGGCCCTGGAGCAGCGGCGCGGGCTGTTGCGTACCTTGCGTGCCTGCGGGGTCAGCGTGCGGATGTTGATCGTCAGCCTGAGCGTCGAACTCGGCGTGTTGTCATTGTTGGGTGGCGTGCTTGGTGTGACGAGCGGCTACCTGCTGGCCAGTCTGCTGCTGCCGGATGTGGCGGCCAGCCTGCGCGGCTTGTATGGCGCCGAGGTGGCGGGGCAGTTAAACCTGAGCCCGTGGTGGTGGGGCGCGGGGTTGGGCTTGAGTTTGTTCGGCGCTTTGCTCGCTGGCGCCAGCAGCTTATGGCGGGCGGCGCGCCTGCCATTGCTGGCGCTGGCCAACGCCCAGGCCTGGCATGAGGCGCACGGACGCTGGTTGCGCCGTCAAGGTTGGGTGGCCAGTGCTGCGCTGCTGATCGCGGTGCTGGCGCTGTGGGTGGGCAATAGCCTGGCCGCCGGCTTTGTGCTGATGGCCACCTTGTTGCTTGGCGCTGCCCTCGGTTTGCCGGTGGTGCTCAATGGCCTGCTCAAGGCCGTGTTGGGGCGCAGCCGTTCGGTGCTCGGCCAATGGTTTTTGGCGGACTGCCGCCAACAGTTGCCGGCTTTGAGTCTTGCGCTGATGGCATTGCTATTGGCCCTGGCCGCGAATATTGGCGCGGGTTCCATGACCTCGGGGTTTCGTCACACATTCAATAACTGGCTGGAGCAGCGTCTCACCGCCGAGCTGTACCTCAACCCGCAAAACCCGACGCAGGCGCAGCAGCTCAGTCACTGGCTGGCGCAACACCCGTTGGTACAAACGGTGTTGCCCACCTGGCAGGTCGCGGTGCAATTGCAGGGCTGGCCGGCGGACTTGTTTGGCGTGGTCGACGACCCGACCTATCGCCAGCACTGGCCGTTGCTTGAGGCGACGGATGCTCCGTGGGACCAGTTGCAGCGAGGCGATACCTTGATGCTCAGCGAGCAATTGGCGCGCAGGCTCGGTGTGCAGCTCGGTGATAGCGTGAGCATCCCCACGCCACACGGCGTATGGGCGCCCAAACTGGTGGGGATCTACGCCGATTACGGCAACCCCAAGGGCCACGTGTTGGTCAATGCCCAGCACCTGTTGGCCCACTGGCCGACGCTGTCACCGGCGCGTTTCAACCTGCGGGTTTCACCGTCGGACGTGGCGCCGCTGGTGCGTGAGGTGCAACGCGCCTTTGCCCTGGAAGACAGTCGCATCATCGATCAACAGCAACTCAAGGGTTGGTCGAGCCAAGTGTTCGAACGCACCTTCGCCGCCACGGCCGCGCTGAACAGCCTGACGTTGGGCGTGGCCGGTGTCGCGCTGTTTATCAGCCTGTTGACCCAGAGCCAGAGCCGCCTTGGCCAACTTGCACCGCTGTGGGCATTGGGTGTCACGCGTCGGCAACTTATGCTGCTCAACCTCGGCCAGACCTGGCTGTTGGCGGTGCTCACGCTGGTGCTGGCTGTGCCGCTCGGCCTGCTGTTGGCGTGGTGCCTGGACGCCGTGATCAATGTGCAGGCCTTTGGTTGGCGCTTGCCGTTGCAGGTGTTCCCGTGGCAGCTGGCTCAATTGCTCGGGTTGGCGATGCTTGCGACCTTGCTGGCCTCGGCCTGGCCGTTGTGGCAGTTGTACCGCAGCCGCCCGGCGGATTTGTTGAGGACGTTTGCCAATGAAGATTAAGTGCCTGTTGTGGGCGTTTTTAGTGTTATTGGGCGCTTGCGACAAAGTCCCAGAGCCGCAGGAAAGCTTTGCCGGGCTTGGCAGTGACGCGGCAGATTTCGCCCAAGTGGTGCCCGGCAAAGTCTTCAGCTTCCCCGAAGACCATGGTTCCCACGCCGGCTTTCGCATTGAATGGTGGTACGTCACCGCGAACCTCAAGGATGAACAAGGCAATGTGTTCGGCGTGCAATGGACGTTGTTTCGCAACGCCCTCAAGGCCGGGCCGACGCAAGCGGGCTGGCACGACTCGACCATTTGGCTTGGGCACGCCGCTGTCACTTCCGCCACCCACCACTACGCCGCCGAGCGCTACGCCCGAGGTGGCGTCGGCCAGGCCGGCGTCCAGGCGGTGCCGTTCAACGCCTGGATTGACGACTGGAGTTTCGCCACCCGCCCCGGTGCCGCGAGCGCGTTGGCGGACATGCAGCTCAAGGCCAACGGCGCGCAATTCGCCTATGACGTGCACCTCACTTCCAGTCGCCCATTGGTGCTGCAGGGCGACGGCGGCTACAGCCGCAAATCCGACCAGGGCCAAGCGTCGTACTACTACAGCCAGCCGTTTTTCAACGCCAAGGGCAGCGTCAGCATCGACGGCAGGACCTATCAAGTCACCGGCGCCGCTTGGCTCGACCGCGAGTGGAGCAGCCAACCGCTGACCGCCAGCCAGACCGGCTGGGACTGGTTCTCGCTGCACCTGGACCGTGGCGAGCAGTTGATGCTGTTTCGTGTGCGACAAACCGACGGTGCGTCGTATATGACCGGCACTTGGATTGATCACGAAGGGCGTACGCAAACCCTGCACAACGCGGATATCCAGCTGACACCGCTGGAAACCACCCACATTGACGGCCGCAACATTCCTACACGCTGGTCGCTGAAAATTCCTGGCAAACAGCTGGATATCACCCCCCAGGCCGTCAACCCCAAAGCCTGGATGAACCTGAGTATTCCGTACTGGGAAGGGCCGGTGCAGTTTGACGGTGGGGTAGGTTATCTGGAGATGACCGGATATTAGCGTGGTTTTTGTAGGCTCTATTTCTTCGCTGTGTAGGTAACTTCCCAAATGTGAATCGGCCCCCCTGGACTTGTGTTCGGGGCGTGGGCGCTTGCTTATATTTCGACGCCATCTCTATTGCATCCTGGATGTAGGGCATGGCGCAGAGCTATATCAACGACCGCGCGACGGACTACCAGAGCTTGAAAATCCGCTTGATGGGCGGCGCCCTGAGCCGCCAGCGTTCCGACCATTTTGATGTGTTGAACCGGCATTTGCGCACTGGCTTTGTGGCTCAGGGCCAACTGGTGATTATTCCCGACAGCCACAGCGTGAGTTGTTCGGTCGAGGAAGCCTGGCTGATGCGCCATGCCGAAGAAGTCCGCCGAAATCTGGAGCTGAATGCCGCGGCCGGCACGGTGTTGCTCGAGAACTATGACTTGCTGCAGAGCTTCCTGGCGAATGGCTCGATGGGTATCGGCAGCGCGACATCGGCGTGGGCGCGGCACTTGAATGAAGTGGCGCAAACGCTGGAAGAAATCGAGCGGCTGCATCAGCGGTTGAAAGACGGTCGTTTGGACAGGGCGATGTTTATCCTGCAGCGCCAGGCGTTGTTTCGACGCTTGGATGTACAGCTGCAGGGTGCGGCGCGGTTTGGTACGGGATTGCGGGGCAATGAGTCGTTGAAAAAGGTATTGGGGATTTCGACCAAGAGTTATCTGCACAAGGGTGAGATCGCGGGGTATGCGCAGCGGATCCGGGAGATGACGCAGATGTCGAAGTGGTTGGGTAAAGGGACTTATGTGGGGTTGGTGTTGGATACGGGGGCGGCGGGGTTGGAGATCAAGGAGGCGTGTGTGACGGGGAGGGAGGCGCAGTGTCGGAGGGCGAAGTATGTGGAGACGGGGAGGTTGGTGGGTTCAGTGGCGGGTGCTGCTGTCGGGGGGAAGTATGGTGCAAAACTTGCGATCCGTGGCTGTCACATGTTTTTGGGTATTGCGATGAAAGGGCGCGGTGAGCTTGCGTGCGCAATTATCGGGGGCGCTGCCGGAGGGCAGGCGGTAGGCTCTGCTCTTGCTCATGAAGGTGCGTTCTGGGGTGGAAAGATCCACGAGGTCAACGGGGATGTGATCTTCGTGCCAGAGGGAGCTTAGCCGTGTCGTTTTTTCTTGCCTTCACCATTGTGCATTTTGCTGGAATGTTTGTCGTTTTGGGGTTAGGTCTTTTTGCCGAATATACAAAACTCGATGAGGTAGAAAGCTACTTCCTCCAAAACGAAAAGGTCCAAGACAATAAACGCTTTTGGAACCGAAACCGGTGGATCGACAGGCAATATCGCATGATGCTGATTTCTGAGTTCCTTTCAGACTCAAGGCGCTATGTGGAAGCCGGTGTTGTGACTGAGGCCGAATTGGATTCGGTTCCTTTAGCGCTTAAACGTTGGGTGGTGTGGCCCTATCACCTGGGGTTCATTTGGTTAATCGCAACGCTTTTCTGGGGCGCCTGGCGCTGGTGGTGCGATATCCCCATTCCATAGGAATTGATTTTTATTAAAAACACTGGACGTGCATGCAGTAGTTGACTGGATTCCATCCCAGGTGACCGGATGTCACCTGAGCTTCACTTTTTAATTATGGATGGATAAAAAATGAAATCGAAAAAAGCCTTTATGCTGGGTGCGGCCATGGCGGCCTCCTGCTTCGTTTCGGCCTTTGCCCTAGCCGAGGCCTGATCGTGGATTTTTTTCTCGTTTACTCAGTCGTGCTTTTTGTTTGGTTGTTTTTTGTCTTGGGGGTGGTGGTTTTTGCCAAATATAAAAAGCTCGACGAGGTGGAAAGTTACTTCAGTGAAAACGAAAGGGCCCGCAACAACAAGCGCTTCTGGAGCCGAAACCGGTGGATCGACAGGCAATTTCGCATGTTGCTGATTTCTGAATTCTTTTCAGACTCAAAGCGTCATGTGGAAGCCGGTGTTGTGACCGAGGCCGAACTCGCTTCTGTTCCTTTAGCGCTCAAGCGTTGGATGGTGTGGCCCTATTACCTTTTGCACATTTTGGCCGTCGCAACAGCAGTCTGGACCTTCTGGCGCTGGTGGTGCGATATCCCCATTCCATAGGAAATGATTTTCCATTAAAAATACTGGACATGCATACAGTTATTGGCTAGATTCCATCCCAGGTGACCGGATGTCACCTGAGCTTCACTTTTTAACTATGGATGGATAAAAAATGAAATCGAAAAAAGCCTTTATGCTGGGCGCGGCCATGGCGGCCTCCTGCTTCGTTTCGGCCTTTGCCCAGGCCGAGCAATACCCTCACCTGGCTGCGCAAGCCGTTAAACCTGACATCAAGCAAAGCCTGAAAGCCGCTGGCAAAGTCCCGGCCACCAAGGCTTCGGCGGCGCTGAAAAAGCAACTGAACGCAGGCGCCCAACTGAAAAAGCCGATGTTCGCCGCGAAGGCCAAGGCCGACTCGGTGGTGGAAGACCACAGCGCACCTGCCCCGGTAACCCAGGTCAAGAAAGCCGGCGCTCAGCCAGCCACCGCCGTGCAAGCGGCGCTGGTCCAAGGCTGTGAAACCACGCTGGACGTGAATGAGTTGTACGCGGTCAATGGTGTGCAAACCGGTGACCTGCTGTGCTACCACTTCAACCTGCCGCAGACGGCCCGGATCAATGCGCTGCTGGTCGGCCAGACGGCCGGTACCGACATGTCCTTGACCCTGTTCCAGGACGATGGCCAAGGCAATCCGATCCCGCTGGGCACTTCCAATAACCCCGGTACCGGTGACGAAAGCCTCAGCGGCGTATTGCCGGCGGGTGACTACTACTGGTTCATGGAAGCCAATGCGGCTGTCTCGGGTTCGAGCTTCCAGTTCGGTGTGGCTGTCAATGCCAATATCGATGCCTTCGAACCGAATGACACGCCGGACACTGCCTTTCAACTGCCGGACACCCTGAACTACATCAGCGGCAACGCCGACAGCCTCGATGATGTCGATTACTTCGACTTCACCGCCGTGCGTGGCCAGAGCGTGGGCATTGCCCTGTCGGCCGATGCCGCCAGCGGCAGCACCCGTGGCAAATGGATCCTTGAGCGCTTCGATGGCAGCCAGTGGGTCACCGTAGGTGCCAATATCGTCTCGACGTCGATCCCGAGTCCGGGTGTGGGCGGTGTGGTCAAGGTGCGGGTGCGCCCGAACCCGCACCCGAACGAGCCGTGGAGCGCGACGGGTAAATACACCCTGTCCTTTGGTTCCAACCCACGTGTCGACAACCCGGATATGAAAGGTGAGGCCAACGTGTTGCGCATCCCGTATTCCGCGTCTGATGTGGGCTACGGCTACATGACCACCCAGGCTTATCGAAACCTGACCTGGAAAATGAACCTGTCCGACAGCACCGGCGCGCCACTGGTGGGGCTGCACCCGATTGTTTATCTCGACCAGCACATCAACCCGGACACCGGCAATATCGTCTACAAGGCGTATTCGGCGGCGACCGACAGCTCCGGCCAAGCCGGTGGCACGATCAACGTGGGCACGTGCGCCGGTGACTTCCAGACCACCTTTGTCGATTACTCCCAGGGCTACAACAACACCTGGCGTACCGACTTCAACTACGGCGTGTGGCGCATGGAGGTGCTGGAATACCCAGGCATTGGCGTCGGCGGTGAAAACACCGAGTTCGTCAGCTTTGGTCACCTGTGCAAGCAAACCTTGCTCAGCAGCACCAAGAGCTAAACGCGTGTAGCCGCAAGCAATGAGGGCATACAGGCCGAGCGCCTGTGTGCCCTTTTTGCGTCAGGGCGCCAACGCCAGCGCCAACGGCACGCGCGCCATGCTCGTGCTTTTCAACGAACCCAGGTACAACCAGTTGCCATACTCCCGAGCGGTGGTGATGGGCGAGTAATTCCCTGCGCTGCCGTCCTGCAAATTGGCGATGACCTTGCCCTCGGTATCCAGCCCGAGCACAAAGGCTTTGCGCTCGATCGGCTTGGGCACCACCATCAGCGCGCGCACCATCACCTTGCGCAGCAGCGGGTAGCCGGCAAAGCTGTCCAGCAGTGGATTGCGCGGCGAGTACAGCGCCACCCAGAAACGGTCCCTGCCTTTGAAGCTGAGGTTGTCCGGCAGGCCGGGCAGGTTGTCGATGAACAGATCATGGGTGCCGGCTCGTTCGCCTTTGAGCCAATAACGGCTGATGCGATAGGCGCCGGTCTCATTCACCAGCACATAGTTTTCATTCGGACCCAACGCCACGCCGTTGGCGAATTGCAGCTGGTCCAGCAACACATCGGTGTTGCCGTTGCTGAAGTCATAGCGCAGCAGCCGACCATCGCCGCCATGCTCGATCACCGCTTCACCGTCCTGCCCATAACCCCAGCGACTGGATGCATCGCTGAAGTACGCATAACGTCCGCTGGCGTCCACGATGACGTCATCGGTGAAGCCAAACGGCAGGTCATTGGCGCCAGTGCTGAGGATGGTGAGTTGGCGCTGGGCATCCAGTGCAAGCAGCCCCTTGATCCCATCGGCAATGATCAAGCGGCCATCCGGGTGTAGCGCCATGCCCAGGGGGCGACCGCCGGTATTGGCCAGCACTTCCAGGCTGCGGCTGTCGGGCGAGGTGCGGATGATGCGTCCGTCATGCAGGCCACTGATCAGAAATCCCTGGGCATCCAGCAGCAAGGCCTCGGGCCCGGCGATGTCCTGGGCGCCGATTTTCTGCACACCTTTGAGACGCTGGTTTTCGGCGTAGGGGCCGTCTTTCATCGAGGGCGCCTTGGGCGGCGTCCAATTCACCGGTTGCACCTTGGTTGGCATTAATAGCAGAAAGGCGATCACTGCCAGAAACAGCACAAACAGCAGATGGCGCAGTTTTGTTGGGCGGGTACTCATGTGGATTCCTGGTTGTTGTGGGGAGGCGGTTCCCAGTGCAGGGTGCCGAACAGGTAGTCCATCAGGGGAAGCACGATATTGAAATTACGCCCCTGCATCAGCTCACGGCGGTGATGCAGGGCGTGCAGCCGGTGCATCTGGCGGATCCACGGCAGGCGCGCCAGCGGGTGATTGGCGGGCAAGTGCTCGCAGGCGTGAAACACTTCGTAAAGTAAATACCCAAGGATCATGCACCCGGCGAACAGCCCGGCGACGTTGGGGCTCAGTTGCTGAAGCAGCCACCAGGCGGGCAAGGTGATTGCCAGGCTGTGCAACACGATCAGCCAGGCCGGGAACAGGATAACGCGCCAGTCCCTCGGGCTGTCGAAAGTCATGTGGCCGGGGGTGAAGAAGCTGTGGTGATCGCCGGTGTGGCGCGCGTAGAACAAACGAGTCAAGGCATGTTTATGGTGGCCGAGGTGGCGGTGCACCAGGTAGATGCAGAGGTTGAAGAACACCAGCGTCAAAGGCACTGTCAGCCATTGCAATGTGGATATGTGGGCGGTGGATGACCACGCAAGGGCGATGCAGGCAACGCCGTAGCCGAACACGAAACTGGCGTGAAGCCAGGGGTTGTAGTGGGGCGCGACGTTAGCGCGGTAGCGGACGCGAAAGGTCTCGGTGGGGTGGCGCATGGCGGGCAGCTCGGTATTTTTATTGTTGGTGGATGAGCTTAGTTGCTACTCGAACTTGTGCGAGTTTTTGCGTAGCACATAACTCTAATGTGGGGGCGACCGACCAGCGGCCCCTTGCGCCTGCCTAATTTCCTTGCTAGTTTCTCGCAAAATGTTAACGATAACATTTGCTCTAAAAATAAAAACAAAACAGAGAACCATGCCATGAAAATGCTTCCGAAAACCCTGTGTTTATTGGCTGTAAGCATCACCCTCGGCACCGCTTCCCCGGCGTTTGCCGACACTGGCAATCCGATCCGCATTGGCGCGTCCTTCCAGGAAATCAACAACCCCTATTTCGTCACCATGAAAAACGCCCTGGAAGAAGCCGGGGCGACCATCGGCGCGAAGTTGATCATCACCGACGCCCGCCATGACGTGTCCAAGCAGGTCAGTGACGTCGAAGACATGCTGCAAAAAGGCATCGATATCCTGCTGATCAACCCCACCGATTCGGTGGGCGTGCAGTCGGCCGTCAAATCCGCCCACGCCGCTGGTGTGGTGGTGGTCGCGGTAGACGCCCAGGCGGATGGCCCGCTCGATTCCTTCGTCGGTTCGAAAAACTTCGACGCCGGCTTCCAGGCCTGTGAATACCTGGCCAAGAACATCGGCAACAAAGGCAATATCGCCATCCTCGATGGCATCGCCGTGGTGCCGATCCTGGAGCGTGTGCGCGGTTGCAAAGAGGCCGTTGCGAAGCACCCGGACATCAAGATTGTCAGCATCCAGAACGGCAAGCAGGAGCGTGACCAGGCGCTGACCGTCACCGAGAATATGCTGCAGGCCCAGCCCACCCTCAAGGGCATTTTCAGCGTGAATGACAACGGCTCCCTCGGCGCTCTGTCGGCCATCGAAGCCAGTGGCCTGGACGTGAAGCTGGTCAGCGTCGACGGCGCGCCGGAAGCGATCAAGGCGATCCAGAAACCCGGCAGCAAATTCATCGCCACCTCGGCCCAATACCCCCGCGACCAGGTCCGCCTCGCCCTGGGCATTGCCCTGGCGAAGAAGTGGGGCTCGCAAGTGCCGGCCTCCATTCCAGTGGACATCACCTTGATCGACCAGGCCAAAGCCAAGGATTTCAGCTGGTAAATCGTCCATGCCCCACGTCATCCGTGGGGCTTAAGGTTTCCTTCTGAATACGAGGTCGGCGGTATGAGCAGTCTTCTGAAGCTGGAAAACATCTGTAAGCGGTACCCGGGCGTACAGGCCCTCAAGTCCATCAACCTGCAAGTCGAGCGCGGTGAGATTCATGCCTTGCTCGGCGAAAATGGCGCGGGCAAATCGACGCTGATGAAGATTCTCGGCGGCGTCGAGCATCAAGACGAAGGCCAGATCCTGATCGACGGCCAGGCGCAGCAATTCGCGACCTATCGCGATGCCATTGCTGCGGGTATCGGCATCGTGTTCCAGGAATTCAGCCTGATTCCTTACCTCACGGCGGTGGAAAACATCTTCCTCGGCCATGAGCTGAGCAACCGCTTCGGCCTGTTGCGCAAGCGCCAGATGGTCGAGGCCAGCGAGGCCTTGTTCAAGCGTCTGGGCGTGAGGATCGACCTGCAATGCGCGGTTAAGCACCTGAGCGTGGCCGAGCAGCAGTTTGTCGAAATCGCCAAGGCCCTGGCCCTGGATGCGCGCCTGCTGGTGCTCGACGAACCCACGGCCACGCTTACGCCCAGCGAAGCGGAGCTGCTGTTCGAGATCATGCGCGAACTCAAGCGCCAGGGCGTGGCGGTGATTTTTATCTCGCATCACTTGGAAGAGATTTTCCAGGTGTGCGACCGCATCAGCGTGCTGCGTGACGGCGGCAATGTCGGCGTCACCGATGTGGCCGACAGTGACATCGACCGTTTGGTCGAAATGATGGTAGGTCGTCGCCTGGAATGCAGTTTTCCGCCCAAACCGACCAGCGCACGCGGCTCGCTGTTGCTGGAGGTCAAGGACATCCAATTGGTGCGCAATGGCCCCCACAACAGCTTCCAATTGCACAAGGGCGAAATTCTCGGCTTTGCCGGCTTGGTCGGCTCCGGCCGTACCGAACTGGCGCTGGGCATGATGGGCGCGCTGCCGGCAGTGAGCAAAGAGGTGTGGCTGCGCGGTGAAAAAATCACCCTCGATGACCCGGCCCAGGCGCTGGCCCACGGCATCGGCCTGCTCCCGGAAAGCCGCAAGAGCGAAGGGCTGATCACTGATTTCAGCATTCGCGAAAACATCTCGCTGAACAACCTGCCCAAATACCAGAACGCCTCCGGCCTGATCGACAAAAGCCGCGAATGTGCGAGCGTCGAAGGCCTGATGAAACAGCTGTCGATCAAAGCCCCGAGCAGCGAAAGCCGGGTGTTCAACCTCAGTGGCGGCAACCAGCAGAAAGTCGTGATCGCCCGCTGGATCAATCACCACTGCAACGTGCTGGTGTTCGACGAACCCACCCGTGGCATCGACGTGGGGGCCAAGGCGCAGATCTACGCGCTGATGCGCAGCCTCACCGAGCAGGGCTACGCAATCATCATGATTTCCTCCGAATTACCGGAAGTCATTGGCATGTGCGACCGCGTCGCGGTGTTCCACAAGGGCGCCATCGTCAAGGTACTCGAAGCGTCTGCCGTCAATCCTCAAGAGGTCATGCGCCATGCAACAGGGGGCTCAAGTGAATACGTCCATTAGCAGCGGCGACAGCAGCCGGCTGCGCCTGAACCTGGCGAGGCTAGTGCGTTCGCCGGCGTTTTATCCGTTTGTGGGGCTGGTGGTGGTGACCCTGGTGATGATCCTCGCCAGCGACACGTTCCTCACCGCCAGCAACCTGTCGAACATCGCCCGCCAGGTGTCGATCAACGCGATTATCGCGGTGGGCATGACCTGCGTGATTCTCACTGGCGGCATCGATTTGTCGGTGGGGCCGGTGATGGCCTTGTCCGGCACGCTTACCGCCGGGTTGATGGTCGCGGGGCTGCCGCCAGGGTTGGCGATTGGCGCGGGCATGTTGATCGGTGTGGCCTTCGGCATCGGCAACGGTCTGTTCGTGGCCTACCTGCACATGCCGCCGATCATCGTCACCCTGGCGACCATGGGCATCGCCCGTGGCCTGGGCCTGATGTACACCGACGGTTACCCGATTTCCGGGTTGCCGGAGTGGTTCGGCTTCTTCGGCCGCCAGAGGCTGTTCGGCATTGAAGTGCCGATCCTGATCATGCTGATCACCTACGCCGCCGCCTATGTGCTGCTGCAACACACGCGCATCGGCCGCTACATCTACGCCATCGGCGGCAATGAAGAAGCGGTGCGTTTGTCCGGCGTGCGCGCCGCGCGCTTCAAGTTGCTGGTGTACGGCATCAGCGGCCTCACGGCGGCGATTGCCGGGCTGGTGCTGACCTCACGCTTGATGAGCGGCCAGCCGAATGCCGGCGTGTCGTTCGAGCTCGATGCGATCGCTGCCGTGGTCCTTGGCGGCGCGTCGATTGCCGGTGGGCGTGGGGTCATCGTCGGCACGTTGCTCGGCGCCCTGCTGCTCGGCGTATTGAACAACGGTCTGAACATGCTTGGCGTTTCGCCCTACGTCCAAAGCGTGATCAAGGGCGGGATCATTCTGCTGGCGATTTTTATCAGCCGTCAGCGCCATAAATAAACTCCTAACAAGAACGGGATCAGACACCATGGATAAGCACACCGAAATGCAAGCCGTCGTCTGCCACGGCCCCAAAGACTACCGCCTGGAACGCATCGGCAAACCTCAGGCACGTGCCAATGAACTGGTGATCCGCATCGCCGCCTGTGGCATCTGCGCCAGTGACTGCAAGTGCCACTCGGGCGCGGCAATGTTCTGGGGGGGTGACAACCCGTGGGTCAAGGCGCCGGTCGTGCCGGGGCACGAGTTTTTTGGCTATGTGGTGGAAGTCGGCGAGGGCGGCGAAGAGCACTTCGACGTCGCGGTAGGCGACAAAGTGATTGCCGAGCAGATCGTGCCCTGCGGCAAGTGCCGCTTCTGCAAATCGGGCAAGTATTGGATGTGCGAAGTGCACAACATCTTCGGCTTCCAGCGTGAAGTGGCCGAAGGCGGCATGGCCCAGTACATGCGCATTCCCAAGACCGCCATCGTGCACAAGATCCCTGAATCGGTGTCGCTGGAAGACTCGGCGCTGGTGGAGCCGATGGCCTGCTCGATCCACACCGTCAACCGTGGCGATGTCCAGCTTGACGACGTGGTGGTCATCGCCGGTGCCGGCACCCTCGGCTTGTGCATGGTCCAGGTCGCCGCGTTGAAAACCCCGAAAAAACTGGTGGTGATCGACATGGTCGACGAGCGTCTGGAACTGGCAAAAAAATTCGGCGCTGATGTGGTGATCAACCCGTCCCGCGACAACGCTCGCGAGATCATCAACGGCCTCACCGACAACTATGGTTGCGACGTGTACATCGAAACCACTGGCGTACCGGCCGGCGTCACCCAGGGCCTGGACTTGATCCGCAAGCTCGGGCGCTTTGTCGAGTTCAGCGTGTTTGGCGCCGAGACTACGGTCGACTGGTCGATCATCGGCGACCGCAAGGAGCTGGACGTGCGCGGTGCCCACCTCGGGCCTTACTGCTACCCGATTGCCATCGACCTGTTCGAACGTGGCCTGGTCACCTCCAAGGGCATCGTCACCCACGATTTCCCCTTGGATGACTACGCCGAAGCGTTTGAGCTGGCCAACTCGACCACGTCAATCAAGGTGCTGTTGAAGCCGGTGGCCTGAGCATGAACTACGTGATGGGTGTCGATATAGGAACCCAGAGCACCAAGGCGCTGCTGGTGGATGGTCAAGGCACGATCATCGCCCAGCACAGCCAGGGGTATCGCGTGGATACCCCGAAAGTGCGCTGGGCCGAACAATGGCCGCAGGTCTGGCTGGACGCCGTCGAAGCCTGTGTCGCGCAGTGCATGGGCAAGGCGGGCGTGGCGGCGCAGCAGGTCAAGGCGCTGTGCATCAGCAGCCTGTATGGCGGTTCGGGAATTGCGGTGGATGCACAGATCACACCGCTGCACCCGTGCCTGATCTGGATGGACCGCCGCGCCGGCGAGCAGGTGGCCTGGGTGCGCGAGCAGGTGGACCTGGAACGCTTGTTCGAGGTCACCGGCAACTCGGTGGACAGCTACTACGGTTTCACCAAGATGCTCTGGCTCAAGCAGCACCAGCCTGAGGTGTGGGCGAACACCCGCTACTTGCTGCCGCCCAACAGCTATATCAACTTGTGCCTCACGGGTGAGTTGGCGGTGGACCATAGCAGCGCCGGCAATATCGGTGGTGTCTACGATGTGGCCGCGCGCGGCTGGTCCGGCGAGATGCTCGATGCACTGGGCATACCGCAGGCGATGATGCCTGAACGCTTGGTGTATTCCGGTGAAGTGGTCGGTGGCTTGTTGCAAGACTGGGCATTGCGCCTGGGCCTGCAGGCCGGTACACCGATCCTGGCCGGTGGCGTCGATGCGGCCATGGCCACCTTGGCAGCGGGCGTGACTCAGCCGGGCAATCACGTGGCGATGATCGGCACCAGCATGTGCTGGGGTTACCTGAACCAGCAGGTGGATGCACACCACGGCTTGGTGAGCATGCCCCACGTCTACAACGGCCACCGGGACCTGTACATATTCGGCGGTGCGATCACCGCCGGTGCCTCGGTCAGTTGGTTTCGCGAGCAGTTCTGCCAGGCTGAAGAGCAACAGGCCAAGGCCACCGGCCAGGACAGTCTGGCGCTGCTGGAACAGAGCGCGATGAGCATTCCGGCGGGCAGTGAGGGCCTGCTGTTCCTGCCTTACCTGATGGGCGAGCGCAGCCCGGTGTGGGATGACCGCGCAAGTGGCAGTTTTGTCGGCTTGAACCTGTATCACAGCCGCATTCACCTGTACCGCGCGGTGCTGGAGGGGGTGAGTTTTGCCCTGCGGCATAACATCGAAGCGGGCACTCGCGGGGCGCATTCCCTGGACCCGCGTTTGATCGTGGTGGGTGGCGCGAGCCATTCGGATTTGTGGATGCAGATCATCGCGGATATTACGCAGTACCCGGTGTACACCATCGTTCAGGAGGTGGAAGCGGCGTTGGGTGCGGCGTTGTTGGCGGCGCATACCGTGGGGTTGGTGAGTGATGCAGAGATGGATAAAGGATGGGTGCAGTTGGCGCTGCGGGCGGAGCCACAGCGGGAAAATATCGCAACGTACGACCAAGCGTTTGCCGAGTATTTGAAGCTGTATCCCGCCCTGAAACCGATCATGCACACCCTGCAAACCAACTGATTCAACACAGCCCAAAAATGTGGGAGCGAGCAAGTCGCACCGCCGCACCCACAGGGGATCTCCATTGTTCTTGAGATTGTGATCTATGAACGCAGCCTTCGACTTCACCCACCACCGTATCCTCGTCACCGGCGCCAGCAGTGGCATCGGCCGCGAGATCGCCCTGCAGTTGATCGCCAGCGGCGCCGACGTCTTTGCCCTCGGCCGCGACGCCCAAGCCCTGGCCCAACTCGGCTGCCACACCCTCTGCCTGGACATCGCCGACAGCACCGCCCTCGACAAAGCCCTGCAAGACCTGCCGCCGCTGCACGGCCTGGTCAACTGTGCCGGCATCTCGCGCCTGGAACCCGCTGCCATGATCAGCGCCGACGCGTTCGACCAAGTGATGAACGTCAACGCCCGCGCCGCCGCGCAAGTCGCCAGCCGCGTGGCCGCCAAAATGATCAAGGCACACATCGCCGGTAGCATCGTCAACGTCTCCAGCCAGGCCTCGCTGGTGGCCCTGGACGATCACCTCGGCTACTGCGCGTCCAAGGCCGCGCTGGACGCGATCACCCGCGTGCAATGCGCCGAGTGGGGCCGTTTTGGGATTCGCGTCAACAGCGTCAATCCTACGGTCACGCTCACACCGATGGCGACCATGGCCTGGTCCGAGCCGGCCAAGCGTGATCCTGCGCTGGCGGCTATTCCCTTGGGACGCTTCGCTGAAACCGTGGAAGTTGCGCTGCCGGTGCTGTTCCTGCTGAGCCGCGCCGCCAGCATGATCAGCGGTGTCAGCCTGCCCATCGACGGCGGCTATACCAGCCGCTAGCCGTTTTCCAACTGGCCGGCTATCACCACCTTGTCCCGTGGTTTGAACGGGTCTTCGAGGTGGTCAAGCAACAGGCGTACCGCGCTGCTGCCGGCCAAGGACGCGTCGTGGGCCACGCAGGCGATGGGCACGCCGAAGATATCGGCGAAGGGCAGGCGGTCGATGCCGCAAATGGTCAGGCTGTCGTGGGGGATGTTGTGCATGCGCAACGCGCGCAGGGCACCGAGGGTGATCAACTGGTTGAAGCCCATGATCGCATCCGGCGCCGAGTGTTCGGCCAGGTAGTCGAGGGTGTGCAGGTACGACGGCATCAGCGTGTAGTCGCCGGCCTGCACTTCGACCTGCACCTGGGGATGTTCGGCCAGCACTTCGTGCAGGCCCTTGAGGCGTTCGACGGTGATGCGTGAGTGTTCGGGCCCCGTCAGCACCAGCACGCGCTTGAGCTTGGGTGTCTGGCGCAGCAGGTAGTGCGCGGCCTGGATGCCGCTGTGGTAGTTGTCCAGCACCACGCGGCTGAACGGGCTGTCGTGGATCGTGCGATCGAGCAGCACCACCGGGGTCTTGCCGTTGCCCAGGCGTTCAAGGTAGTCGGGTTGGTAGCTCGGCTCGTCCGAGACCGGCGACAGGATGATCCCCGCCACGCGGTAGCCCAACAGGGTGTCCACGGCTTTGCTTTCCAGCTCTTCCAGCTCGTCGGTGTCCACCAGCATGATGGTGTAGCCGTGCTGCTTGGCCTCGCGGGAAATCGCCTTGATCATTTCGCTGTAGAACGGGTTGTCCACTGAGGCGGTGATCACGCCGATGATCAGGCTTTCACTGCGCTTGAGCCCGCGGGCGAAGGCGTTGGGCACATAGTCCAGCTCCCGCGCTACTTCGAGGATGCGCGCCAGGGTGGCCGGCTTGACCAGGTCAGGTTTGCTCAGCGCGCGGGACACCGTGATGGTGGTCATGCCCACGCGTTTGGCGATGTCGCTGATGGTGACGGACTTTTTCTTGTTCATCGGCAAGGCTGCAAAAGGAAACCCCCGCAGGCTAGCATGCGCGCGGAGTCAGGGTGATTCAAATCAAGGGGTCCCAGCGCTGCGACCAGTCACTTTCGGCCTTGACCACTTCGCGAAGCAACCCCAGCGCCTGTTGCAACACCGCCGAATCTCGCGCCCTTGCATACACCAGGTAAGTGGGAAAGCTGAACTCCGGCGCCTTCGGCACGCGCTGCATCACGCCGCTGTCGAGGTAGCTTTGCACCACGCGGGTACGGAAATAGCCGGCGCCACCGTTCTCCAGGAGGTACTGCAACGCCAGTGGCCCGAGGTTGAAACTCAGCGCGGCGCGGGCCTTGTCGGGCAGAGCGGCGTCATGCTGCTGGCGAAAGCCTGGGCCCCAGTCGATATACACATAGGGGGCTGGATTGCTCACCAGTTGCACCAGGATCAGTTTTTCTTCCAGCACCTGCTCCACCTGCAACCCCGGCCAGTACTGCGGTTGGAACACCAGCGCGGCGTCGAGCACGCCCAGTTCCAACTGGCGCAACAGGTACTCGCCTTCACGGATTTCGGTACGCAGCGCATGGCCGGGGATATGTTGGCGCAGCGCCTGGGCCCAGCCGAGCATCAGCGGGTTGCACAGGCTGACCTCGCCACCGATGTGCAGCACGTTGCGATAGCCATCCGGCAAGGGCAGGTCACGCTTGGCGGCTTCCCAGGTTTGCAACAATTGGTTGGCGTACACCACGAAGGCTTCGCCATCGGCGGTCAGCCGCGCGCCAGCACGGTTGCGCACGAACAGCGTGCTGCCCAACTGGCTTTCCAGGCTCTTGACCCGTGCGGTGATGGCGGTCTGGGTGACGTGCAGTTTCTCGGCCGCTGCAGCCAGGCTGCCGCAGCGGGTGATTTCGAGGAAAGTGCGTGCCAGTTCGATGTCCATGAAGCCCCCGGTGATGAATGGGGGCATTGTAATGGAATGCGGTCAAAACGGTGCGAGCAAGCCCGCACAGGTTATTGCATTTCAGGCTGGGGTTTTGGGTGTCTGCAAGTGCCGGGTAGGGAATGCTTTGGCATACACCTGGCACACCCGTAAAACCGTTTCATCCGCAAACCGTGCGCCTACCACATGCAAGCCCACCGGCAGCCCATTCGCTGCTAGCCCACACGGCACTGAGGCTGCCGGTTGTTGGGTGAGGTTGAAGGGGTAGGTGAACGGCGTCCACTCTGTCCACTCCTGAAAATCCGAGCCCGGTGGCACGTCGTGCCCGGCGTCGAACGCGGTGATCGGCATCATCGGCGATACCAGCACGTCGTAATGTTCATGAAAGGCCGCCATGCGCGCTACCAGTGCTGCGCGTGCTTCGAGGGCGGCGCTGAAGTCATCCAGGCTCAACCGCTCACCGCGTCGTGCGATGCGCAGCAAACCAGGGTCCAGCATCTGTTTTTGCGCCTCGCTCATGCTCCCGGTCAGGCGTGCGGCGCCGGCTGCCCACAGGGTGCTGAAGACTTCCAGCGGGTCGCTGAAGCCGGGGTCGATTTGCTCGACATGGGCGCCCAGTTGCACCAGCCCTGCCACCGCTTGAGCGACGACCTTGGCCACGTGCGGGTCGACGTCCACGTAACCGAAGTTCGGGCTATAGGCAACCCGCAAACCTGTCAGATCCGTACCCGGCGTCAGCCATGGTGTGGTGCGTGGCGCGCCGATCAAGCCATCCCGTGCATCCGGCTGGGCGATGGTCTGCAGCATCAACACGCTGTCCTCCACGGTACGGGTCATCGGCCCTAGGTGTGAAAGGAGGGTCATGGAACTGGCCGGCCACTGCGGCACATAGCCAAAGGTCGGCTTGATACCAAAGGTGCCGGTAAACGCACAGGGAATCCGAATCGAACCGCCGGCATCGCTGCCTTGGTGCAGCACGCCCAGGTTCAACGCCGCCGCGGCCCCAGCGCCACCGGAAGAGCCGCCCGCCGTGGTGCGTGTGTCCCAGGGGTTGCGGGTGATGCCGTACAGCGGGTTATCGGTGACGCCTTTCCAGCCGAATTCCGGGGTGGTGGTTTTGCCCAGCAGCACCGCGCCGGCCTTGCGCATAAAGGCCGGGAAGGGCGCGTCGACCTCCCACGGCCCGTCGGCGGATGAGGTGCGCGAGCCCTTTCGAGTGGGCATGCCTATCGTCAGCGTGAGGTCTTTGATCGACGCCGGCACACCGTCCAACGCGCCGCAGGGTTGGCCGTCGAGCCAACGTTGTTCCGAAGCGCGCGCCGCGTTCAGCGCGCCTTCCGGGTCCACATGGCAGTAGGCATTCACTACCGGATTGAAACGTTCGATACGCCGCAAAGCGTCTCTGGTGACTTCCACCGGCGACAGGCGCTTGTCGCGAAAATGCTGCAGCAGTTGCACTGCCGTCAATTCGCCGATTTCACTCATGCCACATCCCCCTGAGCCGCCTTGACCATGGCGCGCAGCAATACCGCGCAGCCCGCCGCCAAGTCATCCGGCGCGGCGTTTTCGATTTCGTTATGGCTGATGCCGCCTTCGCACGGCACAAAGATCATCCCGGCGGGGCCCAGTTCGGCGACGAAAATCGCGTCGTGCCCGGCGCCGCTGACGATATCCATATGGCTCAAGCCCAAGACACTCGCCGCGTCGCGCACCGCGTTGACGCAGGCCGGGTTGAAGTCCAGCGGTGGGAAGTCGGCTGTCGGCGTCAGCTCAAAGGTGAGGCCGTGCGTTTTGGCGGTGGCTTCGATCACGCCGCGCACTTCATCGACCATCGCTTGCAGCGTGTCCGCATGCAGATGGCGCAGGTCGATGGTCATGTGCACTTGGCCCGGAATCACATTGCGCGATCCCGGGTGCAGGCTCAGGCAACCGACCGTGCCACAGGCGTGGGGTTGTTGTTGATGGGCGATACGGTTGACCGCGCTGACCACCTCCGCGGCGCCCACCAGGGCATCCTTGCGCAGGTGCATCGGCGTCGGGCCGGCGTGGGCTTCGACGCCGGTGAGGGTGAGGTCGAACCACTTCTGGCCCAGGCAGCCCATGACCACGCCAATCGTCGTGGCCTGGTCTTCCAGCACCGGGCCTTGTTCGATATGGGCTTCGAAATACGCACCCACCGGGTGGCCGACCACCGCGCGCGAACCGGCATAGCCGATGCGCTGCAACTCGGCGCCCACCGACAGGCCTTGGTCGTCGAGCTTATCGAGGGTGTCCTGTAAATCGAATTTACCGGCAAACACACCCGAACCCATCATGCAGGGCGGGAAGCGCGAGCCTTCTTCGTTGGTCCATACCACCACTTCAATCGGCGCATCGGTTTCGATGTTCAAGTCATTGAGGGTGCGGATCACCTCCAACCCGGCCATCACCCCATAGCAACCGTCGAACTTGCCGCCGGTGGGCTGGGTGTCGATATGGCTGCCGGTCATCACCGGGGGCAGGGCAGGATTGCGTCCGGCGCGGCGCGCGAAAATATTGCCGATGGCGTCGACACTGACGCTGCACCCGGCCGCCTCACACCATTGCACAAACAGGTCGCGGGCCTGGCGGTCCAGATCGGTGAGGGCCAGGCGGCACACGCCGCCCTTGGCCGTGGCGCCAAGCTGGGCCAGGTCCATCAAGGATTGCCACAGGCGGTCGCGGTTGATCAGCGGGGCGTTGCTCTTGAGCGGTTGCGCAAAACTATTCATCAGCAGTCTCCGGTCAGGCACTCAGGGCCAAATAGCGGTTTTTGATGGTCGGGTCGGCGCGGAAAGCGGCGGCGCTGCCCTCGTAGACCACGCGGCCTTGTTCGAGCACATAATGGCGGTCGGCGAGCTTGTCGCAGACCATCAGGTTCTGTTCCACCAGCAACACTGGCAGGCCGTCGTCCTTGACCTTGCGCAGGATCTTCACCAGCTCGTCGACGATCACCGGGGCCAGGCCTTCGGTGGGCTCATCAAGGATCAGCAACTTTGGGTCGTTGAGCAGCGCACGGGCGATGGCGAGCATCTGTTGCTCGCCACCAGACAGCGCGTGGCCGGCGTTTTTACGCCGCTCCTTGAGGCGCGGGAACATGCCGTAGACATCTTCGAGCTGCCAGCGGCTGGTCTTGCGTGCGGCGATGCGCAGGTTTTCTTCGACGGTCAGCAGGCGGAAAATTCCGCGGTTCTCAGGTACCAGCGCCAGGCCCTGGCGAGCAATTTCAAAGACCTTCTGGCCCACCAGCGCCTGGCCGTTGAAATGGATCTGGCCCTGACGTGGGCAAATAATCCCGAGGATGCTGCGCAGCGTCGTGGTCTTGCCGGCACCGTTGCGTCCCAGCAGTGTCACCAACTCGCCAGGGTTTACGGTCAGCGACACGCCTTCCAGCACGTGGCTCTTGTCGTAGTAGGAGTGGATATTGTCGACGATCAGCATCAGGCAGCCTCCCCAAGGTAAGCACTGCGCACACGTTCATCAGCCCGCACGAATTCCGGCGTGCCTTCCACCAGGATCTGCCCGTGGCTCATCACTGTGATGCGTTGGCTGATGGACATGACAATGCTCATGTTGTGTTCGATCAACAGCACCGTGTGGTCGCGGCCGAGGTCGCTGATCAGTTGGGTCATGATCGGGATGTCGTCGATGCCCATGCCCGAGGTGGGCTCGTCGAGCATCAACAGTTTGGGTTTGGAGCAGATCGACATGCCCACCTCCAGCACGCGTTGCTGGCCGTGGGACAACTCGCCGGCCAGGGTATCGGCGCGGGCGGTGAGTTGCAGGCGCTCCAGCACTTGATCGGCCATCTCCAGGTGTTCGCGCTTGCTGTCCACGCGGCGCCAGAAATTCAGGGCGCGTGCACCATCGCGGCCTTGGGCGGCCAGGCGCAGGTTTTCGCGCACGCTGAGGTTCTGGAACAGGCTAGTGAGCTGGAACGAGCGCGCCATACCCAGGCCGACACGGGCATGGGCAGGTTTGCGCATCAGGTTCCTGCCGTCGAAATGAATCGCCCCGGCGGTGGCCTGGCGTTCACCGGTGAGGCAGTGGAACAGGCTGGTCTTGCCCGCGCCGTTGGGGCCAATGATGGTGTGGATGGTGCCGGCTTCGACCTTGAGGTTTACGCCATTCACCGCATGGAAGGCACCGTAGGCCAGTTCCAGGTCGTTGGTTTCGAGCAGGATGCTCATAGCCCTTCCTCCTTGGCGACAGCGGCGGCCTTGCGACCGCCTCGCACGCGTTCAAACAGCGACACCAGGCCGCCCCACAAACCACCGCGCATGAAGATCACCACCAGGATCAAAATCAACCCTAACAGCATCAGCCAGCGCGGCCACAGGTCGGAGAGGAAATCCCCCAGCAACACGATGGAACCGGCGCCCAGCAACGAGCCGAACAACGAGCCCGTGCCGCCGACGATGGTCATGATCAGGATGTTCTCGGACATCATCAGGTCGATATTCGACAGCGGCACAAAGTGCAGCAGCATCGCGTACAGCGCCCCGGCAATCCCGGTGACCGCGCCGGACAGTACAAACACCAGGATCTTGAAATGCCGCGTGTCGTAGCCGATGGCCGAGGCACGGGTTTCGTTTTCGCGGATCGCCATCAGCGTGCTGCCGAACGGTGAGGCGATCACCCGGCGTGCGCCGATAAAGATCAGCAGGAACAGCACCGCGACAAAACCGTAGAAGGCGCGGGCGTCGGCCAGCGACAGCAACACGCTGTCACCGAGACGGATTTGCGGGCGTGGCACGCTGAGCAGGCCGTTGTCGCCGCCGGTCCAGTCACTGAGCGTATAGGCGACGAAGTAAGCCATTTGGCTGAACGCCAGGGTCAGCATCACGAAGTAGATGCCGGTGCGGCGGATCGCCAGGGCGCCCACCAACAAGGCCAGGAACCCACCGGCGACGGCGGCGCCAAGCAGCGCCGTGAACAAACCCATTTGCAGGTGGATCATCAGCAACGCCGCACAATACGCGCCGGCACCAAAGAAGATGCCTTGGCCGAAGGACAGTAGCCCGGTGTAACCCAGCAGCAAGTTGCAGGCGAGGGCGGCCATGGCAAAGATCAGAATCTCGGTGGCCAGGGTCGCCGATGGCAGTATCAACGGCAGGCCAATCAGCACTGCCAATACCCACAGCAACATCGCGCGCGATTGCGTCTTGGCAAACGGCAGGGGATTTTTCTCGCTCATGTCAGGCTCTCCCAAACAGGCCGTAAGGACGTACCAGAATCACCACGGCCATTGCGCCGTAGATCATCAGGCTCGCGCCCTGGGGCCAAAGTGTGGTCATCAGGCTTTGCACCACGCCCACCAGCAAACCGCCGACCAGCGCACCGCTGAACGAACCCATGCCGCCGATCACCACGACCACAAACGCCACCCCGAGAATTTCCGGGCCGACGAAGGGCTGGGCGCCGCGCAACGGTGCGAACAGCACACCGGCCATGCCGGCCAGGGCTACGCCAAGGGCGAAGGTCATGGAGAACAGGCGGAAGATATTCGTGCCCAGCAGCGACACGGTCTCGGTGCTTTCACTGCCTGCCCGCACCAGAGCGCCGAAGCGCGTGCGTTCCAACAGCAGCCACAGGCCCAGGCCGACCAGCCCGGAAAACGCGATGAGGAAAAGGCGGTAATAGGGGTACACGAAGTCACCCACCACCAGCACGCCGCGCAGCAGTTCTGGCACGGCGACGCTCTTGCCCACCGGGCCCCAGATCATCACGCTGGCTTCCTGGATGATCAACGCGATGCCCAAGGTCACCAGGATCTGGAACATGTGCGGCAAGTGGTAAATCCGTTGAATCAATAATCGCTCGATAGCCCAGGCCAACGCGGCCACCACCAACGGGGCGATGAGCAGCGCCAGCCAGAAGTTGCCGGTGAGGCTCACGGCGGTGTAGCAGATGTAGGCGCCCAGCAAGAAGAACGCGCCGTGGGCGAAGTTGACGAAGTTGAGCAGGCCGAAAATGATCGTGAGACCGACCGCGATCAGGAAGTAGATCATCCCCAATCCGAGGCCGTTGAGTATCTGGAACAGGTAAAGAGAAAGCATGCAGGAACCCTCTGCAGGAGGCCGCTTGCACGGCCCTGCGCTACCAAATTCAGGGGATCAGCCGAGCGTGCAGCCCGTGGCTTCTACCGGCGGGAACGACTGGCCGGCACTGAGCACCTTGGCCAGGTCGTCCTTGTCGGCCATGTCGCCGGTGGCCTTGCCGATCAGCAGGTAGTAATCCTTGATCACCTGGTGGTCGCCGGCGCGGATCGATTCCTTGCCGGTCGGCCCTTCGAAACTCAAGCCCTGCATGGCTTTGGCCACGGTTTTGCCGTCAAAGCTGGCGGTGGAAATGATGGTTTCGAGCATGACCTTGGTGCTGATGTAATCGGCGGCCAGCGGGTAGGTGGGGTTGATGCCGTACTTCGCCTGGGTCAGCTTGACCAGTTCACGGTTGAGCGGGGTGTCGACCTGGTGCCAGTACTGTGCGCCGAGGTACACGCCTTCAAGCACATCGCTGCCCAATTCCTGGAATTGGTCGAGGCCGGCGGACCATACCAGCAGCACTTTCATGCGCTCCTTGATGCCGAAGTTCACCGCCTGACGCAGGGTGTTGGACGACTGGCTGCCGAAGTTGAGCAGCACGAGCACATCGGGCTTGGCGGCGATGGCGTTGGTCAGGTAGCCGGAGAATTCTTGTTCTTGCAGTGAGTGGTAGCTGTTGCCAATGTGTTCCAGGCCGTTTTCCTTGAGCACTGTTTTTGCGCCTTCGAGCAGCGCTTCGCCGAACACGTATTGCGGGGTGATGGTGTACCAGCGCTTGGCGTCCGGCAGCAGCTTGATCAGCGGCACCATGGTTTCACGGATCGCGCCGTAGGTGGGCACCGACCAGCGGAAGGTCGCGAGGTTGCAATCCTTGCCGGTGACTTCATCGGCGCCGACCGGGGTCATGAACACACCGCCGACCTTGTCGACTTCCTTGGCAACCGCCAGTGCCGACGACGACAGCGTGCAGCCTTGGAAGAACCGCGCGCCGTCCTGCTGGATGGCTTCCTGCACCTTGCGCACGGCCTTGCCGGCATTGCCTTCGGTGTCGATGACTTTGTAGTTCAGTGGGCGCCCGAGGAGTTCGGGGTGCTGTTCCACCGCCAGGCGCGAACCCATGTCGGCAAATTTGCCATAGCTGGCAAAGGCGCCAGACATGGACTTGAGGCCGTAAAAGGTAAAGGGCTCGGCGGCGAATGCCGACCGGATACTCAGCGGGAGGCTGAGGGCGGCGGCTGCGGTGAGACTGGCTTTCAACAACGTACGACGCTGCATGGGGTGACTCCCTGGTGTAGTTATTGGCAGGAGTGGCAAGGGCGATACGGTGGAGCAAGGGCCTGTGGGCAGGCCTGTTATTGGATAACGCAGGTGTTGGTTGGAATAGGGTCAAACTGTGGTGTCTTTAGGGGCGGTGATCGAACTCCAGAAGGAAGTGCGGGCTGACTTCACCTTCCAGCGCCGTCATATGGTGTTCCGCATCGCACATATGCTCATGCATCAAACCGCGCACCGCGCTTTCATCCCCGGCACGGAAGGCGACCAGCAACTGCTTGTGATAATCCAGGTTGGCCGCGTCGAACTGCTTGCGCTTGGGCTTGTAGGCCTTTTTCAACACCACCAGGTCGCGCAGCAGGTCGTTGAGGAACTGCGCCATAAAACTCAGCAACGGATTGGGGCAGGCCTTGGCCAGCAGGTTGTGGAACTCCAGTTCCGCCAGGCGTTGCTCGCGCTGGCCGGACTCGCTGTCTTCCGGGGCGCTGCAGAAATCCACGTTGTCTTGCAGGGCCTGGTAGTCGTCTTCGCTCAAGCGCCCAAGCACCGACACCGCGAGTTCCACTTCAATGACTTTGCGCAGTTGGTACACCTGTTCGCCATCCAGGTGCTGGAAGTGCAGGTAGTTGCGCAGCGCGCGGCTGGCTGGCTCAGTGCCGGCCTGGTTCAGGTAAGCACCACCGCTGGGGCCGGTGCGTGTGCTCACCAGGCCTTCCACTTCCAGGGCCTTGAGCGCTTCGCGGGCCGAGCCCTTGGAACACTGGAAGCTTTCCATCAGCTCACGTTCGGTGGGTAGACGGTCGCCGGGCTTCAAGGCGTCGGTGACGATGGAGCGCTTGACCGACTCGACAATCACATCGGACAGCTTCTGGCGTTTGCGTCGGAGTGGGCGACTTAGCATGGGTTCGATTTATCGTATTAATGCGGATAAATAGCACTTAATAGCGATCCGGATGCAGCGTCAACGCCACGTGTCGTTTTCGGTGGCAACAGGTCGCAAACGGGTGGCGGCTCTGCGGTTACCTGAGTCAAGGCAACGCGTGGACGGCGGTGGCTGCTTGCCAAAGACCAGGAAGTCCCCGACCCAGCGGTTGATACAACTGCTGGCGGCGTGCTTGACGGGTTCTTTCAGCCGCAGTTGCTCGACCGGCGGAGCCGCTTCCTCGGCCTGTTGCGCGTTGACCAGCACCATGCGCGCCACGCGCTCGGGAAACAGCGCAGCGTAACGGCTACCCAGGCGGGCGGCGTTATCATTGCCCAGGTAGAGCAGTTGGGCGTCGCCCAGTTGCGTGCGGACGTACTCCATGTCCTGAGCGGCCTGTTCGATGCCGTTGTCGTTGCTGAGGTCGCGGGGGCTGAGTTCGATCACGTCGTAACGGTTGACCAGCGTGCGATAGGCGGGGTTGGCGTAGGCGCCCCAGAGGCTGGTCAGGTGAATGACAAAGGTGCCGCCCTGGTTGTTTGCGGCGGCGTGGCCTGGCTGGGCAAACACCACGCCCTCCCGGTTCAACGGGTCACGGGCGCCGACGCGCGTCAGGTAGAGACGCACGCTGCCTTGCCGGGGCATAGCGTAATTGCGCGGTACGTTCACGATGCCGCATTGGGTGCGTTGCAGCACCTTGGGGTCCAGACGCTTAACGGTGGGCAGGTGACAGTCCAGCAGCCAGTCTATGGTGGTGGGAGGGAGCAGTGGTTGGGCAGGGGCAAGGCTTGCGGTCAGCCAGAGACAGGCGCACGTCAGGTAGTTTGCAACAGTCATCGAGAGGTCCTGGGTGGCCGTGTGATAGCGGCTTTTTTACCAAGGACCTCAGGTTGAAGAATGTAGGGGGAGAAGACGGCTAATGTACGAAATCGGAGTTTTGTTTATCGGATCTGTGCCTGCCAGCCACCGCCCAGTGCCTTGTACAGCGCGATGCTGGCTTGCAGGCGCGACAGCCGCAGTTGCACATTCTGGTCTTGGGCCGCGTACAGCGTGCGCTGGGTTTCCAGCACCGTGAGCAGGTCTTCGGCACCTGCCTGGTAGCGGCTTTCGGCGATCTGGAACGCTGTCCGGGCTTGGTGCAACTCTTCACTTTGCCAGTCGCGTTGCTGGTCGAGGCGGGTGATGCGGCTGAGGGCTTTTTCCACATCGGCAAAGCCATTGATGATCGCGCCGCGATAGGTCTGCAGCAGTTCTTCCTGGCGTGCGCGGGCCTTGTCGCGTTCAGCGCTTAAACGGCCGTTGTTGAAGATCGGGCCGACCAAGCCTGCAGTCAGCGTGTAATAGGGGCTGCGCAACACATCCATGGCCTTGTAGGCGTCGGAACCCAGGGTCGCGCCAAGGGTGACGGCGGGCAGCATGGCCGCGCGGGCCACGGTGACATCAGCCTGTGCCGCCGCCAGTTGCGCCTCGGCCTTGGCGATGTCGGGCCGGCGGCTGAGCAATTGGCTGGGCAGGCCGGCGCCGATGCTCGGCCAGGTCAGTGCCTGAAAGGGCTCGGCGCCCAGGTCCAAGGTCTGCACCGGTTGGCCGAGCAGGGCGGCCAGGGTGATCTGCGATTCTTCGGCCAATTGCTGGATCAGCGGCAGCTGGCGTTGCTGGCTGGCCACCAGGCTTTTTTGCTGGGCCAGTTCCAGGGCCGTGGCGGAGCCGGCGTCATAGCGCGTCTGTACCAGGTCGAGCACGTTGCGCGCATTGGCCAGGTTCAGCTCGGCGATCTGCTGGCGCTGGTGGGCGGCGAGGGTTTGTGCGTAGCGGTCGGCCACGCTGCTGAGCAGGGTCAGTTCCACGGTGGCCTGGTCAAACTCGCTGGCGCGCAGGCTGTGCAGGGCGCTGTCGCGAGCGGCGGCGCGGCCACCCCAGAAGTCCACTTCGTAGCTGGCGGTGAGGTTGGCGCCGAAGTTGTCGACGGCGTCGTCGCTTTGGGACGCATCCAGGTTCGGTCCACCTGAGCCGCGTATGAGTTTCTGGTGACTGGTCTCAAGGTTGAACTTCACCTCGGGCAACAACGGCGCGCCGGCTATCACCGCACTGGCCTGGGCCTGGCGCACACGGGCCGTGGCGGCAGCAACGTCGAAACTGTCACGGCGGGCCTGCTCGACCAGTCGGTTCAACTGCGGGCTGGCGAAGTGTGTCCACCATTGCTGGTTGGTGGCCTGGGCGGCGTCGCGCTCGGCGTATTGCCAGGCGGCAGGCGGCGCAATAGCCGTGTCGATGGCCGGTGGGTTGCCGGCGCAGGCGCTGAGCAACACACACAAGCCGGGCAAGTAGATGGATCGTTTATTCACTGGTCAACGCCTTAACCGGATCGAGCCGGGCAGCTTTACGGGCCGGCATAAAGCCGAATACGACGCCGGTGACCAGCGCGCAACCAAATGCGCCACACACCGCCACCAGGGAAAACTGCACCGCCACGTCGGCCAGTATCAGCAAGCCACCCACCAGCAGGGCCAGGGCGATGCCGCACAGGCCGCCGACCACCGAGAGCATCACCGCTTCGGTGAGGAACTGGCGCAGGATGTCGCGCTGGCGTGCACCGGTGGCCATGCGGATACCGATTTCGCGGGTACGCTCGCGCACAGTCATCAACATGATGTTCATCACGCCGATACCGCCCACCAACAGGGAGATCGCGGCAATCGAACCAAGCATCAACGACAGCGTGTTCTGCGTGTGGGCTTCGGCCTGGATCATCGCCGCGTTGTTGGTCAGCTCGTAGTCGCGCTTGCCGTTGTGCAGCGTCTGCATCAACTGATCGATGGCCAACTCGGCCTCGTGGACCTTGCGCGCATCAGCCGCCGCGATCACCACGTATTCGGGGTTATAGCTGCCGAACAGGCGCACGCTGGCGGCGGTATAAGGGATGGCAATGCGGTCGTCGCTGTCCTTGTTGCCGGAGCTGGCGCCTTTTTCCGCCAGCACCCCGATCACCTGGAACGGCACGTTCTCAATCAGGATGTACTGGCCGATGGGGTCGACCTCGCCCTTGAACAGTTTCTCGCGCACACGATGCCCGATCACCGCCACCGTGGCGGCGGCGCGCTCGTCCTCGGCGGTAAAATAATTGCCCTCGACCACGGGCCAATTGAAAATCTCCGGGAAGTTGGTGTCATTGCCGCCCACATAGGCCATGTAGTCGACATTGCCAAAACGCACCCCGGCTTCGCTGCCGTTGACCGGCATGATGCGCTGCACCTGGGGCAGCGCTGCCAGTGCGTGGACGTCATTGAGCGACACGATCCCCGGCGGCGTACGCGGGTTGGGCGACGAGCCACTGAGGTAGATGATGTTGGAACCGAACGCACCCATCTGCGCCATGACCTGGCGCTTGCTGCCTTCGCCCACCGCGAGCATCACCACCACCGACGCCACGCCGATGATGATGCCCAGCAGGGTCAACGCCGTGCGGAAGCGGTTGATCCACATCACCCGCCAGGCAGCTTGCACGGCATCCACCAGTTCGGCTTTCCACGCGCCATTGTGCTCGGCGCCGTCGGCCAGGCGTTGGCGCAGGTCAACGGCTTGCAGGGCGCCGTTGGCTAATGCAGGAGCAACTTCGCTGCCATCGGCCGAGTCACTGATGATCAACCCATCGCGAATCTCGATAATGCGGTTGGCCCGCGCCGCCACTTCGCGGTCGTGGGTGATCAGGATCACCACGTGGCCTTGGCTGGCCAGTTCGTCGAGCAGGGTCATGACCTCGGCGCCGCTGTGGCTGTCGAGGGCGCCGGTGGGTTCATCGGCCAGGATGATGTGGCCACCGTTCATCAATGCGCGAGCGATGGACACGCGCTGCTGCTGGCCGCCGGAAAGCTGGTGCGCACGGTTGCCGGTGCGGTCGGCCAGGCCCAGGCGCGTGAGTAGCGCGTTGGCGCGGGCATGGCGCTCGGTGGCGCTGATGCCGGCATAGATCGCCGGCATCTCGACGTTTTCCTGGGCCGAGCCGGAGGGAATCAAGTGGTAGCCCTGGAACACGAAGCCAAAGGCTTCGCGGCGCAGCCAGGCCAGTTCGTCAGAGTCCAGGCGCGCGACGTTTTCCCCGGCGAACAGGTAGTCACCGACGCTTGGGCGGTCGAGGCAGCCGAGGATATTCATCAGCGTGGACTTGCCGGAGCCCGAGGCGCCGACGATGGCAACGAACTCCCCGGCATGAATCGACAGGTCGATACCGCGCAACACGTCGACCTGCGGGCTGTCGCCGCCGCCGTAGGATTTGCGGATGTTCTTGAGTTCGATCAGGGGCGTGGTCAACTCAACCCCCGATGCCGTCGGCCGGGCCGATCAACAGTTGATCGCCCTCGTTCAGGCCGTCGAGCACTTGGACGCGCAGGCGGTCACTGATGCCCAGTTGCACGTGGCGTTCTTCGATACGCCCGCTTTTGGTCACGACCCGTGCGATCTGGCGGTCGGCACTGGACGTGCCCCGCAGCGCGGCAACCGGTGCTGTGAGGGCGTCCTTGACCTGGCTGGCAACGAAAAACACCTGGGTGGTCATCTCCGCCATCAACGCGTTGTCGCTGTTGTCCACGTCCAGCAGCACGGTGTACAGCACCACACGGCCACTGCCGCTTTTACTGGAACTGTTGGGGCTGCCGCTGCCTTGGGTTTCATTCAAGGGCTTGGGCGGGATCGGCAGGATCTGCCGCACGGTGCTGGTCCAGCGCCGGTTGCCGCCGCTCAGGGTGGTGAAGTACGCGGTCATGCCCGGCTTGACGTGGCCGATATCGGCTTCCGAGACTTCCGCCCAGACGGTCATCGGTGACAGTTTGGCGATGCGCAGGATCAGCGGCGTCTGCTGCTGGGCATTCAGGGTCTGGCCGACGCGCGCGTCCACCGCCACGACGGTGCCGGTCATCGGCGCATAGATGCGTGTGTAGCCCAGCTCCGCTTCATCGCTGCGCAGGCTGGCCTGGGCTTGTCGGATCTGCGCCTGGAACATGCTGACCCGGGCCGCAGTGGCGCTCAATTCAGCTTTGGCGGTTTGTACATCTTCTTCACGGGTCGCATTACCGGCGGCCAGGCGTTGCTGGCGCTGGTACTTCTGGCGTGCCAACTGATGCTGGGCATTTTGCTCCTGCAACTGGGCCTTGAGGTTTTCGATGGCGTACCGGCTGGCGTCGAGCTTGGCTTTTTGCGTGGAAGGGTCGATTTCCACCAGCAATTGGCCTTCCTGGACCTGGTCGCCGGCCTCGACGTGGATCTTGCGGATCTGCCCGGACGCCTGTGCGCCAACATCCACATAACGCCTGGGTTGCAGGGTGCCCAGGGCCGTCACGCTGTTTTCGATATTGCCGCGGGTGACGCTCACGGTGGTGAGCGTGTCACGCCCAGACGGCAGCACTTGCCAGGCCGCGATGGCGATGATGGGGAGCAGGCAAGCGATAGCCAGCAAGGCGCGTCGGGCAGGTCGAGGGCGTTTCATGCTTTGGTTCCAGCCAGGAAAGTTCGGACCGCAGTTGCGGGGAGCTGACAAGTAGACGAGGGAATTGCGGGGGGATTTAGGCGGTTACATAAGCAGTTACAGCTCCCTTGAAGAAAAATAATCGTCCGTTGATGCAAGTGTGCTTTAAAAGTAGATGAGAATTACTATAAATTGCACGCACTCAAACTGCCATCACCCAAACGCTGTCTTTTTTGCACCCAAGGGCCTAATGCCGCCACCCGGCGGTCGGGAGTCATGTTGGAAAACTACTATCGCGAGCTGGTGTGTTTCCTCAACGCCAAGCTGGGCAACCGTCAGGTGGCCGAGGATGTGGTGCATGACGCTTATGTTCGGGTGCTGGAACGTTCCAGCGACACGCCCATCGAACAACCCCGCGCCTTTTTGTACCGCACTGCGCTCAACCTGGTGATCGACGGTCATCGCCGCAACGCCTTGCGCCAGGTTGAACCTCTGGATGTGCTGGATGCCGAAGAGCGCTTCGCCAGTTGCTCGCCCCACACCCACCACGACCACGGCCAGCGCCTGGAATTGCTCGAACGCGCCCTGGCCGAGCTGCCGCCAGCCTGTCGCGACAGCTTTCTGCTGCGCAAGCTCGACGGCCTGACCCACCTGCAAATCGCCGAGCGCCTGTGCATTTCCCGCGCCCTGGTGGAAAAACACATCGTCAACGCCATGAAGCACTGCCGGGGTCGGATGCGAGAGTGGGAAGCGCACTGATCACCTGTTAGTTAAATTTTATTTCACTGTCCTCGTTTCCTATCAACACATGACCTGTTGTGCAGGTCTTGAAAGGTATTCCCGCCCCACCGCCAAGGGGCTTATCCAGAGGACACTGGAATGACACAGGCTATTGCTTCGCCCGCGGTTCACGACCTGATCGGTATCGGTTTCGGCCCTTCGAACCTGGCGCTGGCCATCGCCCTGCAGGAGCGCGAAAAGGCCCAGGGCAAACTGGACGTGCTGTTTCTCGACAAACAGGCCGACTACCGCTGGCACGGCAATACCCTGGTGACCCAGAGCGAACTGCAGATCTCGTTCCTCAAGGACCTGGTGACCCTGCGCAACCCCACCAGCCCATATTCCTTCGTCAATTACCTGAAAGCCCACGACCGCTTGGTGGACTTTATCAACCTGGGCACCTTTTACCCGTGCCGCATGGAGTACAACGACTACCTGCGCTGGGTCGCCGGGCAGTTCCAGGCCCAGGCGCGCTACGGCGAGGAAGTGCTGGCCATCGAGCCGATCCTGCATCAGCAGCAGGTTGAAGCGCTGCGCGTGATTTCCCGCGATGCCTTGGGCGAGCAGCACGTGCGCACCACCCGTTCGGTGGTGGTCAGCGCCGGCGGCACACCGCGTATTCCGGAGGCGTTCAAGGCGCTCAAAGGGGACAGCCGGGTGTTCCACCATTCTCAATACCTAGCGCGCATGGCCACGCAACCGTGTGTCGAGGGCAAGGCCATGCGCATCGCCATCATCGGCGGCGGCCAGAGTGCAGCCGAAGCTTTTATCGACCTGAACGACAGCTTCCCGTCGGTGCAGGTCGACATGATCCTGCGCGGGTCGGCGCTCAAACCCGCCGATGACAGCCCGTTCGTCAACGAAGTGTTCTCGCCGGCCTTTACCGACCTGGTGTTCCAGCAGGAAGGCGCCGAGCGTGAGCGCCTGGTCGCCGAGTACCAGAACACCAATTATTCGGTGGTAGACCTGGACCTGATCGAGCGTATCTACGGCATCTTTTATCGCCAGAAAGTCTCCGGCATCGCCCGCCAGGCGTTCCGCACCATGACGGTGGTCGAGAAAGCCACCTCAGGTTCGTTGGGCATCGAGCTGGTGCTGCGCAATAACGCCAGCGGCGAAACCAGCGTCAATCATTACGATGCGGTGATCCTCGCCACCGGCTACGAGCGCCAGACGCACCGCGCCTTGCTGGCGCCGCTGGAAGATTATCTGGGCGAATTCGAGGTGGCGCGCGACTACCGCATCGTCACCGACGAGCGTTGCAACGCTGGCATCTACATCCAGGGTTTCAGCCAGGCCAGCCACGGTTTGAGTGACACCTTGCTGTCGGTGCTGCCGATTCGTGCGGATGAGATTGCAGCGTCGCTGTATGCACTGGACCGTGGGCGTGGCAAGGGACGCTCGGTGCGTGACGTGTTGCTCGCCACCGCGAGCTGAGTTCCAGCTACAAGCTTCAAGCTTCAAGCTTCAAGCTTGTAGCTTGTAGCTTGTAGCTACCCTCTGCTACTGTACAAAAAACCAGTACCGGTAGCCCTTCATGCAGTTGATCGAAAAACTCAGCATCCTCGCCGACGCCGCCAAGTACGACGCGTCGTGCGCCAGCAGCGGCGCGCCCAAGCGCAGCTCCGAGGGCAAGGCGGGGCTGGGTTCTACCGATGGCATGGGCATCTGCCACAGCTATACGCCCGATGGGCGATGCGTGTCATTGCTCAAGGTGTTGCTCACCAACTTCTGTCTCTACGACTGCCAATACTGCGTCAACCGCCGCTCCAGCGACGTGCCCCGCGCGCGTTTCAGCCCGGAGGAGGTGGTCACCCTGACCCTGGACTTCTACCGGCGCAATTGCGTCAGCGGGCTGTTTCTCAGCTCTGGCATCATCCGTTCGTCCGACTACACCATGGAGCAGTTGGTGCGGGTCGCCAAGCTTCTTCGCGAAGATCACGACTTTCGCGGCTATATCCACCTCAAGACCATTCCCGATGCGGACCCGGCGCTGATCGCCGAAGCCGGGCGTTATGCCGACCGCCTGAGCGTGAATATCGAACTGCCTACCGAGACCAGCTTGCAGACCCTGGCGCCGGAAAAACAGATCGTCTCAATCAAGCAGGCCATGCAGACCATCTACACCGGCGAGCAGACCGTGCTCAATGAGCCGCGCGCACCGCGATTCGCCCCGGCAGGGCAAAGTACGCAAATGATCGTCGGCGCCGACGACACCGATGACAGCACCATCCTCCACGGTGCCGAAGCGCTTTACGGCAATTTCAAGCTGCGGCGTGTGTATTACTCGGCGTTCAGCCCCATCCCCAACAGCCCGAAGAGCGTGCCCCTGGCTGCACCACCGCTGATGCGCGAGCATCGCTTGTACCAGGCCGATTTCCTGCTGCGCAGCTACGGGTTCAGCGCCAACGAACTGTTCGCAGGCCCCGGCCACCTGGCCCTGGATATCGACCCCAAGCTGGCCTGGGCCCTGGAACACCGCGAGGTATTCCCCCTGGACCTGAACCGCGCCGAGCCGACCTTGATTGCGCGCATTCCGGGCATTGGCCTGCGCACCACCCAGCGCCTGGTGGACCTGCGGCGTGAACGCAAGATCCGCTTCGAAGACCTGGCGCGCATGCGCTGCGTACTGGCCAAGGCCAAGCCATTTTTCATCACCAGTGACTATCACCCGCAACAGGCCGAAAGCACCAGCGTGTTGCTACGTGAGCAATTGCGCGACCGCCCCGCACCGCAGCAAATGGGGTTGTGGGGATGATCAGCCTGGAATGCAACAACCTGTTCAGCACCTGGCGCGACCAGGCGCGATGGCTGCTCAGCCATCAGGTCGATCCCAGCCAGGTGAGTTGGGGCGAGGCCGAGGTAGCCGATCTGTTTGCCACCGACCAGTCCATCCCCGAAGGCCTCGGGCCGTTCCAGACGCGCGTGCCCAAGGCGCTGTTGGATCTGCTGGAGTCGGCCGCCTGCTACCACGGCGACCAGCGCTGGAGCCTGCTGTATGAAGTGTTGTGGCGTGTGAGCCATGGCGATCGTACTGCGATGCTGGCGGGGGACAAGCTGGGTAGCGAGTTGCAGCGGCGGATCAAACAGGTCAGCCGCGAGGCGCACCACCTGCATGCGTTTGTGCGGTTTATCGCATTACCTGCTGGGGCGGGGGCGGAGCTGCCGGAATATGTGGCCTGGCACGAGCCTGCACACGACATTCTGAAATCCGCCAGCCAGCATTTCATCGGGCGCATGGGCCGTCATCGTTGGATGATCGCCACGCCGCTGGACGGGGTGTACTACGACGGAGAGCAGCTTATTCATCAGCGCGAGTGCCCCGAGGCGTGGCGGCACCTGGCGCAGAATGTAGAGGATCCGCACAGTGCGATGTGGCTGACCTATTACAGCCACATCTTCAATCCAGCGCGGTTGAACCCCAAGGTGATGGAAGGGCATTTGCCGAGCCGGTTCTGGAAGAACTTGCCCGAGGGCAAGTTGATCCGAGGGTTGATCACTGAGGCGCGGACGGGAAAGCAGAAGGATGGGCAGGCGAAGTTGATTGGGGCAAAGGCTGGTCGCCAGATTGCCAGCCCCCACCGAGCGCGGTGACCAATCGCACGCTTGCCTGTCACTGACGGGGCTGTACCGCCTGCAATGTTCGTTGTGCCACGGGCCGTCACGGGTCTGTTCGCGGTAGACCGTCGGGAGGTTTACCGAAGGCACGGTGTAGGTCGGCGCCATTGAGCAACCTTGCAACACCAGCCGTGTCAGGGCTGCGACAGGTTTAAGCCTTGGGCGCGTGCGCACCTCCCGAGGCGTCGGCCAGTTGCACCGGGTCGCCATCGGCCCGATGGTGCATATGAATATGGCCACCACGATAAACGTGTACGGCTGTTGCAGTGCGGTCTTTATCAGCCCGAGCATGCGTGAACCTCTAAGGGAGCAGGATTGCAAACCCCTGTTGTTGATGCCCGCCCTCTGTGCTGTGCTGCTGTTATCGGCCTGCGCCGGTCTCATTCCCCAAGCCGACCCGATCGAAACCTGGATCGGCTTGAAGGGAGAAGCGCCGAACGACCTGATGGCTGAGCGAGTGGATGGAAAACGCGTGGATGACGGGCGTTTTTTTGAAGTGACGCCGGGGATCATCGCCTGGATGTGACGTTATTCGAGTCCAGCATGGGCACGAGCGTGCTCGCATCCCTGGAGCATGGCCACGGCAAGGAAGTCGCAGCGACTCAGGACTTTAATTACATGCCTGGCTAGGCGTGATGCACCGCTGCCTTGTGGGGCTTGGCGGGTTTGACGTGGGGGTGATAGTGCCGGCGGGTAATGCGCAACACCCCCCACAACATGGCCCCGGCTACCGCCAGCCAACCGCAGATCAACAGTAAAATCGTTGTTGCAAGGCTCATTCGGGCCTCCTTTCGCCCCGTACGGGGCACACACAGTCTTCCCAAGTGACAGTCTAGCTAGGCGGAGGTTGCCTGCTATTGACCAATGGTCGTGTCTGTCCAACTTCTTTGCTCTATCCACCCCCTTTACTAAGCCTGCGGGCTATACCCACGTGGCAGAGCGTCCTATGATCAGGGCCCTCACCGGCAGTTGATCAAGAGAGTAGAAAATTGCGGTTACGGTCGAACCTTAAAATATCCTTGTTGCTCGCCTGTGCCCTGGGGCTTGCGGCCTGCTCTGCAACCCCGTCGAGGCTGGTGGGCCTGCCGGAGCGTGTCGAGCTCAATGGCGTGCCGACTTTTCGCGGCGAGGCTTATCAGAGCGGTCCTACGGCTTTAGCCAGCATGCTGTCGCAACAAGGCATTGTCATGACACCGGGCTTGCTGGATAAGCCGCTGCGTTTACCGGGCGCCGAAGCGGACCTTGAACGCAACATGCAGGTGCTGGCGCGTGAATACGGGCTGATGGTGTACCCGCTGGATGCAGAGCTGACGGCGGTGCTGGCGCAGGTGGCGGCGGGTTACCCGGTGATGGCGAGAATTGGCGGCGGGGTGTGGTCTGACGCGCACTACGTGGTCGTGGTCGGGTTCAATCAGCAGAAAAGTACTGTGCTGCTGCGCTCCGGGATGGACCGGCGCCTCTTGATGAGCTTCAGCGCCTTTGAATCGAAGTGGAAGAGCGCGGGGAGTTGGGCAATCGTCACCCAGCGCCCAAGCCAGTTGCCGGCCAATGTGGATGCTCAACGCTGGCGTGATTCGGCTAATGCAACGGCCCAGGCCGGGCAGGAGCGGGCGGCGGCGCAGGCACTGAAGGTGTTGGCGGAAAGGAAGTAAACACCGCGGATCAAACTGTGAGAGCGGGCTTGTGTGGGAGCCGGCGGTTCGACGCTTCGACTTGCCCGCGATGCAGGCGCTGAGGTGTTTCAGTTGCACCGCGGTGATATCGCAGGCAGGCCAGCGCCCACATAGGCAGTACGTGTTTAGCGACGCACTTGTGCAGCGTTCGAGCGGTTCTTCAGGTTCTTATCAGCCTTGTAGCGCAATGCCACATCCGGCACCGAGCCGCTCTTGCCGGTTTCTACCCAGTTACGAATCCGGCTGGCATCGGCGAAGTGAGTGAATTTGCCAAAGGCATCCAGGATCACCAACGACACCGGGCGGTTACCCATGCTGGTCACCAGCACCAGGCAGTGGCCGGCCTGGTTGGTGAAGCCGGTCTTGGTCAGCTTGATGTCCCAGTTGGCGCGGTTGATCAGGTGGTCGGTGTTGGAGAAGCCCAGCGTGTAGTTGGGCTTGCGGAACGAAACGGTCTTTTCCTTGGTGGTACTCAGTTGGCTGAGCAGCGGGTAGTGGCGCGCGGCGGCCAGCAGTTTGCTCAGGTCACGGGCGGTGGACACGTTATGAATCGACAGGCCAGTAGGCTCGACGTAATGGGTGCTAGTCATGCCCAGCGCCTTGGCCTTGGCGTTCATCGCCGCGATAAATGCTGGGTAGCCGCCTGGGTAGTGGTGGGCCAGGCTGGCAGCGGCGCGGTTTTCTGACGACATCAGGGCGATCAGTAACATCTCTCTGCGCGGCATTTCGCTGCCGATTTTCACGCGGGAGAACACACCTTTCATTTCCGGCGTGTCCTTGATGTTGATATCGATGTACTCATCCATGTTCTGCTTGGCTTCGAGCACGATCAGGCCGGTCATCAGTTTGCTCACCGAGGCAATGGGCACCACCACGTCGGGGTTGCTGGAATAGATGACCTTATTGGTCTGCAGGTCCACCAGCATTGCGCTGCCTGAAGCGATTTGCAGCTTGGAGGTATCACGCGGAGCCTGGGTGGTTTCGGCTGCTTGCGCGAAGGTGCCTGTGAAAGCAAAAAATAGGCTGACAAGAGAGAGACGAATTTTCACGCGGATGAACTCGCTAAAAAAGTAAGGAAATACCGTTCGGGAACGGTTTTTTGATAAATGCCGTTACATTTTAGAAGTATGGATCGGAAACTGTCGAATGTTCTTCTAAAGCCAGATGAAAGTTCCTAAAAACTAAGAGAAAAGTTTTTTTGCGGGCAATAAAAAACCCTGCGATAAGGCAGGGCTTTTTCAGTACGCCTGGTTATCAATCGTGCAGGGTTTCTGCGGCGTACAAGGTATTTTCCAATAGGCAGGCACGCGTCATCGGGCCAACCCCGCCGGGTACTGGAGTGATCCAGCCGGCGCGGGGCAGGGCGGTTTCGTACACCACGTCACCCACCAGTTTGCCGTCTTCCTGGCGGTTGATGCCCACGTCGATGACGATGGCGCCTTCCTTGATCCACTCACCCTTGACCAGGCCCGGCTTACCGGCGGCGACGACGACCAGGTCGGCGCGGCCAACGTGGCCGGCGAGGTCTTTGGTGAAGCGGTGGGTGACGGTCACGGTGCAGCCGGCCAGCAGCAGTTCCATGGCCATCGGGCGGCCGACGATGTTGGACGCGCCGACAACCACGGCATCAAGGCCGTAAAGGTCGACACCGGTGCTTTCCAGCAGGGTCATGATGCCTTTCGGAGTGCACGGGCGCAGCAGCGGGATACGCTGGGCCAGGCGGCCGACGTTGTAAGGGTGGAAGCCGTCGACGTCCTTGTCCGGGCGGATGCGCTCCAGCAATTTGGACGCGTCCAAGTGCTCGGGCAAAGGCAGTTGGAGCAGGATGCCATCGATCTTCGGGTCGTCGTTGAGACCGTCGATCAGGTCGGTAAGCGCCTGCTGGGTGGTCTCGGAAGGTAAGTCGTAGGCCTTGGAAATAAAGCCGACCTCTTCACAGTCTTTACGCTTGTGCGAGACATAAACCTGGGACGCAGGATCGCTGCCGACCAGGATCACCGCGAGGCCAGGCGTGCGCAGGCCTTGCTGGCCACGCTCGGTGACGCGTTTGGCGATCTGCTGGCGCAGGCTGGCGGCGATTGATTTGCCGTCGATAAGTTGTGCAGTCATTACGCGTGATTAACCATCGAGAGGGGGAAGAAAAGTGCGCGCATTCTCGCATGCCATGACGTGAGGGCAAAGGCGCTTGGTCTGCAAATTGCCCTAACCCCTTAAATAAAATCAGTTTTTTTCAAAAAAGATTTGACGGGTTTCCAGGCCCTCTATACTATTCGTCGCACTTGTCGGGCACAGCCTAGCACTGGTTAAGAAGGTCGAGCAGAATAGAGTGTTGTTCTGTAAGGCTGGAAGCACTTAGTTTGTAATCCTCCAAGAGTACAGATTAATCAGGCGCCCGTAGCTCAGCTGGATAGAGCATCCGCCTTCTAAGCGGATGGTCGCAGGTTCGAGTCCTGCCGGGTGCGCCATTAGGCAGCTTTGGCACAAGTAACGCTAGATGGTGGGCGTAGCTCAGTTGGTAGAGCACGGGATTGTGACTCCCGTTGTCGAGGGTTCGATCCCCTTCGTCCACCCCATATTTTGAAAAGGCGCCAGATTAATCGTCTGGCGCCTTTGCTTTAAGAGCTACAAGCGCGGATGTGGTGGAATTGGTAGACACACTGGATTTAGGTTCCAGCGCCGCGAGGCGTAAGAGTTCGAGTCTCTTCATCCGCACCAAACACGGCTTGGTCATGTCGAAAGGCAGGGCAGGGCTCAACAAAGAAGTAGTTTGGTTTCTTTGTTAACGCAATATGGTGGGCGTAGCTCAGTTGGTAGAGCACGGGATTGTGACTCCCGTTGTCGAGGGTTCGATCCCCTTCGTCCACCCCATATTCGAAAGGCGCCAGATTTAACAGTCTGGCGCCTTTTTTGGTTTCAGCGGTACGAATATTCGGCGGCTGCAGGTAGTGGGTCGCAACGGCAGGGCGTTTCGTCGTATTTATGTATCTCGATGATGCCGTACTGCCTGCTGGCCCTGTTTGAGGGGTTGACCGCCAAGGGGGATAGACGACTTCTTCTATATATAGAAGAGGCGGCGCAGAGCCCTGGCGTACTTGGCTGTATTTGTCACCGGGGCGAGGTGCGTCAGTGCCTTCGTACCGATAAATTGCCGGCTGTTTTCGGGCGTATTTTCAGTAGGGTGACTTCTTGAGTTTGACCCACTAGAATGCATGCCCTTGATTGGGGTCGGAAATGGCCGGCTAACGTCTGTGCAACGAGGAATATCCATGCAAGTTTCTGTTGAAAATACTACTGCTCTCGAGCGCCGCCTGAGCATCACCGTTCCGGCAGAGCGTATTGAGACTGCGGTCAACAAGCGTCTGCAGCAGACTGCCCAAAAGGCCAAGATCGCTGGTTTCCGTCCAGGCAAAGTGCCAATGAGCGAAATCAAGCGCCGTTTTGGTGCTGATGCGCGCCAGGAAGCTGTTGGTGACGTAATCCAGGCTTCTTTCTACGAGGCAGTGGTTGAGCAAAAGCTGAACCCAGCAGGTTCGCCGTCGATCGAGCCTAAGTCCCTGGAAGCGGGCAAGGACCTGGAATACGTTGCCGTATTCGAAGTGTTCCCAGAATTCGAAGTGGCCGGTTTCGATGGTATTGCTATCGAGCGCATGAGCGCCGAAGTGGCTGATTCGGACCTGGACAACATGCTGGAAATCCTGCGCAAGCAGAACACCCGTTTCGAAGTGGCCGAGCGTGCTGCCCAGAACGAAGACCAGCTGAACATCGATTTCGTTGGCAAGGTTGACGGCGAAGTCTTCGCTGGCGGCTCCGCCAAGGGTACTCAGCTGGTGCTGGGTTCCAACCGCATGATCCCTGGTTTTGAAGACGGCCTCGTTGGCGCCAAAGCCGGCGAAGAGCGTGTTCTGAACCTGGAATTCCCTGCTGACTACCAGAACCTGGACCTGGCCGGCAAGGCCGCCGAGTTCACCGTGACCGTCAATAGCGTTTCCGAGCCTAAGCTGCCTGAGCTGAACGAGGAGTTCTTCACTCAATTCGGCATCAAGGAAACCGGCATCGAAGGCTTCCGCACCGAAGTTCGCAAGAACATGGAGCGCGAGCTGCGTCAGGCCATCAAGTCCAAGGTCAAGAACCAAGTTATGGACGGTCTGCTGGCCGCCAACCCGATAGAAGTGCCTAAGGCCCTGCTGTCGAACGAAGTGGATCGCCTGCGCGTACAAGCTGTTCAGCAGTTTGGTGGCAACATCAAGCCTGATCAACTGCCGGCCGAACTGTTCGAAGAGCAGGCCAAGCGCCGCGTCGTGCTGGGTCTGATCGTGGCAGAAGTGGTCAAGCAGTTCGACCTCAAGCCTGATGAAGACCGCGTTCGCGAAATGATCCAGGAAATGGCTTCGGCCTACCAGGAGCCTGAGCAGGTTGTGGCTTGGTACTACAAGAACGACCAGCAGCTGAACGAAGTACGTTCGGTTGTGCTGGAAGAACAAGTTGTGGATACTGTTCTGCAGAAGGCTAAGGTGACCGATAAAGCGGTCTCTTACGAAGAAGCAGTCAAGCCGGCAGAAGCAGCACAAGCCGACTGATTGTCCAACTCGTTGGAAATACAACCATAAGCCAGCCTCGCGCTGGCTTATGCGTTTTCAAGACATGACTATTTGGGAGTAACTGCAGAGCATGTTCCGTAATTCCTATATTCAGCAGAACTCTGATATCCAGGCCGCTGGCGGCCTGGTCCCGATGGTTGTCGAGCAGTCCGCTCGTGGCGAACGCGCCTACGACATCTACTCGCGCCTGCTCAAGGAGCGAGTGATCTTTCTGGTGGGCCCCGTAGAGGATTACATGGCCAACCTGATCTGTGCGCAGCTGCTGTTCCTTGAAGCGGAAAACCCGGACAAGGATATCCATCTCTACATCAACTCGCCGGGTGGTTCGGTGACTGCGGGCATGTCGATCTACGACACCATGCAGTTCATCAAGCCGAATGTATCGACCACCTGCATCGGCCAAGCCTGCAGCATGGGTGCATTCCTGCTGACCGCAGGTGCTGAGGGCAAGCGTTACTGCCTGCCTAACTCGCGCGTTATGATTCACCAGCCATTGGGCGGTTTCCAGGGCCAGGCGTCGGATATCGAAATCCACGCCAAGGAAATCCTGTTCATTCGCGAGCGTCTCAATACGCTGATGGCCAAGCACAGCGGGCACACTCTCGAAGAAATCGAGCGCGACACCAACCGCGACAACTTCATGAGTGCCGAAGCCGCGCGTGACTACGGGCTGATCGACGCCGTGATCGACAAGCGCCCCGCTTAATATAAGCCGCTCAAAATAGGGCTGGTCGGCATGTCCGACCACTGGTGGGCTTGAAAAAGCCCGCATAAGCCTTCATCTTGTGTTGCAAGCCTATCGGATTTGGATCGAACGAATGACTGACACCCGCAACGGCGAGGACAACGGCAAGCTGCTCTATTGCTCCTTCTGTGGCAAAAGCCAGCATGAAGTACGCAAATTGATTGCCGGCCCCTCGGTCTTTATCTGCGACGAGTGCGTCGACCTGTGCAATGACATCATCCGTGAGGAGGTGCAGGAAGCCCAGGCCGAAAGCAGCGCGCATAAATTGCCTTCGCCTAAAGAAATCAGCGGCATCCTTGACCAGTACGTTATTGGTCAAGAGCGTGCAAAGAAGGTTCTGGCCGTAGCGGTGTACAACCACTACAAGCGCTTGAACCAGCGTGACAAGAAAGGCGACGAAGTCGAGCTCGGCAAGAGCAACATCTTGCTGATCGGTCCTACAGGCTCGGGTAAGACCTTGCTTGCAGAAACCCTCGCTCGTCTGCTGAACGTTCCGTTCACTATCGCCGACGCCACCACCCTCACTGAGGCTGGTTACGTGGGTGAAGACGTCGAGAACATCATTCAGAAGCTGCTGCAGAAGTGCGACTACGACGTAGAGAAGGCCCAGATGGGCATTGTCTACATCGACGAAATCGACAAGATTTCGCGCAAGTCTGACAACCCGTCGATCACTCGGGATGTTTCCGGTGAAGGCGTGCAGCAAGCCCTGCTGAAACTGATCGAAGGCACGGTTGCTTCCGTACCGCCACAAGGCGGCCGTAAGCACCCGCAGCAGGAATTCCTTCAGGTTGATACGCGCAACATCCTGTTCATCTGTGGCGGTGCATTCTCCGGGCTGGAAAAAGTTATCCAGCAACGTTCCACCCGGGGTGGCATTGGTTTCGGTGCAGAAGTGCGCAGCAAGGAAGAAGGCAAGAAGGTGGGCGAGTCCCTGCGTGAAGTCGAGCCTGACGATCTGGTCAAGTTCGGTCTGATCCCGGAATTCGTTGGCCGTCTGCCGGTCCTGGCCACGTTGGACGAGTTGGATGAGGCTGCTCTGATTCAGATCCTCACCGAGCCGAAAAACGCCCTGACCAAGCAATACGCCAAGCTGTTCGAGATGGAGGGTGTAGACCTCGAGTTCCGTACCGACGCACTCAAATCAGTGGCCAAGCGGGCACTGGAGCGTAAGACGGGTGCGCGTGGCCTGCGTTCGATTCTGGAAGGCGTGTTGCTCGACACCATGTACGAAATCCCCTCGCAGTCCGAGGTGAGTAAAGTGGTGATTGACGAAAGCGTCATAGAAGGCAAGTCCAAGCCGCTGTATATCTACGAAAACAGTGAGCCGGCTGCCAAAGCTGCGCCAGACGCGTAAGCGTTTCGCAGTTTCGGTATAAACAAGGGGTCCTTCAGGGGCCCCTTTGTTTTTACAGCGTTTTTTACTCCAAAGCGTTTACTGCGTTTAACTGCTGGCAATAAGCTTGTTTTTTTTGCATGCAGCCCCCATCTTGGTTTCAAGTTTATTTTTCAACTGTCATAGAGGCGAAATCATGAAGACAACCATTGAATTGCCTCTCCTGCCGTTGCGTGATGTCGTCGTCTATCCGCACATGGTTATCCCGCTGTTCGTGGGTCGCGAGAAGTCTATCGAAGCCCTCGAGGCTGCGATGACGGGTGACAAGCAGATCCTGCTGTTGGCCCAGAGAAATCCTGCTGATGATGATCCAGGCGAAGACGCCCTGTATCGCGTGGGCACCATTGCTACCGTGCTGCAACTGCTCAAGCTGCCTGATGGCACTGTCAAGGTGCTGGTGGAAGGTGAGCAACGGGGTGCGGTCGAGCGCTTCATGGAGGTGGACGGCCACCTGCGCGCTGAAGTCGCGTTGATCGACGAAGTCGAAGCCCCTGAACGTGAGTCCGAAGTTTTTGTACGCAGCCTGCTCTCGCAATTCGAGCAGTATGTGCAGTTAGGCAAGAAAGTCCCGGCTGAAGTGCTGTCCTCCCTCAACAGCATTGATGAGCCAAGCCGCCTGGTCGATACCATGGCCGCCCACATGGCGCTGAAAATCGAGCAGAAGCAAGACATCCTCGAAATTATCGACCTGTCGGCCCGTGTTGAGCATGTGCTGGCGCTACTGGATGGCGAAATCGACCTGTTGCAGGTTGAGAAACGCATCCGGGGCCGTGTGAAGAAACAAATGGAGCGCAGCCAGCGCGAGTACTACCTGAATGAGCAGATGAAGGCCATTCAGAAAGAGCTCGGCGACAGCGAGGAAGGCCACAACGAAATCGAAGAGCTGAAAAAGCGCATCGATGCCGCCGGCCTGCCGAAAGACGCCCTGACCAAGGCCAACGCCGAGCTGAACAAGCTCAAGCAAATGTCGCCGATGTCGGCTGAAGCCACTGTGGTGCGCTCCTACATCGATTGGCTGGTGCAGGTGCCGTGGAAGGCCCAGACTAAGGTGCGCCTGGACCTGGCTCGCGCTGAGGATATCCTCGACGCCGATCACTACGGCCTCGAGGAAGTCAAAGAACGCATCCTCGAGTACCTCGCTGTGCAAAAGCGCGTGAAGAAAATTCGCGGGCCGGTGTTGTGCCTGGTGGGGCCGCCAGGCGTGGGTAAAACCTCGTTGGCCGAGTCGATTGCCAGTGCCACAAACCGTAAGTTCGTACGCATGGCCCTCGGCGGTGTACGCGATGAAGCGGAAATTCGTGGTCATCGCCGGACCTACATCGGTTCGATGCCAGGCAGATTGATTCAAAAGATGACAAAAGTGGGTGTGCGCAACCCGCTGTTCCTGCTCGACGAAATCGACAAAATGGGCAGCGACATGCGTGGCGATCCGGCATCGGCCCTGCTCGAAGTGCTCGACCCGGAACAGAACCACAATTTCAACGACCATTACTTGGAAGTCGACTACGACCTGTCCGACGTAATGTTCCTGTGCACTTCCAACTCCATGAACATCCCGCCAGCGCTGCTGGACCGGATGGAAGTGATTCGTCTGCCGGGCTACACCGAAGACGAGAAGATCAACATTGCGGTCAAATACCTAGCGCCCAAGCAGATTTCGGCCAACGGCCTGAAGAAGGGCGAGATCGAATTCGAGCTCGAAACGATCCGTGACATCGTGCGTTATTACACTCGCGAGGCTGGTGTACGGGGCCTGGAGCGCCAGATCGCGAAAATCTGCCGCAAAGCGGTCAAGGAACATGCGCTGGAAAAACGCTTCTCGGTGAAAGTCACCGCCGACTCCCTGGAGCACTTCCTGGGCGTGCGTAAATTCAGTTACGGCCTGGCCGAGCAACAGGATCAGGTAGGGCAGGTTACTGGCCTGGCGTGGACCCAAGTGGGCGGCGAATTGCTGACCATCGAAGCTGCGGTGATCCCGGGCAAAGGCCAACTGATCAAGACCGGTTCGCTGGGTGACGTGATGGTCGAATCCATCACTGCCGCGCAGACTGTGGTGCGCAGCCGCGCCAAGAGCCTGGGTATCCCCCTGGACTTCCATGAGAAGCACGACACGCACATTCACATGCCGGAAGGGGCGACCCCGAAGGACGGCCCTAGCGCAGGCGTAGGCATGTGCACGGCCCTGGTGTCGGCCTTGACTGGCATTCCGGTGCGTGCCGATGTCGCAATGACCGGGGAAATCACCCTGCGTGGCCAAGTATTGGCTATCGGTGGTTTGAAAGAGAAATTGCTCGCCGCCCACCGAGGTGGCATCAAGACTGTGATCATTCCTGAAGAGAATGTTCGCGACTTGAAAGAAATTCCTGACAATATCAAGCAAGATCTTCAGATTAAACCGGTTAAATGGATTGACGAGGTCCTGCAAATTGCGCTGCAATACGCGCCGGAGCCCTTGCCGGATGTGGCTCCGGAGATTGTCGCGAAGGATGAAAAACGCGAGTCAGATTCCAAGGAAAGAATTAGCACGCATTAATGCGATTAAGCCGGGGGGCTTCCTTGACAGCTTTTTAGAGCCCTTGTTATAAAGCGGCTCTTAAGTGTCTGTAGGCCATTCAGCACTGGCTTTTGTTTTTACCAAAAAACTTAGAATCATACTCAATAGAAATATAAGGGGACTTAGAGTGAACAAGTCGGAACTGATTGATGCTATCGCTGCATCCGCTGATATCCCGAAAGCTGCTGCTGGCCGTGCGCTGGATGCAGTAATCGAATCCGTCACTGGCGCTCTGAAGGCCGGCGACTCCGTGGTCCTGGTAGGCTTCGGTACTTTCTCTGTGACTGACCGCCCAGCTCGCACTGGCCGTAACCCACAGACTGGCAAAGCACTGCAAATCGCTGCTGCCAAGAAACCAGGTTTCAAAGCCGGTAAAGCCCTGAAAGAAGCCGTTAACTAAGCTTAGCTCAAGCCTTACCTACCCGGGTCGGACGCAAGTCTGGCCTGGCAGCGGAGCGGCAGCTGACCTACGTATCCATTGGGTCACTACGCCGGGGGTGTGGGTTCAAACCCCCGTCCGCTCCGCCAGTTACGAGAAGGCGCATCCTCGGATGCGCCTTTCTTCTATCCGGACTCTACCCACGCTCCACGGTTGCCTATTTTTGAAGTTCAACCGTTTCTGGGGGACGCATGCTGCAAAATATCAGGGACAATTCACAAGGCTGGATTGCCAAGACCATTATCGGGATCATCGTCGCATTGATGGCGTTCACCGGTATCGAAGCCATTTTCCAGGCTTCGGGTAACAGTAAACAGGACGTGGCCAAGGTCAACGGTGAAGAGATCACCCAGACCGAGCTGAGCCAAGCCGTCGACATGCAACGTCGCCAGCTGATGCAACAGCTGGGTAAGGATTTCGATGCTTCGCTGCTGGACGAAAAACTGCTGCGCGAGGCGGCCCTCAAGGGGCTGATCGATCGCAAGTTGCTACTGCAAGGTGCGGCCGATTCAAAGTTTGGCTTCTCTGAAGCTGCGCTGGACCAGGTGATCCTGCAGACGCCGGAGTTCCAGGTGGACGGCAAGTTCAGCGCCGAACGCTTTGACCAGGTGATTCGTCAGTTGGGCTACAGCCGTATGCAATTCCGTCAGATGCTGACCCAGGAAATGCTCATCGGCCAGGTTCGCGCAGGTATCGCCGGCAGTGGTTTCGTCACCGACGCTGAAGTGCTGGCATTCGCCCGTCTGGAAAAACAGACCCGCGACTTCGCCACCGTCAACATCAAGGCCAACCCTGCCGCGGTGAAACTCACCGACGACGAGGTCAAGGCTTACTACGACCAGCACGCCAAAGAGTTCATGACCCCTGATCAAGTGGTTATCGACTACCTGGAATTGAAGAAGTCGTCCTTCTTCGACGAGGTCAGCGTCAAGGACGATGAACTGCAGGCTGCCTATCAGAAAGAAATCGCCAACCTCGCTGAACAGCGTCGTGCTGCGCACATCCTGATTGAAGTCAACGACAAGGTCACCGACGCACAAGCCAAGGCCAAGATCGAAGAAATCCAGGCTCGCCTGGCCAAGGGCGAGAAATTCGAAGCCCTGGCCAAGGAGTTCTCTCAGGATCCAGGTTCGGCCAACAGTGGCGGCGATCTGGGCTTTGCCGGCCCAGGCGTTTACGACCCGGAGTTTGAAACCGCGTTGTACGCGTTGAAGAAGGACCAGGTCTCGGCACCAGTGCGCAGCACCTTCGGTTGGCACTTGATCAAGCTGTTGGGCGTTGAGGCACCGCAAGTGCCTACGTTTGCCAGCCTGAAAGACAAGTTGACCAAAGAGCTCAAGACCCAGCAAGTCGAGCAGCGTTTTGTCGAAGCGACCAAGCAATTGGAAGATGCGGCATTTGAAGCGTCCGACCTGGCCCAGCCGGCGTCCGACCTGAAGCTGACCGTGCATACCTCCGCGCCGTTTGGCCGTGAAGGTGGCGAAGGTGTTGCGGCCAACCGTGCCGTGGTCACCGCTGCGTTCAGCCCGGAAGTGTTGGATGAGGGTGCCAACAGCGCCGCCATCGAGCTGGACCCGGAAACCATCATCGTGCTGCGTGCCAAGGAGCATCTGAAGCCTGCGCAACTGCCGCTGGAAAGCGTCAATGCCTCGATTCGTACGCAGATGGCCAAGGAGCGCGCCAGCGCGGCTGCCAAGACTCACGCTGACGAGTTGATCGCCAGCCTGCGTGATGGCAAGACCCCGCTGAACCAGCCGGTCGACGGCCAGGCGTGGAAGGTCACTGAAGCGGCTACTCGTAGCCAGGAAGCGATCGACCCTGCCGTGCTGCAAGCCCTGTTCCGCATGCCCAAGCCTGCGGCCAAGGACAAGCCGACCTTTACCACCGTGACCCTGGCTGACGGTAGCCTGGTGATCGTTCGCTTGAACGGCGTCAACGAAGCCGCTGCACCAACGGACGAAGAAAAGGCGCAATACCGCCGCTTCCTCGCTTCGCGTATCGGTCAGCAGGATTTCGCGGCCTACCGCAAGCAGTTGGAAATCAAGGCTGACATCAAGAAGTACTGATGTCGGTTTGAACAAAAAAGCCCTCGGCCTGAACAGTCCGGGGGTTTTTTATGTGCGCTAGACTGGGCATTCACTGTCGCGGACCAAGGAGTTTTAAGCGTGTTCGATCAAGGAAGTCAGGGGGTGGTGATCCGCCGCGCCAGTGTGGCGGATGCCCCGGCGGTTTTGCAGGTGTTCGACGAAGTGATTGTCTGGTTCGGGTCCAGGGGCAATCACGGTCAATGGGGAACTGAGCCCTGGTCAGCCTCGCCGCGGCGGGTTGCGCAAGTAACCGATGCCTGCGCGATGCCGGGTGCGTGGGTGGCACAGGACAGCAGCGGCCAGGTCCTGGCGGCACTCGTGTTGGGCGAGCCCATGGCTTATGTGCCCGCAGCGACAGAACCTGAGGTCTATGTGCGGCTGCTGATCGCCTCGCGGGATCAGCGCGTACGGGGTATTGGTCGGCGCCTCATGGCGTTCGCCGACGACCGTGCCCGTGCTGCGGGAGTGAGGCGTTTGCGTGTGGACTGCTACGGCGGCGGGACCGGCGACCTGGTTCGGTTTTATGAGTCCTGCGGATATGAGCGCATTTCAATGTTCGACCTGGAGGGATGGCCGGGCCAGTTGTTGGGGCGAAGCCTTTTGTGCGCCGGCCAGGGCCAGCAGCATTAGCAGCACAACCGCCCATGGAAATGTGCCGACACCCCATCCCTGGAGCAACACGCCGCCTGCCAAACCGCCGCCCGCGATGCCCAGGTTCCAGCCGGTCACCAGCATCGACTGCGCCGCATCCGCCGACTCGCCTGCCGACTTGGCCAGCGCTGTTTGCAGGAGCGCGGGCAGTCCGCCGAAGGCCAGGCCCCATAGCGCGACGGCGGTGTAGATGACCGCTGGCAGGTCGATCCAGAACGCTAGCGCCAAGGCGAGCAGGCCAAACAGCGCGCAACTGATCAGCAGCAGTGCGCGCAACCACCGACCAATCAATACGCCTGCCAGCCAGATGCTCAACAATGCGGTGAGGCCGAACACCAGCAGCCCCCGATCGATATCCGCAACAATTCCCGCCGGTACCAGCAGCGGGGCGACATAGGTATAGAGAATGTTATGGGCCAGCACGTAGGTGAAGGTCACCCACAGCACCGGACGAATGCCTGGCAATGTCAGCACTTGATGCAGCCCCAAGCGTTTTGTTTTGTGCCGCGTTCGCCGGCAAAATCCGGAAGTTGCCAGCGCGCCCAGATCAGTACCACCATCGAGTCCCTCAACCATGCGTCGGCTAAATTGCGCGTATTTATTGATCACCTGTGCGCCGGGCTTTTTCCTACAGGTGGCGTCTCGTAGGGCAGTGACGTTTTACCGACAGGAATGCGCGCGCCAAGGCCTCGTTCTGTTGCACAATACCGCCCTGACTGTTTTCCTCGGGATTTTAAATGTCGACATCATTTTACTTGCGTAGCCTTGGGGTGGCGCTGGTGTTGGCGGGCGCCTCGGGCTGCTCGTCACCCAAGACCGCTATCTATGAACATGAGAGTTTCGACGACTCCGGCACGTTTTCGCGGGATTACCCGGTCAGTGATGTCGCAGCGTGCGAAGCCGCGCGCCGTGCCCTGCTTAGCCAGGGCTACATCATCACCAGTAACGATTCGAAAGTGGTCGTGGGCAACAAGAGCTTTCAGCAGACGGGCGAGAGCCACCTGCAGATTAGCTTCAACGTGGTGTGTGCCGATGATGGCAAAGGCACCAACCATTCAACAATGTTTGCCAACGCCTTGCAGGATCGCTACGCGCTGAAGAAGGTCAACAACTCCGCGAGTGTGGGTGTGGGTGTGCTGGGGTCCGTGTCGATGCCAATCGGCTCTACCGATGACTCGATGGTGAAAGTGGCCAGTGAGACCGTGTCCGCGCCGAAGTTCTACGATCGTTACTTTGCGCTGGTGGATGTGTTCCTGCCGCAAGAGGTGAAGAAGGCCGAGAATATCCCTGAGAAGCCGAAGGCTGACCTGGGGGTGCCGGAACCTAAAGCCGCCCCGGCTGCCGAGAAGGTCGAGCCGCCGAACGACTCGCCCGCCACTTCACAACCCGTGGCGCCGCCTGCCGAGGCCGCGCCGATTGCCCCGCAAGCAGAGCCTGCACCGGCTGCCACGAACCCGGAGCTGCCTGCGCCGACCGAAGCGATTCCGCCCCTGCCGACGCCTGCACAGTAACTCAGACCGCTGCGGGGTTCGTCTTGTCGACGTTGATCCCGTAGCGGCTGATTGCCTCGCTGACGTTATCGCGACCGATCACACCGTCATCCGCCAGCGCCTTCAAGGCCGCCAGCACGATGAAGTGCCGGTCCACTTCGAAGAATGCCCGCAGGGTTTCTCGGGTATCCGATTGCCCGAAGCCATCCGTACCCAATGCCACAAAGCGCCGGCCAGGTACGAAAGGGCGGACCTGATCGGCGAAAAGTTTCATGTAGTCTGTCGCCACCACCACGGGTCCCGTTTCGCCGGCCAAGCATTGCTCCACATAACTTATCCGTGGCTCGCTCTTCGGGTGCAGCAGGTTCCAGCGCTCGGCGTCATGGCCATCGCGACGCAATTCGGTAAGGCTGGTTGCGCTCCACACGTTGCTTTGCACGCCAAAGTCTTTCTCCAGCAATTCAGCCGCCGCCATGACTTCCCGCAGGATTGAGCCACTGCCCATCAGTTGCACCTGAGCCTGCTCGCTGGCGTTCAATCGGTACAAGCCCTTGAGAATTCCATCTTCCACGCCATCAGGCATCGCTGGGTGCGGGTAGTTTTCGTTGAGCAGGGTGATGTAGTAGTAAATGTCCTCTTGGTCGACATACATCCGCCGCATGCCTTCGCGAATGATCACCGCCAGCTCGTAGGCAAACGTCGGGTCGTAAGACACACAGCACGGAATCACCGACGATAGGATATGGCTGTGCCCATCGTCATGTTGCAAGCCTTCACCCATCAGCGTGGTGCGGCCGGCCGTGGCACCGAGCAGGAAACCGCGCGCCCTTGCATCGCCTGCCGCCCAGGCAAGATCACCGACGCGCTGGAAGCCGAACATGGAGTAGAAAATATAGAACGGAACGGTCATCAAACCGTGGTTGCTGTAGGACGTACTCGCCGCGATCCATGAGGAAATGGCGCCGGATTCATTCAGGCCTTCCTGCATGATCTGTCCGTCCTTGCTCTCCTTGTAGTAGCTCAGTTGCCCGGCGTCCTGTGGGGTATAGAGCTGGCCGACGGCGGAATGAATACCGATCTGACGGAACAGGCTTTCCATGCCGAAGGTACGCGATTCATCTGGCACGATGGGCACGATCAGTTTGCCCAGGTGCGGGTCCTTGAGCAGGGTGCCAAGGACGCGCACGAAGGCCATGGTGGTGGAGATCGCGCGTTCGCCGGTGTCTTTAAGCTGGGTGGCGAAGGCACTCAGTTCAGGGATTTGCAACGATTCGACCGCACTGTGTCGCGCCGGTACGTAGCCGCCGAGGGCCTGGCGGCGTGCAGCGAAGTAGCGGGCTTCTTCGCTATCCGCGGCAGGCTTGATGTACGGGATATCGGCGAGCTGGTCGTCGGCCACTTCCAGGCCGAAGCGGTCGCGGAAGGCTCTTACAGCGTCGGCGCCCATTTTCTTGAGTTGGTGATTGATGTTCTGGCCTTCGCCAGCTTCGCCCATGCCAAAGCCCTTGACGGTTTTCGCCAGGATCACGGTAGGTCGGCCGCTGTGGCGCACGGCGGCGGCGTAGGCGTTGTAGACCTTGTCCGGGTCATGCCCGCCCCGTGAGAGTTTCCAGATATCGTCGTCGGACATGTCCGCAACCAACGCCAGCAATTCCGGATATTTGCCGAAGAAATGTTCGCGCACATAAGCGCCGTTCTGGGACTTGTAGTTCTGATAGTCGCCGTCCACGCATTCCATCATGCGCTGGCGCAGCAGGCCGCTTTGGTCTTTTTCCAGTAGCGCGTCCCAGCCACCGCCCCAGATCACTTTGATCACGTTCCAGCCGGCGGCGCGGTACAGGCTTTCGAACTCCTGGATCACCTTGGCGTTGCCGCGCACTGGGCCGTCCAGGCGTTGCAGGTTGCAGTTGACCACAAAGATCAGGTTGTCGAGTTTCTCGCGACCCGCCAGGGAGATGGCGGCCAGGGATTCCGGCTGGTCCATTTCGCCATCACCGAGGAAGGCCCAGACTTTGCGCCCTTGGTGCTGCTTGAGGCCGCGCAATTCCAGATAGCGCATAAAGCGCGCCTGGTAAGCGGCGGTGATCGGACCGAGGCCCATGGACACGGTGGGGAATTGCCAGAAGTCCGGCATCAGCCGTGGGTGCGGATAGGACGAAATGCCCTCGCCACCGGCCTCGCGGCGGAAGTTGTCGAGCTGCGCTTCGCTGATGCGGCCTTCCAGGTAGGCGCGGCCGTAGATACCTGGTGAGGAGTGACCTTGGATATACACCAGGTCGCCGTCAAAGGTATCGGTGCGCCCACGGAAGAAGTGATCGAAGCCTACGTCATACAGCACAGCAGCTGACGCATAGGTCGCAATATGCCCACCAACGCCGGAGTGTTTGCCTGCGCGCAATACCATCGCCATGGCGTTCCAGCGAATAAACGCATTGGTACGGCGTTCGATGGCCAGGTTGCCGGGGTAGGGCAGTTGGCGGTCCACCGGGAGGGTGTTGACGTAGGGGGTGGTAACCCGCCCATAGAAGTCGCCATGCCGCGCCACGTCGAAATCCAGCAACTGATCGATCAGGTAGTGCGCGCGCGGGCGGCCTTCGGTGGACAACACCGATTCGATGGACTCCAGCCACTCGCGGGTTTCCTGTGGATCGTCGTCGCGTCTGACTGCGTTGTTCGGGGTCATGTGAAGCTCCAGGGTAGGCGGAATTCAAGTGACGGGCTCCTCGTGGGAGTGCCGTCAATGTAATTGCAATTGCAACTACATAGCCGAATCTAGCGCGGGATGAGCTACTATTGCAACCTTCTTGAAATCCCTCGGATGGTGTTGCATGTCGTCGAAAGAGCCTGATGTATGGTTCCGTTTTGTCAGGGCCCACAGGACGGTCATCCGTGAAATCGAACGCCGCCTGGCCGAGGCGGACTTGCCGCCCTATGCCTGGTACGACGCCTTGTGGGGCCTGGAAAGCGGGCCCGATGGCACCCGCCGCATGCACGAGCTGGCGGATGTGTTGGCCATCGAGCGCTACAACCTCACGCGTCTGGTCGACCGCCTGGAAAAGGATGGCTTGGTCGTGCGTTCGCGCTCCGATGGCGACGGCCGCGCGGCGTTTGCCTCGATCACCGATGCCGGCCGGGTGTTGCGTAAAAAAATGTGGAAGATCTACGAAAGCACGGTGGATGAGTTGTTCCTGTCGCAGATCGAGCCGGCGCAGCGCCAGGGGTATGCGGATGCGCTGGAGCGCACAGCGGGGCTGGCGATGGAGGCCGGGGTACAGACCCGCAGCCGGCGCAAATCCTGAAACTCAGTGGAGATCCAGTGTGGGAGCTCCAATTCATTTGAGTGGGTACCGGGCCATCGCTGTTTCCACCTGCTGAATATCAATGCGCCCCTCATCCGCCAACGCCCGCAGCGCCATCACCACAATCCAATACCGACTCGGCGCACCGGCCTGCACCGACCCCGCTCCCAGCGCCACAAACCGCGCATCCATATGAGCGGCCAACTGATCGACAATCGCCTGCGGATACCCGGTGACGGCAACCACCGGCGCCGCATTTGCGGCGAGGCATTCACGCAGATGGCAACTGCGCTTGGGCGCTGTGGGGTGCAGCCGATTCCAGCGTTCAGCCGCTGCAGCCTCACGCGCCAGTCGCGTGTAACTGGGGCAACTCCACACCTGGGCCTTGATGTCCCAGTCCTGCTTCAATAACCGTGCGGCATGCAGCGCGTCTTCCAGTGCCCGGCCCGCACCGAGCAAACGTACGTCGCCCGTGTGGTCACGCTTGATTGGGTACATGCCCTTGAGCGCGTCCTCGCGATCCTGCGCGCTCAGCACCCCTGCGCTTTGCTGATCATGCAACGCCAGGTAATAAAACCCCGGTTCACCGTCGACATACAGCGTGTGCAAGCCAGCCAACACGATTGCCCGGGCTTCTTCGCCGGAAGCCGGGTCGTACGGCGTGCAACGTGGATGGGTAGCGAGCCACAGCGGCAGGGAAGGTTGTGCACCTTTGGGCCAGTGCGAAGGCTGGTTTTCGATGTCGTTACACAGGATGCCGCGCTGCTGGGTCACGTCCGCCAGCGCACTCAACTGTGCCGATGATTGCGCGCTGTGTAGGTACAGCAAGGGTTTTTCGACGGTATTGCGCGCAAACCAGCTGGGCCAGTTCCCCACACGCCGGGAGCGTGACTGGCCGCGAATCACCCACGCCTGTCGGCTGGATTCGAGCGTGTTGGCCATGGTCATCACGGTGTACAGCGGTGAGTTGGGAGCGTCTTCTGCGGCGCTCAAAACGTCGATGCAGCGTTGCGCGCAGTCAAGGGTGGAGGCGGGCATGGGCGAGTCACCTGGTAACAGATGCGCCTACCCTAATCGAATTCTTTATATGATTGCAATTGCAATGATTGCAATCGCACCTCAAGTCCTGGCGACTAAATCCATAAAGCGCTGCTACGTTTAATCCTGAAGTGCAGGAACGTCATGGCGCAGACATTTTTTCGTCATCACGGCACTTTAGGCTTGTGATGAATGTCATTTGTTTGCAACCGCTTTTAATTCAAAAAAGGAGTCCCCCATGGACGATTACCAGGAAGAGCTGCTCGAGTACCAGGCCTTTGAATGGGACCCGCTGGAACCCGCAGACGATGCAACCGAGCTGTAAGACCGACTTCAGGCGGAATGCCGCTGACTGCGGCGAAATTCCCCTGGGGTCTGGTTGTTCCACCGCCTGAACGCCCGCTGGAAGGCTTGGGCCGAGGCAAAACCGAGCAAGTAGGCGATCTCGCCGAACGCCAGTTCCGTGTCGCGAATATAGGTCATGGCCAGGTCGCGGCGGGTATCGTTGAGAATTGCGCGGAACTGAGTGCCTTCTTCGGCCAGTTTGCGGCGTAGCGTCCAAGTCGGCAGCTTCAAGCGTGCCGCCACTTCTTCCAGGTCGGGTTCCCGGCCGCCATTGAGCATCGGCCCGAGCAACCGGGTAATGCGCTCGCGCAGGCTGCGGGTGCGGGTCAATTGCTCCAACTCTCTCTCACAAAGTTGTAACAACAAGTTCCAGGTGCTTGGGCAGTGCTGCGGGTTGCGCAGGGCCAGGGTTTGCTGGTTGAGGCGCAATTGGTTGGCCTCGGCGCTGAAGTGAATGTCTCCGAGCGCGTGGTACTGATCGGCATACACCGGTGCTTCAAATTCGATGTCGATGCGTTGTGCCTGCACCCGGTGCTGGGCCAGGCTCGACAATTGATGCAGCCAGCCGGCGATGATCGAGTCGACCACAAAGCGGTTGAAGGCGTTGTAGGGGCTGATGGAGTAGAAGCGCAGCCAGGCGCCTTCGGCATCCTCGACAAAGCTCGACTGCCCGCGATAATTGGAGCCGTACAGTGCTTCGAAACGAGTCAATGTGCGCGCAGCCTCGCGTACGTTGGGCGCCTGGGCGGCAGTGACGCCCGCGAGCCCTGACTGGCTCAAGCGGCTGAACTGGCCCATGCGCAAACCCAGGCTTGGGTCGCCGGTGAGCTGGATGGCCGCATGGCCAAGGCGCATGTAACGCGGGATCGATAAGCGTGCTCCGGCCTCGGCGAGGCGGGCCGGGTCGAGGCCGTATTGCAGCAGCAGCGGCTGCGGATCCAGGCCGTGGCTGTGGATGGCACCCGCCAGGGTGTGCACGAAGCCCACCGACAGGTCCCCCAGCCGTACGGGCTTCACAGCCAGATATTCAACAAGCGCGCACCACGGGCGTCGCTATCTGCGCTGATGTGCCCGTTGCGGCTGAGGAAGCTATGCCCAGCAGTGCCCAGGTCCCAGAACTGTCCGCGCAGGAACACGCTCATGCCGGCGCTTGCCTGACTGACGGGCGGCTGGCTGATCAGCGTGAGACGGCGCCAGGCTTCGCCTTCACTGAGTTCTTCGGGCTTGAGGCTGATTTCAGTCGGGGTGGAGACGCTTTTGAAACCGCGCCATGGGCGGTCCCAGGTGTCACGTCCCAGCACAAGGGCCGGCACTGCTATCAACTGCGCGCCGTGTTCGTTGAGTTTGCGGTAGTTGTCCGGGTACCAGCTGTCGCTGCCCACCAGCACGCCCAGTCGACCGGCCGGGGTGTCGACCACGCTGACGACGTTTTCATCACCGGGTTCGATAAAGCCACGTTCATCGTAGATCGGGTAGAGCTGACGCTGCGGCTCGCCGACGGGCAAACCGTCGGCGCTGAAGACAACGCTGGCGTTATACAGCGCACCATGGCCGACCTGCAGCTGTCCCTGACTGACGCTTGGGTTGGGCAGGGTGATGGAGCCGGCCACCAAGGTCACGCCAAACTCCTTGGCCAGGCCGCCAAACAACACCTGATAGTCCCGCGCCATGCCATCGGCTTTCATGCGCAGGTAGGCGTCGTCGGTGCGGTTGTCGCCCGTGGCGCTGATCCACGCGCGCGCAAACATCAGTGGGTTGCTGACCGACAGCCAATTCATCGCATCCTTCGCGTGGAGAGCCTGGTAGACCTCGTTCTTCTCGCCTATGAGCATCAGCCAGGTGCCAATATGTTCGGGCAGTACCACGATGGTCTTGTCGTTGATCAGCCCTTGGTCGCGGGCTTTTTGCAGGTAGGCCGACAGCTTCAGGTGCAGGCGCTCCAGGCTCTGGTAGTCGGCCGGAAACAGCTCCGGCTGGATGCCCAGCAAGTTGCCACGGTCAGCCGGCAGGCCTTCGTTGACGGCGAGGGTGATGCGCAGGTCCGACAGGTAATGCGCCACGGGGCGCTCCTGGGTCCAGACCAGATACGCGGCGACGGCGGCAACCAGGGCCATGGTGGCGGTAAAAGCTAGAAGTTTACGCATGGGGCAACAGACAACAGACCGTGTGCAGGGTTCGCCGACTAGGGTAGGGCCCATGGGCCGGCTTGCCAAGGGGCACTGTGCATTTGGATCAATAACTTGTCAGTTTCAGTCATTGAGCGGTAGTGCGCCGGCTCTTAGTCTGTGGGACATAAACCGATGGCGGGCCGCATGAGCCTGTCACGCCCCCGTGATGATCCGTTGTGGAGCTTGACCATGACCGCTGTTGCCTACCCGCACCTGCTGGCCCCGTTGGACCTGGGTTTTACCACCTTGCGCAACCGTACCCTGATGGGCTCGATGCACACAGGCCTTGAAGAAAAGCCCGGCGGTTTCGAACGCATGGCCGCCTATTTTGCCGAGCGCGCCCGTGGCGGCGTTGGCCTGATGGTCACGGGCGGCATTGGCCCGAATGACGAGGGCGGGGTGTACGCCGGCGCGGCCAAGCTGACCACCGACGAAGAAGCGCAAAAACACAAGATCGTGACCAACGCCGTGCACGAGGCGGGCGGCAAGATCTGCATGCAGATCCTCCACGCCGGTCGTTATGCCTACAGCCCTAAACAAGTTGCACCGAGCGCGATCCAGGCGCCGATCAACCCGTTCAAGCCCAAGGAGCTGGACGAAGAAGGCATCGAAAAGCAGATCCAGGATTTTGTCACTTGTTCGTTGCTGGCTCAGGTCGCCGAGTACGACGGCGTGGAAATCATGGGGTCCGAAGGCTACTTCATTAACCAGTTCCTCGCCGCCCACACCAACCATCGCACCGACCGTTGGGGCGGTAGCTACGAAAACCGCATGCGCCTTGCGGTGGATATCGTGCGCCGTGTGCGTGAAGCCGTCGGCCCGAATTTCATCATTATCTTCCGCCTGTCGATGCTCGATCTGGTGGAGGGCGGCAGCAGCTGGGAAGAAATTGTGCAGTTGGCCAAGGCTATCGAAGGCGCCGGTGCGACCCTTATCAACACCGGGATTGGCTGGCACGAAGCGCGTATCCCGACCATCGCCACCAAGGTGCCGCGCGGCGCGTTCAGCAAAGTCACCGCCAAACTGCGCGGTGCGGTGCAGATTCCGCTGATTACTACCAACCGCATCAACACCCCGGAAATCGCCGAGCAGATCCTCGCCGAGGGCGATGCCGACATGGTGTCCATGGCGCGCCCATTCCTGGCCGACCCGGAATTCGTCAACAAGGCCGCCGCTGGCCGTGCCGATGAAATCAACACCTGTATCGGCTGCAATCAGGCCTGCCTGGACCACACCTTCGGCGGCAAGCTGACCACCTGTTTGGTCAACCCGCGCGCGTGCTATGAGACCGAGCTCAATTACCTGCCCGTGCAGCAAATCAAGAAGATCGCCGTGGTTGGTGCCGGTCCTGCCGGTCTGGCGGCGGCAACCGTGGCTGCGGAGCGCGGCCATCAGGTGACGCTGTTTGATTCCGCCAGCGAGATCGGCGGCCAGTTCAATATCGCCAAGCGCGTGCCGGGCAAGGAGGAGTTCTTCGAAACCCTGCGCTACTTCAAACGCAAATTGCAGACCACCCACGTGGAGCTTTGCCTCAATACCCGTGTGGACGTGGCGCAACTGGCGGCGGGCGGTTATGACGAGATCATCCTGGCTACCGGCATCGCGCCGCGTACCCCGGCGATCCCGGGGGTCGAGAATGCCAAGGTACTGAGCTACCTGGACGTGATCCTCGAACGCAAGCCGGTAGGCAAGCGCGTAGCGGTGATCGGCGCCGGTGGTATCGGTTTCGACGTCTCGGAATTTCTCGTGCACCAAGGTGTGTCCACCAGCCTGGACCGCGAAGCGTTCTGGAAAGAGTGGGGCATCGACACCCAGCTGCAAGCCCGCGGTGGTGTAGCCGGTATCAAACCGCAACCCCATGCGCCGGCGCGTGAAGTGTTCTTGCTGCAACGCAAGACTTCCAAGGTGGGCGACGGCCTGGGCAAGACTACCGGCTGGATCCACCGTACCGGTTTGAAGAACAAGCAGGTGCAGATGCTCAACAGCGTCGAGTATTTGAAAATCGACGATGAAGGCCTGCATATCCGCATTGGCGCCGAGGGTGAACCCCAAGTGCTGGCGGTGGACAACATCGTCATCTGCGCCGGCCAGGACCCGCTGCGCGAACTGCAGGACGGCCTGGTCGCGGCGGGCCAGAACGTGCACCTGATCGGCGGCGCCGATGTGGCGGCCGAGCTGGATGCCAAGCGCGCTATCAATCAGGGTTCACGCCTCGCTGCCGAACTGTAAGAACCCAAACGGGGCGGTGTTAGACTACCGCCCCATTTTTCATGCAGATGTTTCCCGATGGGCCCCTTCGATTGGTTTCCCCGCGCACCGCTTGAACCCTTGCAGCTGGATTGGCTGCAAGGGGTCGAGCTGGCCGTGTTGCGCCTGGATTGTATCGACCCGCTGATCAGTGGCAACAAATGGTTCAAGCTCAGCGGGCATCTAGCGCAGGCGCAAAACGCCCGCGGCATCATCAGCCTGGGCGGCGCTTACTCCAACCATTTGCACGCGTTAGCCGCTGCCGGCAAGCGTTTTGACTTCCCTACCGTAGGCCTGCTGCGCGGGCATCCACAAGACACCCCTACTGTCCTCGACTTGAAGGCTTTTGGCATGCAATTGCATTGGCTGGGTTATGGCGGCTACCGCGCGCGCCATGAACCGGACTTTTGGCTGCCGTGGCGTGAGCAGTATCCCCATCTGCATCCCGTGCCTGAAGGCGGCGGTGGTAGTGCGGGTGCATTGGGTTGCTCCGTGTTGGTCGAGCAGGTGCGGGCGCAATTGCCCGCGCGGGGGTGGGCCGATTACGACGCTTGGTGGTTAGCTGCGGGCACTGGCACCACATTGGCCGGCCTGGTGCTGGCAGAGGCGGGCGCGCGCTTGGTGTATGGCGCCATGGCGGTGCCGGACGATCACGGCGTAACGCAGAACGTCGACGCTATCGTGCAGGGCGGTTATGAATTGTTGGACGCTAGCCGAGGTGGTTTTGCCAAGGTCGATCCGCTGCTGCTCGACTTTATTGACACCACGCAGCGAGCCTGCGGGTTGCCATTGGAGCCGCTCTACACCGGCAAGGCGTTACTGGCGTTGAAGCTGCAGATCGAAGCCGGGCGCTTCTCCCGCGGCACACGCCTGATCTTCGTCCACACCGGCGGCCTGCAGGGCTGTCGAGGGTTCAATGCCTGACACAGAACCCCTGTGGGAGCTGGCTTGCCTGCGTTCGGCCAGCGTGGTTGACGGGGCGCCTCAGATCAAAATCAAAAGCCAGGCGGTCTGACAGCCGACCGAGATCGTTTGGGGCGTGCTTGGTCAAAAATGTGGGAGCGGGCTTGCTCGCGAAGGGGGCGTGTCATTTGGCAGATTTGCTGACTGACGCAACCCCATCGCGAGCAAACCGACCCGGTATCATCCGCAACGCCGTGTTATCCCGCAGGATGTAATGGTGAGCAATTCCCGCCAGTGCATGCAGCCCGATCAGCCAATAACCGACCTTGCCGAACCAGACATGCCAGCCTTCAATCTGCTTGGCGAGGTCCTTGTTCTCGCCAATCAACGGCGGCAACTCCATGCCATAGAAACTCACCGAATGCCCCTCGGCACTGACAATCAGCCAACCGGCAATCGGCATGCCGATCATCAACGCATACAACGCGACATGCATCAGCGTAGCCAGCAAACGCTGCCATTGTGGCGGTGCAGGTAGGATCTTCGGTGCGACGCCCAGGCTGCGCGCAAACAACCGCAGCCACACCAGCACAAACACGGTAAGGCCAAACATAAAGTGCATTTCGACGATCAACGTTCGCGCACCGCTGCCTTTCGGAAACTGGCCGCGCAGTTCAATGCAGGCGTAGACCACTGCCAGCAGCACCACCATCAACCAGTGCAACGCGATCGACAGGGTGCTTTAGCGCGTATCGGAGTTTTTCCACGGCATCGCTGTGTTCCTCACTTATCAGGTCAGACCTCCGTTCTTTAATGACGAAGTCCTTTTAATGTAAGCCTGTTTTGTGCGTTTTACGCGGTGCGACTGCGCTTTTCTTGACCTCGGTCAGTGGCTCTGCGGCATTTCCCCACGCGCCAGGCGCGCATTGATGTCGGCGATCACCGAAGGCAGGTCGTTGATGGTGTCGATCAGGTAGTGCGGGCGCGAGCCTTCGAACATCGCTTCGACGCGCTTGCGCTCGCTGGCCAAAGTGGCGGCGTCAAGGGCGCTGAACTGCGCGTAGGTCAATCCCAGTGCGTTGCCGGAACAGGTCAGGGCAACGGTCCACATACCGGCGCGGCGGCCTTCGAGGATACCCGGCACCGTGTCGTCAACCTTTACGCACGCTGCCACATCATCGATACCCAGCGCGATCACATTAGCCAGCGCCTGGGCTGGCCAGGGGCGACCATTGGGCACTTCATCGGTGGCCACTACATGATCGGCGATATAACCGTTGGTGGCCGCCAGTGCGACGACTTTATCCATCACTTGTTTGGGGTAGCCGGAGCAGGAACCGATCTTTATGCCTTGCACGCGCAGCCGTGCGATGGTGTCGAGGGCACCGGGAATAAGCGTCGAGTGCTCGGCGATCTTCTCGATCTGCAATGGCATGAAGCGTTGGTAGATGGCGGTTACGTCGTCATCGCTCGGCGTGCGGCCGAAGGCTTTGCGGTAGCGTTCGGCGACCTGCGGCTGGTCGCACAGGGTGCGGATGTGGTCCCACTTGCCCATCCCCATCGGGCCACGGGCTTCTTCGATGGAGACTTGCACGTCGAATTCGGCAAAGGCTTCGACAAAAATCTGCGTGGGTGCGAAGGAGCCGAAGTCGACCACGGTGCCGGCCCAGTCGAGGATCACAGCTTGCAGGGCGTTGGGGTTCTGGTAGTTCATGCGTGTGTTCCGAAGGAAGAGAGGGTGATGCCCATGGCTTGCAGTACTTCGCCAATGGCGGTGACGGCGGCGTTCATATCGGTGGCATCGACATGGCCGATGCAGCCCACGCGAAAGGTTTCCACCTGGGTCAATTTACCCGGATACAGGATGAAACCCTTCGCCTTGACTCGTTCGTAAAAATCCTTGAATTGATAGCGCGGGTGTTGCGGAGCGTGGAAGGTGACGATGATCGGCGCCTGGATCGCCGCCGGTAGGAAGCTGCGCAGGCCCAGTTCGGCCATGCCATCCAGCAGCACCTGGCAGTTGCGTGCATAGCGTTGATGGCGCGCGGGCAGGCCGCCTTCTTCAACGTACTGCAGCAGCGCTTCGTGAAGGGCTGCGACCACGTGGGTCGGCGGGGTGAAGCGCCATTGGCCGGTCTTGGCCATGTAGCTGTGCTGGTCAAACAGGTCCATCGCCAGGGAATGGCAGTTGCCTTGGGCCGCGGCCAGCGCGGTTTTTTCGGCGAAGACAAAACCCATCCCCGGCACGCCTTCCAGGCATTTGCCGGAGGCGGCAATCAGAGCGTCGAACGGCACTTCTCGGGCGTCGATCGGCAGCGCACCAAAGGAACTCATGGCGTCGATGATCAGGCGCTTGCCGTGGTTTTTAATGACTTGGGCGATTTGCGGCAGTGGGTTGAGAATACCGGTGCTGGTTTCGCAGTGGATCAGCGCGACGTGGGTGATGGCCTTGTCGGCCTGCAGCAGCCGGTCGACGTCGGCGGCGGTGGTCGGTTTGTCTTCGGCGGTTTCAAAGGTGCTGAAATCGCGGCCGAGCACTTCGCAGATCCGGGCCAGGCGCTTGCCATAGGCACCGTTGATCAGCACCAGCACCTTGGCGTTGCGCGGTACGAGGGTGCCGATGGCGGCTTCGACAGCGAACGTGCCGCTGCCTTGCAATGGCACGCAATGGTGACTGTCGGCGCCGTTGAGAATCGCCAGCAGGTGTTCGCACGCACTGGCGGTGAGCTGGTTGAAACGGTCATCCCATGAACCCCAATCCACCATCATTGCCTGACGGGTCCGGGCGGAGGTGGTCAGGGGGCCAGGGGTCAGCAGGATCGGCGCGGTGGTCATCTCAAATTCTCGCAAGGCATCGGGGGCTGAAGCTACGGCGCCTAAATTGCAGTTTGGCTTGTCATCAATCAAATTGTTTGTTGTTATGCGAGCTATCAGTGAGGCCGATAGCTATGAATCTTTTTCAATTGCGCGCATTCGATGCCGTGGCCCGCGAAGGCAGTTTTACCCGTGCGGCGGCGCGGCTGTTCATCAGCCAACCGGCGGTAACCGGGCATATCAAGGCTCTGGAAGAGCACTACCAGATCCCGTTGCTGCGGCGTACCGCACGTCGGGTAGAGGTGACGCAGGAGGGCGCGCGCCTGGCGGCGATCACACGGGCGATCTTCGGCCTGGTGGATGAAGCGCAGGCGATGCTGGAGGCCAACCGGCAATTGCTCACCGGGCGCCTGGAAGTGGCGGCGGACGGCCCGCATCTGGTGATGCCGATGATCGCCAGCCTGCGCGCGCGTTACCCTGGGATTACCGTCAACCTGCGCTTGGGCAACGCCCAGGAAACCCTGGCTGCGTTGTTGTCCGAGCATGCGGATGTGGCGGTACTCACCGAAGTGGAGCCGCGTAATGGCCTGCATCTGCTACCCCTGAGCGCGTCGCGGATCTGCGCGCTGGTGCCTGCCAGTCACCCCTGGGCGACCCTGCCCAAGGGTATCCGCCTGGATCAGCTCAACGACGTGATCATGGTGCTGCGCGAGCCCAGCTCCATCACCCGGCGCACCTTCGATGCCGCCTGCCTGGCTGCCGGTGTACAGCCCAAGGTGCTGCTGGAACTCGACAGCCGTGAGGCGGTGACCGAGGCCGTTGCTGCCGAATTGGGCGTAGGCGTGGTGTCGTCGATGGAAGTCAGCCCCGACCCGCGCGTGTGCGCCGTGCCGATCCAGGGCGAAGGGCTGCTGAATCACCACATGCTTGGCTGCATGGAGCGGCGGCGCTCATTGCGCTTGACTCAGGCATTTTTCGAGTTGGCACCCTGACGGTTTTTTGGTGGAACGATGCGTTCTTGCGCTATAAACTCTGCCCCCAAAGCGCCGGCCAGTAGACGTTTCGGCGCGATGGACGAAAAGAGAGTGAGTCATGGGCGCACAGTGGAAAGTCAAACATAAAGAAGCGGCATCCAATGCCAAGGGCAAGATCTTCGGCAAGCTGGTGAAAGAAATCACCATCGCCGCCCGCAACGGCGCCGACACCGCGACCAACGCCCACCTGCGTCTGGTGGTGGAACAGGCCAAAAAGGCCTCGATGCCCAAGGAAACCCTGGAACGCGCGATCAAGAAAGGCGCCGGTCTGCTCGGCGAAACCGTGCAATACCACCGTGTCACCTACGAAGGGTTCGCCCCGCACCAGGTGCCGCTTATCGTCGAGTGCGTGACCGACAACATCAACCGCACCGTGGCTGAAATCCGTGTGGCGTTCCGCAAGGGTCAACTGGGTGCCTCCGGCTCCGTGGCGTGGGACTTCAACCACGTCGGCCTGATCGAAGCCTCGCCGGACAGCCCGGACGCCGATCCGGAAATGGCCGCGATTGAAGCCGGGGCCCAGGATTTCGAAGACGGCGAAGAAGAGGGCACCACCCTGTTCATCACCGAAACCACCGACCTGGACGCCGTACAAAAGGCCTTGCCGGAGCAGGGTTTCACCGTGCTGTCGGCCAAGCTGGGTTACCTCTCGAAAAATCCGGTGAGCGGTTTGAGCGCCGAGCAGATGGCCGAAGTCGAAGCCTTCCTGGAAGGCCTGGACAACCATGATGACGTGCAGGATATGTTCGTCGGTCTGGCTGGCTGAAACGCGGTAAAAAGTGTGGGCTGGCTTGCCTGCGATAGCGGTGTATCAGTCACTGAAAAAGTGAATGACACGAGCTCATCGCAGGCAAGCCAGCTCCCACATTTGAACCGAGTTTCAGTCCCGGTTCAGCAGTGCTTCGATTTCCTCGAACCCTGGCCGCGCCAGTACATCAGGCTGACAGCAGCTTTCTTGCAGCGTCATCAATTCGCTGTTCACCCGCTCCTCAACCCGCTCCAACAACTCCCCCAGCAACACGCCGAACGCCCGCACTTCAATGCGCTGCAACGCCTTGGTTTCCAGGGTGCCTGCCGTGGCATGGAACGACGCCGCGCCAAAGTCCCCCAGCAGGCAATCACCCGCTTCATTCCATAAAATATTGTGGCCGTAGAGGTCGCCATGGGTAATGCCATGACGGTGCAAATGCGCAGTCACCGAAGCGATGCCCCGTGCCATGCGCAAGGCCACTTCAAGCCTGAGGCGCATGCCCGATTCGTAGATATCCCGGGTGCACGAGGCCAGGCTCGGCAGGGCTGCAAGGTTGCGGTAGCTCGGGTCGATCAGGTCCATCACCAATGCGGCCTGGTCATCAGGATGGCCGATAACGCGGCCTTCTACCGTGATCAGGTTGGGGTGCAACCCGGCGGCGATGCAGGCTTGCATTTCGTGCAACGGTGAGCCGTCGCTGGTGATGGTGCCTTTATAGAGTTTGACTGCGACGGGTTTGCCTGACGGTTTCCACAGCGCTTTGCGGATAACGCCGGAAGCGCCTTCACCGAGGACTTCGGCCAGTTCCAGGTCGGACCAGGGAATATTGGGGGTGGCGTCATCAACTGCCACCTCCATCGCCATTTCCACCGGGTTACCGGCATAGGCCAGCCAGGTCAGGCTTGGCAGGGCCAGTAGCCATTCCGGCAGATGGGTGAGGCGGTTGGAGGCGATGCGCAGCAATTCGAGGTTGTGGCAGTGGGCCAGGCTCTCCGGCAGGTGCACCAGGAGATTGCCGGCCAGCATCAGCTTTTGCAGCAGCGGGCGCTTGCCCAGTTCGTCGGGCAATTGGCTGATGCGGTTATCGGTCAGGATCAGCCAGCGCAACAACGGCGGCAACGCGGCGGCAGGCACGTGGCGGATCTGGTTGGCCTTGAAGCCGATCATGCTCAGTCTCGTGCATTCGCCCAGGCAGGCTGGCAGTTCAGTAAAGAGGTTATCCGAGCAAAACAGCACGCGCAGGTGAGGCAGGCGGTGCAGGTCGTCGGGCAGGCTGCTCAGGGCGTTACCGCTGAGGTTGAGGATCTCCAGCGAGTCGGCCAGTTCAAAAATTTCCCGGGGGAATTCGGTCAGCCCACAGGACAGGTCCAGCCGCGTGATACCGGCCAGTTGGCCGGCCTTGAGTTGGGCGAGGGTATTCATGAACGGCGCAGTCACTCGACAAGGTGGCGTGAATGGCGTTCATGATACCGGGTCGCGCGAGCGTTGCGGGCCGGCCTGTTGCAATTGTCCGAGACGGCTGGCGGTGCGGGCGAGGTCGATGGCTTTGCCACCCAAGGCAAGGTTGAGGGGCTGCTCGCCGATCAGAATCAGTTGCTTGTCCCGGTCGTAGAGTACGTCCACCAGATTGATGAATCGCTGCTGCACGGCAATCGGGCACTCCGCCAGTTGTGGCAGGCCGTCGATGATCCAGTCATCGTAGTCCTGGCAGAGCAGCAAGTAGTCCATCACTGCCGTCAACTGTTCGCACAGGTCGTTGAAGGTGAAGGCAATGGAGCGGCCTGTATGGCGGCGACATATCAAGGTTCGAGTGCCGACGGGCAAGGGCTGAGGCGTGCAGTCTACAGCGGTCAAACCGAGTGCTTTGCGCTGGCTCGCGGTCCCCGGCCAGACGTAGTGACCGCTGGTAAAGCGTTGCACGCTCCGAGTCTGGGGCAGGCTGCGAAAATCCTGGGGCGAGCTGACTTCCAGCACCTCCATACGCGCGGCGATCAGGTCGATCACCGGCTTGAAGCGCTCGTGATACAGGGGGTTGGGTAGCAAGTCTTGCGGCGCATAGTTGGACGTTACCAGCACCAGCACACCGCGTCCGAACAGGGCCTTGAACAGCCGAGATATCAACATGGCATCGCCGATGTCGTGGACGTGGAATTCGTCGAAACACAGCACCCGGCAGTCCGTCAGCAGTTCATCCAGGGTCAAGACCAGGGCATCGTCTTGCCCGCGATGCTTGAACATGCCGCGATGCAGTTGGGCAAAAAAGTCATGGAAGTGCACACGTTGCTTCTCGGTAATCGGCAACGCCTGAAAAAAGCCATCCAGCAGCCAGCTTTTGCCGCGGCCCACCGACCCGTGCAAATACAGGCTGCGGGTGGGCTGGCCGGCGAGCAGGGTCTTGGTTTCACGGGCCAGGGCGGCAATGGCGCGGGTTTGGCCGCTGCTCAGGGTAAAGCCCTGTTGCTCGGCTTTTTGCTGAAAGAATGCAGGGATGGGCGAGTCGTCGAGGCTGTCGGTTCTTTTACCGAGGAGGCGACGGATAAGGGGAAGCACGGCCAATGCAAGTCACTCTGTATTTCAGTGGTCGCTTACTGTAGGGCGCCCGCCGCGATTTGACCAATAGAGCTAGGTGCCGCTGGGCGGCACCTAGCTCGATAGCATCGTGTTGGGCGTGGGCTTCTAGAACTTCAGCATCTGCGGGGTCGGCTGGCCCACGGGGCTGACCACCGCATAGTTGTAGCCAGCGCCCGACCAGTATTGGGCCTGCAAGCCATCGGCGCGGCGGCTGCCACTGGGCAGGAAACCGTTATCCGGGCCAGGCGGGCGGATGTAGAAACTGATGCGCCGCCCTTGCGGGTCTTCGTAGAGCACCATGGCGGCGGCACCTTGCTCGGTAGTGAGCAGGCGCCCGCTGACCGGCCTGAAGCCCGATGCGCTCAGGTCAGGCAGGCGGTGCGCCTGGTTGAAGTAGCGGTCTAGCCAAGCCTGCATCGTGCCGTCGCCCTGAACCTTGTAGTCGGCGGGCATGATGCCGTCCTGGGCAAACAGGCGGAAGGCTTGCATCGCATCGGCCATCGGCAACAGAGGCGGCTGAGTGGCTTCACGGGCGTGCCAGCCACCCAGGCCACCGAGGCTGACGGCGATCAATAGCATGGCTGCCGTAGCGAAATGGCGGCGCGATTGGCGCTTGATGCGCTGGCGAATCAGTGCTGGGTCCAGGTCCGGGTTAGCCGGCTGTTGCAGGGCACCGCCCAATGCGGCGCGCAGCAATTGCGCGTCGTGCTGCCAGGCGTGGACCTGGGCGGCGACGTCCGGATGGGCCGCCAGATAGGTTTCCAGGACACGGCGATCACTTTCCAGCAGTTGGTGATCGACGTAGGCATGCAAATCGCGTTCGCTGGGGGGCAGGCTGATCATTTGAGTATCCGCAGGGAAGGGCTGGCAATTTCGCCATCACTGAGTTGACGCAGGGCTTGGCGTGCCCGGGACAGGCGCGACATTACGGTACCGATGGGGACATCGAGGATCTCGGCGACTTCCTTGTAGCTCAAGCCTTCGACCGAGACCCACAGCAGCAGGGCACGCTGCTCGGTGTTGAGTTGATCGAAGGCTTGCAGGGTTGACTGGGCGATCACCGTACGTTCGACCGACGGCTGTGCATCATCACGCCCGGTAAAGAATTCCAGCATGCGTGCGTAGCGCCGTGTGCGGCGGTGGGTGTCGAGGAACTGCCGATAGAGGATCGAGAACAGCCACGCGCGCAAGTCGCCTTCGACGCGTTTGTCGGCCCAACTGATGATCGCTCGTTCCAGGGTCGACTGCACCAGGTCGTCGGCGCTGCTGGTGTTACGCGTCAGGGACACGGCAAAGCGCCGCAGCCTGGGGATGAGTTCACGTAACGGTTCGTCGAGTTCATGCATGGGGAGCTGGCTGTTCACTACGCTGGGACTAGAGAGACGTGCGGCGATGAAGGTTATTCCCCCTTGCCGGGAAATAAATCCAAGGCCTGGGAATAGAGCCAATCGGCGTTCGTCTTAATGCTCCGACCTTATGTTCACCCCTACGGCCTTTGGCCCTGGAGTTTCTTCATGGTAGATCACTCATCACCGCCCCGTCCCCCCTTGAGCACGTCGAGCCTGATCGCGCGCCTGGCGGGTATCGGAGCCGTGGTTGCGGTTATGGCGGGGGCATTTGCCTACGTCAATGGCACCCTCGACCCACAGCGCTTGCGTCCGAAAACCCTGGTCAATGCCTTGGAAACCAACAACGGTGTCCACCCAGGCTTCCGGCGTAACCATGCCAAGGGCGTGTGCGTGGCCGGCTATTTCGAGAGCAGCCCCGAGGCGCGTGCCTACTCCAGTGCCCAGGTGTTCAACGAGGCCAAGACCCCGCTGATCGGCCGGTTTGCCTTGCCCAGCGGCAACCCTTATGCGCCGGACAGCAGTGTGCCGATCCGCAGCTTTGCCGTGCAATTTAGCCAATCCAACGGCCAGCAGTGGCGCACCGGCATGAACAGCATGCCAGTGTTCCCGGTGGGTACGCCCGAGGCGTTCTACCAGATGCTCAAGGCCGGTGCGCCGGAGCCTTCCACCGGCAAGCCCAACCCGGCGAGCATGCCAGCGTTCTTTGCGGCTCATCCCGAGACGGCGCCGTTCCTGGCGTGGGTCAAGACCGCCAAGCCTTCCGCCAGTTATGCGACCGAAACCTACAACGGTATCAACGCGTTTTACCTGGTGGGCGCCGATGGCAAGCGCCAGGCCGTGCGTTGGGGCGTGGTGCCACAGCGTCAGGATGCAGCGGGCGATACCTCACCTGCGGGCAGCGATTTCCTGGAAAAAGACCTGGTGCGACGCCTGTCCGCTGGACCGTTGCGTTGGCAGTTGAACATGACCTTGGCCAATCCCGGTGACCCGCTGGACGATGCGAGCAAGACCTGGACCGGCGAGCATAAAGTCATCAATGCCGGCACCCTGGTGCTGCAAAGCAGCCAGGCTCAGGCCGATGGCGATTGCCGCGATATCAACTTCGACCCGCTGATTCTGCCCAGTGGCATCGAAGCCTCCAATGACCCGTTGCTCGCGGCACGTTCGGCGGCGTATGCCAGTTCGTACCTGCGCCGCGCCGGTGAAGTCAGCCCGTTGCGCAGCGCCCCTCAGGAGTCGAAGCCATGAATGACCAACCACGGTTTTTCGCCCCCCTGGCGCGCCTGCTGCACTGGCTCATGGCGCTGATGGTCATCGCCATGCTGTTTATCGGCGCGGGCCTGGCGGCGTCGGTTTCGCAGCGGCATGAATGGTTGATCCACCTGCACAAGCCGCTGGGTATCGCGATTCTGGCGCTGGTGATCGTGCGGCTGGTGGTGCGCTTCTCCACGCGCCAAGCACCGTTGCCCGCCGACGTACCGCTGTGGCAAGTGTTGGCAGCCAAGGCGTCTCACCTGGTGCTGTATGCCTTGATGCTGGTGTTGCCGCTGCTGGGTTGGGCGATGATTTCGGCGGCGGGCGACCCGGTGATGCTTAGCAGTTCAGTGCAGCTGCCGGCGCTGGTGGGGGCAAATGCGCCTTTGTTTGCGGTGCTGCGCAAGGCCCATGGGTTCCTGGCCTATCTGCTATTCCTCACCGTGTTGTTGCACCTGGCGGCGGCGCTGTTCCATGGGCTGATTCGCCGTGACGGCGTGCTTCAAAGCATGACCGGCAGCAAAGACTGAGACCGGTTTCGGGGGCAGTGTGGTCAGCCAGTAGATCAATGCCAGCAGGTTCATCGCCGCGCCCAGGCCGCACACCCCGATCCACCCGGCCCAGGCATACATCGCCGTGGCACTGACCGATCCCACCGCACTGCCTACTGAGTAAAACACCATGTAACCCGCCACCAGCCGACTCTGTGCATCGGGGCGTACCGCATAGATCAGGCTTTGGCTGGTGACGTGCACGGCCTGCAAGCCCAGGTCGAACACAATCACCCCCAGCGACAGTGCCCACAGAGACGATTGGGTAAAACCGATGGCAACCCAAGAGAGCAGCATGAGCAGCAGTGCCGTGCCGCTGACCCATTGGGCGAAGCCCTTGTCGGCCAGGCGTCCGGCGTGCGCGGCACCCAGGGCTCCGGCGGCACCGGCGAGCCCGAAGAGGCCGACCTGCGTGTGCGAAAGCGACAGCGGCGGGGCGCTCAAGGGCAATACCATTGGCGTCCACAGGACGGTGCCGGCGGCGAAAATCAGCATCGCCAGCACGGCGCGGTCACGCAGGACTTTTTCCTCTTTGAACAAGCTGAAAACCGAGCGGATCAACGCGCCATAGGTGCCGGTTGCCTGCGGTTGCTCCGTGCCTGGCAGCACTCTCCACAGCAGGATCGCCATCAATAACGTCAGGCCTGCCGACAGCATGTACACCGAACGCCAACCCGCCAGGTCAGCCATGGCGCCTGAAACCGAGCGCGCCAGCAGCAAGCCGACCACGATACCGCTGGTAACCAGCCCGACCACGTGCCCGCGCTGTTCAGGCGACGCCAGATGGGCCGCGAATGCCACCAGCACCTGGGCGATAACGGCCAACAGCCCGGTGAGCACCATGCCGGCCAGCAACCAGAAACTGTTGCAAGACAACGCCACCACCAGCACGGCGAGCGTGGAAAGCAGCAGTTGGGTGACGATCAGTTTGCGCCGGTTGAGTAAATCCCCGAGAGGCACCAGCAGCAACAGTCCCACGCCATAGCCGACCTGGGTGAGGGCGATGATGATGCCAACGGTGGCGTGATCCATGGCGAAGGTCTCGGCCATGGCGTCGAGCAGCGGCTGCGCGTAGTAGACGTTGGCCACCGACAGGCCACAGGCGATGGCGAACAGCAACACCACGGCGCCGCTCAAGGGGGATGAGGGCATGCGGCTTATCCTTGTGTGGTTCTAAAATGAAACCAGTTGCACGGTAAGGATTCCGGTTTTATATTGCAACCACATTATTGATCCAAGACAGGCAGCCTGATGGTCAACCTCACCCGTTTTGAAAGTGCCGAATGCCCGGTGGCGCGTTCGTTGGATGCCATTGGCGATGGTTGGTCGTTGCTGATCATTCGCGACGCGTTTGATGGCATCCGTCGCTTTAGTGAATTCCAGCGCAGCTTGGAGATGGCCAAGAATATTCTGTCCACGCGCTTGCGCAGCCTGGTGAACCATGGCGTGCTAGAGGTCGTGCCTGCGTCGGATGGTAGTGCGTATCAGGAGTACGCCCTCACGGAAAAGGGTCAAGGCCTGTTCAACGTGATCATCGGGTTACGGCAGTGGGGGGAAGGGTTTTTCTACGGGGCAGGCGAGGCGCATTCAGTGATGGTAGACCGCGCCCAGGGTGAGCCGCTGCGAGCGCTGGAATTGCGCTCCGCGGATGGACGCTTGCTGGGGCCCGAGGATTGTCGGCGGGTGCCCGCCGAGTCGGTTTAACGCAGTTCGTCGACGATAGAGGCGACGGTGCTCAACACATCCTTGCCCAACTGCATCGAGCGTTTACCTGACCAACCGGTGTGCGGGTTGGGGGCGTCGTCGTTGTCCTTGAAGGGCATTTCCAGGGTCAGGGACAGGCAGTCGTATTGCTCGCCTACCGCGTTGCAGGCCAGGCTCATGTTGGCTTCTCCCGGCAGGTCGCGGGTATAGCCGTAGGTCGTCTGGAAGTCGCGGGTCAGGCCACTCAAGTGGCTGCGGAAATGTTCTTCCAGCGCCTCGATGCGCGGGGTATAGCCGGGGTTGCCTTCACAGCCAGCGGTGAATACGTAGGGGATTTCCTCGTCGCCGTGGATATCGAGGAACAGGTCAACGCCGTACTTTTCCATTTGTTGCTGCACGAACAGCACTTCCGGGCTGTTCTCCTGGCTGGCGCTCTGCCAGGCGCGGTTGAGGTCCTGGCCCATGGCGTTGGTGCGCAGGTGGCCGTGGAAGGCGCCGTCCGGGTTCATGTTGGGCACCAGATACAGGTCGGCGACTTTCAGCAGCTTTTTCATCTCATCGTCGCCGTCCTGTTGCAGGCGTTCGATGATGCCTTCCATAAACCATTCGGCCATGTGCTCGCCGGGGTGCTGTTGAGCGATGATCCAGATCTTGCGCCGGCCTTCGCCCCCTTTACCCCGCCGTAACAGCTGGATATCACGGCCTTCAACACTTTTACCGGTGGCCAGCAGTTGGGTGCCAGTGCGGTTCAGGGCCTGCTCGATCAGCCAGTCGTGACGCTCGCGGCTATAGGGTTCGAAATAGGCGAGCCAGGCATGTTTTTCGCGGGTCTCGAGGCTGATATGCAGGATTTCTCCATCAAATCGCGAAGGTACCCTAAACCAATTGATGTGGTCGTAGGACGCCACGGCGTTGTAGCCGCTCCATGCGTTGGGGTAGGAGGACTGTCCGGCGTTGCTCAGGCGAAAGGTATGGGTGTGGCCCACATGCATGCCTTCGGCCTTGAAGTGGAACCATTGGTAATGCGCGCTGCATGTATCGGGTTTGATTGCCAGCAACAACTGATAGGCATCGTGGGCATCCAGTACCTGGATATTGCCACTGTCGAAGTCGGTGCTGATTTTGATGGAGGTCAAGGCCACGGTCATAGTCTGGTTGCCTGAATATGAGTGTTGTGGCGGCTATATTACACAGGAGTCTGGTAAAGATCGGATGCAAAATTGTTGCGAGAGGGAGGGGGCGTCGTCCTTGACGCCGCGGCAGCTTAGAATCTATGAGATTGATTCTCAAGCGCTAATTCGCAAAGATGTGGGCTAGAGCTATCCGCTGGCTTTCTTTTGGCGATGGTCGTTTGCTACCATGCGCGCCATCAAGTCGCACACAGTCTTCATTAGCCTGAAGCCACGCCAGGGAAACTGGCAAAAAAAAGACCCGGCCAAAGAGCCGGGTCAAAAACCGTGATTAGCCTGATGAGGAGATATTCCAAGAGTCCGACCTAAGGTCCCTTGTTCTATCGACTGATCTCGCGATCAGCTAGGCCCAATAATAATCATTATCATTTGCAAGTCAAATGTTTTTATCCTTGGGATAGAAATATTTTTTCTAACCGCCAGTTATCTATTCGCTTGAGCCTCTGGCACTTGCAACGACCGCTCCACCATCGCCTTCGCCATATCGATCAAATACACCACTGAAAACGCCATGTCACGATGACTGCCCTGATGGCTGCTCGCTGATGCATAGGCCGTGGCCGCAGCGCTGCGCAACAGCTCCGAGGCGTGCACCAGGGCGTCCTCCTGGCTGATGCCTGCATTGATGGCAAACAAGGCCTCTTCAGGGGTTGATGTCGACATATCCTCTTTCAAGTAAAAGTCCAACGCACGCTTGGCAGCACCGCTGCTGCGCAGGTCGTGCAATTCATCGTCTTCCGGGATTTCAGGCAGGAGAAGCGGGCTTGTCGTCATAAGGGGCGGTACTCTGGGTGGGTGTCGAAAACCTTATGTCCGATGATAGTACGTATCGTATTTATGTCGTTTTATGGATTACTACAAACTGTTTATTGCCCTGAAAACTACGTGACGTATTGTCAGCCCCATGGATAACTGGATCGCGTTGGTCAAGGCCAACATGGAAGACCGCAAGGTCACGCAAGGTGAGTTGGCTGAACGCTTGGGCATGTCCCAGGGGGGCGTGGGCCATTGGCTCAACAAGCGCCGTGCACCCAGCCTGGCGGACATGAACCGGGTATTGGCGGCGTTGGGCCTGGGCTACCTGGAGGTCGCGCTGGATATTCGCGAGCGGGCCGATGAAGTGCCTCCGGAGAAAAACTACAACCCGTATTTCCGCTATCCGGTCAGCGACTGGAAAGGGCTGTGCGAAATCCGCGAAGAGCGAACGCCTTATGGTACCGCCCGCTTCGAGTTGACGGATTATCATGCCCACGGCGATGCCTTTTGGCTGCCGGTCACAAGCGATGCCATGACGGCACCCAGCGGGCTCAGCGTGAGTGCGGGCATGATGATTCTGGTCGATCCGGCCATTACCGCCGAGCCCGGCAAGCTGGTGGTCGCCCAATGGGCCGATAGCCCCCAGGCGACCTTCCGTCAGCTGCAGGAAGAGAGCGGCCAGCTCTATCTGGTGCCGCTCAATCCGACTTACCCGAAACGGCAGTTCACCGGCGATTGCCGCATTCTTGGCGTCGTTGTGCAGGCCACGGCAAAGTTCTAGACCTTTGTTTCCAGCTCCACCAACGCGCAACCTTCGGCAACCATTTCGCCTTCCTGGCAGAACAGCGCCTTGACCACTCCAGCCTGGGGCGCGCGAATGCTGTGTTCCATCTTCATAGCCTCCAGCACCACCAGTTGCGTGCCGGCCTCCACGTTGTCCCCGACCTGCACCAGCACGCGCACGATGCTGCCGTTCATCGGTGCCGTAAGGCCACCTTGATGAGCGCCGCTGGCGTCGAACGCTGCAATCGGGTCAAGCAGGCTGACGGCATGCACCTCGCCGTCCCAACGCAGGTACACCGTGCGGTCGTGGCGCACAGCCAGATGGCCAAGGCGCACGCCCTGGTGCTCGATCAACAACTGTTCACCGCGCAATTGCGCGGTATCGGCAGCGAGTGTCACCAGCCGATCCTGACCATTGCAGCTCAAATGCAGCGAAACCTCGGCAGGTAAACCGGCACGAAAGCCTCGCTTATCTGCCCAAGGCCCGTCACCGGCCGGCAAGGTCTGTATGAACGCCGCGCCCGCTGCCTGCCAGAAATCATTGCTCAGTTCGCCAGGTGTCGGCAGCAGCTCATCCTGATAGCGCGGAATAAAGCCGGTATCCAACTCGGCTGCCGCAAACGCCGGATGCCCGATAATGCGCCGCAAAAAGCCCAGGTTGGTCTTCAGGCCACCCACGGCAAACTCATCCAGCATGCCCAGCAGGCGCAGGCGCGCCTGTTCACGGTCCTCGCCCCAGGCAATCAGCTTGCCCAGCATCGGGTCGTAGTAGGGCGACACGCTATCGCCTTGCTCGACACCGCTGTCCACGCGGCGGCCAGCGCCCGACGCGGGTTCGCGGTACAGCGTCAGGTGCCCGGTGGCGGGCAGGAAATCATTGGCCGGGTCCTCGGCATACAGGCGTACTTCGATCGCATGGCCGATCAGCGGCACCTGCTCCTGGGTGATCGGCAGCGCCTCGCCCTGAGCGACACGAATCTGCCAGGCCACCAGGTCGAGGCCCGTAATCGCCTCGGTCACCGGATGCTCCACCTGCAGACGCGTGTTCATCTCCATGAAGAAGAACTCACCGCGAGCGTCCAGCAAAAACTCCACGGTACCTGCGCCGACATACCCGATGGCCTGGGCCGCACGCACAGCGGCTTCGCCCATGGCTTTGCGTTGTTCAACACTCAAGCCTGGAGCCGGCGCTTCCTCGACGACTTTTTGGTGGCGCCGCTGGATCGAGCAATCCCGTTCATTGAGGTACAGGCAATGCCCATGCTGATCGGCAAACACCTGGATCTCCACGTGACGCGGCTTGAGCAGGTATTTTTCAACCAGCATCTGCCCGTTGCCGAAGGACGACAGCGCCTCACGTTGTGCCGAGGCCAGGGCCTCGGCCAGTTGGCTGACGTCCTCGACCACCTTCATGCCTTTGCCACCGCCACCGGCCGTGGCCTTGAGCAGTACGGGGTAGCCGATACGCTCGCAGGCCGCGCGGAAGGTTTCCAAGTCCTGGGCCTCGCCGTGATAACCCGGCACCAGCGGCACGCCGGCGGTTTCCATCAACGCCTTTGCGGCCGACTTGCTGCCCATGGCATCGATGGCCGAGGCGGGCGGCCCGAGGAAGATCAAGCCGGCGGCTTCAATCGCGCGGGCAAACCCTGCGTTCTCCGACAGAAAACCATAGCCTGGGTGAATTGCCTGGGCGCCACTGGCCTGGGCGGCGGCGATCAGTTTATCGATTTGCAGGTAGCTGTCTGTGGCCTTGCTGCCGCCCAGGTCGACACGGATATCGGCCTCACGGCTGTGGCGTGCATCGCGGTCGGTGGCGCTGTGTACGGCCACGGTTTTCAGGCCCATGGCCTTGGCGGTGCGCATCACGCGGCAAGCGATCTCGCCACGATTGGCGACCAGCAGGGTCGTGAGTGGGCTCATGAACGCGGCTCCTGTGGCTGCCAGCTCGGTGGACGTTTTTGCAGGAAGGCGCGCAAACCTTCCTGGCCCTCGGCGCTGACGCGAATGCGCGCAATCGCATTTTCGCAATAGCGACGCAGGGCCGGGGTGAGGGCGCCGTTGCCGACTTCGCGCAGCAAGTCTTTGCTGGCACGCATCGCCGCCGGGCTGTTTTGCAACAGGTTGGCGACCCACTGTTCCACCTGCTGGTCCAGCGTGTCGATTGGGTAGCTCTCCGCCAGCAAACCGATCTCCCGTGCACGCTGGCCGCCAAATCGCTCAGCGGTCAGCGCATAGCGCCGCGCCGCGCGTTCGCCGATGGCCTGCACCACAAACGGGCTGATCACCGCCGGCGCCAAGCCAATGCGTACTTCCGACAGACAGAACTGCGCGTCGTCCGCGCCAATCGCCATGTCGCAGCAACTGATCAGGCCCAGTGCGCCGCCGTAGGCCGCGCCTTGTACCACCGCCAGTGTCGGGATTTTCAGCTTGGCCAGGTTGTACATCAGCTCCGCCAGTTCGCGGGCGTCGTCCAGGTTGGTGTGGTAATCCAATTCGGCCGATTGCTGCATCCAGGCCAGGTCTGCGCCGGCACTGAAGTGCTTGCCTCGCCCGCGTAGGACTAAAAAGCGCAAGGACGGATCGCCTTGCACCTGGTCGAGGGCGATGATCAGTTCGCGGATCATCTCGGCGTTGAATGCGTTGTTCTTGGCTTCACGACTGAGCCACAGCGTGGCAAAACCACGGCTGTCGGTGATCAGTTCGAGGGTATTGAAATCGCTCATGGGGTGCAGCTCCATTTACATGCGGAACACGCCGAAGCGGCTCGGCTCGATGGGGGCGTTCAGCGAGGCGGACAAGGCCAGGGCCAGCACGTCACGGGTCTGCAGCGGATCGATGACACCGTCGTCCCACAGGCGCGCGCTGGAATAGTAGGGGTGGCCCTGGGTTTCGTACTGGTCGAGGATTGGCTGCTTGATCGCGGCTTCTTCTTCGGCGCTGAAACCAACGCCCGCGCGTTCAGCCTGCTCACGTTTTACCTGCACCAGCACGCCGGCCGCCTGTTCGGCCCCCATCACGCCGATGCGTGCGTTCGGCCACATCCACAAGAAACGCGGGTCATAGGCACGGCCGCACATGCCATAGTTACCGGCACCAAAGCTGCCACCGATGATCACCGTGAACTTCGGCACCTTGGCGCAGGCCACTGCGGTGACCAGCTTGGCGCCGTGTTTGGCAATGCCGCCAGCTTCGTATTTCTGCCCGACCATAAAGCCGGTGATGTTCTGCAGGAACAGCAGGGGAATGCCGCGCTGACAGGCCAACTCGATAAAGTGCGCGCCTTTTTGCGCCGCCTCGGCAAACAGAATCCCGTTGTTGGCCAGTATCGCCATCGGGTAGCCGTGCAGGTGCGCAAAGCCGCACACCAGCGTGTTACCGAACAGTGCTTTGAACTCATCGAACACCGAGCCGTCGACCAGCCGTGCGATCACTTCGCGTACGTCAAAGGGCTGCTTGGCGTCGGCCGGGATCACACCGTAAAGCTCTTCGCAGCTGTAAAGCGGTGCTACGGGCGTGCGCTGCAACAGTTCGCCCTGCTTGCGCCAGTTGAGGTTGGCCACGCTGCGCCGGGCCAGCGCCAGAGCGTGTTCATCGCTGTCGGCGTAGTGGTCGGCCACGCCAGAGATCTTGCAGTGCACATCGGCACCGCCGAGGTCTTCGGCGCTGACTACTTCACCGGTGGCAGCCTTCACCAAAGGCGGTCCGGCGAGGAATATCGTCGCCTGGTTGCGCACCATGATTGCCTCGTCCGCCATCGCCGGCACATAAGCACCGCCGGCTGTGCATGAGCCCATTACCACGGCAATCTGCGGGATGCCTTGGCCGCTCATATTGGCTTGGTTGAAGAAGATCCGCCCGAAGTGCTCGCGGTCCGGAAACACTTCATCCTGACGTGGCAGGTTGGCGCCGCCGGAGTCCACTAGGTAAATGCACGGCAGGCGATTCTGCTCGGCGATGGTTTGCGCGCGCAGGTGCTTTTTTACAGTCAGGGGGTAGTAGGAGCCGCCTTTTACGGTGGCATCGTTGGCGACGATCATGCATTCGACGCCCTCCACGCGGCCGATCCCGGCTATTACGCCAGCGGCGGGCACATCTTCGCCATACACCTGATAAGCGGCCAATTGGCTGAGCTCGAGAAACGGCGAGCCTGGGTCGAGAAGGCGGTTGATGCGCTCGCGTGGCAGCAATTTGCCGCGTGACGTGTGCCGTTCCTGAGCCTTGGCGCCGCCGCCTTGCTGCACATGCGCGAGCAGGCTGTGCAGGGCGTCGACCTGTTGGCGCATCGCCGCGCTGTTGGCGGCAAACTCCGCCGATCGTGGGTTGAGCTGGGTGTGTAAAAGCATGGCTTACTCCGTAGGCGTTGCGAGCTACGAACTGCAAGCTGTCAGCCACAAGCTGCAAGTAAACGCGGTCCTCTTGCAGCTTGAAGCTTGGCACTTGCGGCTGACGAAATTCATTTCGTCTCGTTAAAGAGTTCGCGGCCGATCAGCATCCGGCGGATCTCACTGGTGCCGGCGCCGATTTCGTACAGCTTGGCATCGCGCAGCAGGCGCCCGGCAGGGAATTCGTTGATGTAGCCGTTGCCACCGAGAATCTGGATCGCATCGAGGGCCATTTGCGTGGCGCGTTCGGCGCTGTAGAGGATCACCCCGGCAGCATCCTTGCGCGTGGTTTCGCCACGTTCGCAGGCCTGGGCCACCGCGTAGAGATAGGCGCGGCTGGCGTTGAGTTGGGTGTACATGTCGGCGACCTTGCCCTGGATCAGCTGGAATTCGCCGATGCTCTGGCCGAACTGCTTGCGGTCGTGGATGTAGGGCACGATCAGGTCCATGCAGGCCTGCATGATCCCGGTGGGGCCACCGGAAAGCACCACGCGTTCGTAGTCCAGGCCGCTCATCAGCACTTTCACGCCGCCATTGAGTACACCGAGGATGTTTTCTTCGGGCACTTCGACGTCATCGAAAAACAGTTCGCAGGTGTTGGAGCCGCGCATGCCTAGTTTGTCGAACTTGTTGCTGCGGCTGAAGCCTTTGCAGTCGCGCTCGACGATAAACGCGGTGATGCCGTGGGCACCTTTTTCCAGGTCGGTCTTAGCGTAGATCACGTAGGTGCTGGCGTCAGGGCCGTTGGTGATCCAGGTCTTGCTGCCGTTGAGCACGTAATGATCGCCGCGCTTATCCGCGCGCAGTTTCATCGAGACCACATCGGAACCGGCGTTCGGCTCGCTCATGGCTAACGCGCCGACGTGTTCGCCGCTGATGAGTTTGGGCAGGTACTTGAGTTTCTGTTCGTGGTTGCCGTTGCGGTTGATCTGGTTTACGCACAGGTTGGAGTGCGCGCCATAGGACAAGGCCACCGACGCCGAACCGCGGCTGATTTCTTCCATGGCCACCACGTGCGCCAGGTAACCCAGGCCGGCGCCGCCGTACTCTTCCGGCACAGTAATGCCTAACAGGCCCATGTCGCCGAACTTGCGCCACAGGTCCACTGGGAACAGGTTGTCGATATCAATCTGTGCCGCACGGGGCGCGATTTCCTTGCCCACGAACGACTGCACCTGGTCGCGCAGCATGTCGATGGTTTCACCGAGGGCGAAGTTCAGGGACGGGTAACTCATGGACGGGCACCTTAATGTGAGCGTTGTTTTTGTGTGGATGGCGCGCCAGGGGAGGGCGTTCACCTTTACGTTAACGTAAGCTTGCGTTAAGGCGCTGTCAATCGTAGTTTACGTTTACGTCAACCTACAAAAAAGACAACAGGGGTCGTTATGGATCAATCGAATCAGAGCTACAGCCGTGGCGTTCAGGACAAGACCTTGCTGGCCATGACGATTGGCCAGGCCTTTGATCGCACCGTTGCACAGTTTCCCGATGGCGAGGCGCTGGTGGTGCGCCATCAACAGCAGCGCTACACCTGGCAGCAACTGGCGCAGGCCGTGGATTTACATGCCCGCGCATTCCTCGCGCTGGGCATGCAGATCGGTGATCGCCTGGGTATCTGGGCACCCAATTGCGCCGAGTGGTGTATCAGCCAGATCGCCAGTGCCAAGCTGGGTGTGATCCTGGTCAATATCAATCCGGCGTACCGCAGCAGTGAATTGGCGTACGTGCTCAAGCAGTCCGGTTGCCAGTGGCTGGTATGCGCCGGGTCGTTCAAGACGTCCGATTACCACGCGATGCTCCAGGAATTGAAGCCCGAGCTGCGCGGCATGATCAGCCTCGACCCCAGTCCGCCCACGGGATTCCTGCCCTGGTCGCAGTTGGCCGCGCTCGGCGCTGGCATTGCGCCCGAACAGTTACACAACCGCCAGGCCAGCCTGCACTTCGACCAAGCCGTGAATATCCAGTACACCTCCGGCACCACCGGCTTCCCCAAGGGCGCGACCCTCAGTCATCACAACATTCTCAATAACGGCTACATGGTCGGTGAAAGCCTGGGTTTGACCGCGCAGGATCGCCTGGTGATCCCGGTGCCGCTTTATCACTGCTTTGGCATGGTGATGGGCAATCTGGGCTGCATCACCCACGGCACCACCATGATCTACCCCAATGACGGCTTCGACCCGCTGCAGACCCTCACTGCCGTCGCCGAAGAGCGCGCCACCGGCCTGTACGGCGTGCCGACCATGTTTATCGCCATGCTCGATCACCCACGTCTCGGCGAGTTCGACCTGTCTACCTTGCGCACCGGCATCATGGCCGGTGCGACGTGCCCCATCGAAGTGATGCGCCGGGTCATCAACGAGATGCACATGAGTGAGGTGCAGATTGCCTACGGCATGACCGAAACCAGCCCGGTGTCCCTACAAACCGGCGCGGATGATGACCTGGAACGTCGCGTCACCACGGTCGGTCGCACCCAGCCGCAGTTGGAAAACAAGATCATCGACGCTGACGGCAATACCGTCGCACGCGGTGAAATCGGCGAGTTATGCACCCGTGGCTACAGCGTGATGCTCGGCTACTGGAATAACCCCGACGCCACCCGCGAGGCCATCGATGACGCCGGCTGGATGCACACCGGCGACCTGGCGAGCATGGACGCCCAGGGTTATGTATGCATCGCGGGGCGCAACAAGGACATGATCATTCGCGGTGGCGAGAACGTATACCCGCGCGAGTTGGAGGAGTTTTTCTTCACCCATCCGGCAGTGGCGGATGTACAGGTGATCGGCATTCCGGATGAACGCTTCGGTGAAGCCATCGTCGCCTGGGTCAAGTTTCATCCAGGCCATGTGGCCAATGAATTGGAACTGCACACCTGGTGCAAGGGGCGAATCGCGCATTTCAAGACGCCCAAGCATTTCAAGATCGTGGAGGAGTTTCCAATGACGGTCACGGGCAAGGTTCAGAAATTCCGCATGCGCGAGATCAGCATCGAGGAGTTGCGCGACGACGCCTGAAGCGTGGTGCATGTCTACTGCTGCGCGCGCCAGCGCGGTGCCTAAAGTGGCGAACTACTTCGCCACTTGACGGCCATACCGATGACACACCGCACGATTGATCCCCCGACGCGCCCTGTTCAGGACGAGCACAGTCCACATGGTCGGCTTATCAAGGACAACACGCCTGGCTGGTACACCGATGCGCTGGATCAGCGCAAAACCGAACTGGCCTCGTTGGCACTGAACATCCCGGATTGGTACAAAAAGGCCCCGGCGGCTGCGCGCGATCGCATGAGCACGATCCACTTACGCAGCAGGACGTCCTTGAACCAACTCGATCAGATGTTCAGTGAACTGAAGGGACCGGCAGAGTACGCCGAGCCGTTGTTGGTGGCAGCGATCGAGAAAACGTTCGGGCAGAGGTTGGACACCAGAAAAGCGTTTTATGCCCGCAAGCTGACACAGCTGGAATGCGAGTCCGCACCCAGAGAAGTTTCGACCTCCTACGCCAGCACATTGGCCCCGCAATTCTATTTTTACAAAGGTATCAGCCTGCTGGAGGCTGCGCTGAACAACTTCACCTCGCAAGAGGCAAGTGATCCGGGTTGCGAGGACTGCCACTTGATCACCTATTACAACTTTTACCAGTATCCAAGCGATAAACTTCATTCGCCAGGCAACGTCCAGTCACTCCCAGTGCGTATCAAGTCTCATGAGTTCGCCAAACTGTGTCGGGAACTCGATCTGGGGAACTCCTACTACGAGTGCGTGCGCACCTTTCTCAACAATCATATTCGGACCACCACCACACCGGCGGGAGTTGGCAAGCTGTACAGCACCCTGATTACCAGCCATCGGAACCAGTTGAAACTGGCTGCAGAGATTGCCTTGATGAAGGGGGACATCCGCGCTGATCACCACCAGTTGATCAACGATCTGTTGATTGATCAGGCGGACCGAAAATGGGACGGCGAAGTGGTGAAGTTTTCGCCGTTGCGGTTACTCAATTGTGTGATCGAGAACATCCTGGTCATCGGTCCGGTCGTGTGGCGGACAAATGTGAGGAGTGCAGAGCTCGTGCCCCGGCCATGTCTGGTATACATTCCGGGCGATCCACTCCATCCACTCAAGGTCTATGACCATGTTGCGGCCTTTACCGACGAGCTGACGACGCGTCTGTGTCATGTCGAATACCGCACATTCTTCAGCCAGTTCGTGCCACTTGCCGATCAGGATGGTTTTTTTACGCAGTTGAAAACATTGCTGGATCCGGGGGCGGTATACGCCCACGATCAGGATTTTGCCCCGGCGCAAAAAAGCCGGATCCATCGTCAGGGAACCTATGCGTCACCGTGGCGAGACGTCTGGATGGACTGCGCGATGCAGCGCATACGGCTGATCATGAGCAATGCCAGCACCAGTGTCGTGTCCACCCAGGATGTGGACGATCGTGTTTATAAAGCCTGGCTCTGGTCGTTCGGCAGCAAAGCGCTGGATATTCTCAATCTTGCCTCTTTCGTGGTGCCTTTCCTGGGAGAGGTGATGCTGGTCGTTGCCGCCGCGCAGGTGCTCTACGAGGTCGGTGAAGGGATTGATGCCTGGTCCCAGGACGACGTCCAAGCGGTTTGGGCACATTTTTCGGCGGTGGGTTTCAATCTGGCGGGGCTGGCGCTGCCCAAAGTGTTGGAGACAGCGAAAAATACGGCGTTCATCAAGCGGCTGGTGCATGTGGAACTCGGAGGGCGACCGCGTTTATATGATTTCCAGCCGAGGTCATATCTGCATCAAATTGCGTTGCCCGACGGACAACGGCCAAACGCGCTAGGGCTCTATGTCCACGAAGCAGGTCTCTACTTGCCGGCAAACGGTGGTGGTCATTACAAGGTCAAAGCCAGCGGTACCGATAACGAGTTCAGGTTTGTGCACCCTGAGGGTGATGCCCGCTATGCGCCACGTGTGCGACATAACGGCGAAGGCGCTTGGGTGCATGAGTTCGAACAACCGTCGACGTGGGATCGCCAAACCCTGTTGCGTCGCATGGGTCATACCGTCGATCACCTTAGCGATAGTCAGCTCGAGCAGGCGAGGGCGATCAGTGGCGTAACAGATGACGAGTTGCGTCGGGTATTCATCGAGCACCGGCCGCCTGCGCCACTCCTCAAAGATATGCTGCGGCGGTTTGAATGCGCCGGTAAATACCAGTCATTTATTGATCGGTTGAGCCACTCAGACCCTTGGTTTTTTAGCCAGGTCGATTGGTTCACACAAGTCCAGTTGTTGCTCGAGTGTGGGATGTGGCCCGAGTCGCGTGTGTTGGTGGCGCTGGATGCTGAGGGCAATCAGGTGTGGTGTTCAGCTGTTCCGAGTGATTCGTCCTCGGTCGTCACGCTTGGGCATGAGGAACTGGAAAGTGGCCGCCTCTTTTCGTCATTCAGGGAGCAGTTGACGGAGCCCGAAATTCGCCACTTATTGGGCGAAAAGAAGATGACGCAAGAGGCTATCTCAATGCTGTTCCTGAGGACCCGAGACGTTTCATCCGAGACTTCGCCCTCCGCGAACGAAGAACTTGACGATGAAGATACTGATCCGCTGATGCAGTATTTGCGTACACACTATGCGAGGGTGGTGAGGTACCGGGATTGCTTGCTTGAGGCGGCCTATGGCACCAAAGGTAAGCTGTTCAATCGGGAGATATCAGCCGGTGATGTATCCAGCGACGCCAACGTAAAACTGATCCAGCGCGACTTTCCGGGTCTGCCTAAACTGGCCGCCGAAGAAATAGTCAGCCATGCCAATAGTCAGGAACTGACAAGCATGCAGACCGGGTCACGTTTGCCTTTACGCCTGGCCGAGGAAGCACGTGTTTACTGGCAGAAGGCGCGAGTGATGCGGGCACACGCAGATCTTTTGTTCGACAATCAACTCACGTTGGACGTCGTACGGCTGGCCTTGCACAAGATGGCCTCCCTGCCCGGGCTTCTGGAAGGTGTGTCTGTTGAGCTACGCGAGGGCGCTTACGATGGTCCCCTGCTGGACCGGGTGGGTGATACGAGCGCGCCCAGGCAACTGCGTCTTATCCATACCGACCTGAAGGAGTGGAAACTCTGCAGCGGCCCGGAAAAAGTAGAGTACTGGCGCAGTGATGAAGGCGCGTTCTTTAACGCGCTCTGGATGGCAAGCAGTGGCAAGTTCACAGGGTGGGCCGAATTCAATAGGGCTGCCCAACGCTTGAAGATGCAGATTGCGCAACAGCCGCTGAGCGAGCTGGCGAGCCGGCGCGCACTTGGCTTGAAAGCAATCAAACCCGGTTTCAAATCACCCATGCGTCTGGCTGACGGACGCATAGGGTATCCACTCAGCCCGGTGGGCGGCGCTGGCGAGCGTCCGTCTGTTTGTAGGATGAAAGCAATGGCGCTGTACCCGTCGAAGTCCATGGCAGAGGTCGAGGTCATGCTCGACCTTCAAGGCGCTGGCGACGCTGTACTTCTGGCGAGGTTGACCCAACTCGAAGCTGAGCTTGCAGACTTGGACACGGCGCTGGGCAGTTGGCAGCAGGAGGGCGGATCGGGTTATGCAAGCGCCAGGCGCAGAGTGTCGGGCACCATCAAGGCTGCCTGGCGTAGAAGTTCTGCGCAGGCATTGGCAGGGGATCAGACGCCGATCGGCCATGTACTGGACTTGTCGCATGAAGTGATTGGCGAATTGCCTGCGATAACCGCAAATATGGATCACGTGGGCAGCCTGGTTCTACGTCGAATGGCGCTTTCAGACAGCTCACTGCCTTTTCTGAACGCATTCGGCGGCTTGCGCTGGCTGGACATGCGAGAGAACAACCTGACGCAACTGCCAGATTTCGCTAATGGCGGGGCCGGGCTGACTAAACTCTATTTGAGTCGAAACGATATCCAGATGACCGAATCGAGCCGCCTGCGTCTGGAGGGTATGCAGAGCCTGAAGATTCTGAATCTCAGCGATAATCGTCGCCTGGGATGGCAGGCCGACCTGCGCCGCCTGCGCAATTTGAACCAGCTTTATCTTTCGGATACCGGCACGGAGACCTTTCCTGTCGGCGCCGAACAACTACCCCAACTGGCCCGCGTCGATCTGCACACTAATCGGATCACGACGTTACCTGAATACGCTTTCCAGCATCCGGACCGCATCATCGTGCACGACAATCCATTGTCGGCGGCTACCCTGGCGCGGCTGGGTGAGCCTTTCAACGCGGCGCATTTGGGGGAGCACATTACGGTCGACGAAGCGCGCGGCTTATGGCTGGGAGCGTTGTCGGCCAGCGAATCAGCCCGGCGCGGCGGGATCTGGGACGAACTCAGGGCCAATCCTGAGTCAGCCGCTTTTTTTACCGTGGTGTCCGATACTACTCGCAGCGCGGAATTCAACAGTGATGTGACGCGCCCGGTACTGGCGCAGCGCGTGTGGAACATGCTCGAGGCCGCGAGCGAAAGCCAGGCTATCCGAGAGTCGTTATTTGCAGCTGCCGATGATCGAGTCACCTGTGGCGACGGCAGCTCGGTCGAATTCATGAATCTCGAGAGTGAATTGCTGGGGGCGAGGGCACTCGAGTTGGCAGGCGTTGAGAGCGAAGAAGGCGCGTTGGTATCCACGGGCAGAAAGTTGTTTCGTCTAGCGTTGGTAGACGCCATTGCCGAACGGGATGTCGCGGCGAGAGGACCCGGGTTTACCGAGCAGGTTGAAGTCATTCTGGCTTATCGCACCCGGCTTGCGGTATCGCTGGATTTGCCGGTCCAATCCCGGGACATGTTGTTTGCGCAGCAGGCCGCTGTGAGTCAAGCGGATATCGATAATGCGGGCGCAGAGGTGCAAAGAGAAATGCGTCATGCGGCTAAAGAGGCGGACTTTTTTATCGGGCGCCTGTTCTGGGACAAACACCTGCGCACCCGATACCCTCAGGAACTTGAGGCGTTAATGAAGCCGGACCTAGTTCTGATAGACGAAAAGAGCACTGCGCTGTTCGATATTTCGGATTTGCAAGGCGAGCAAGACGCCGCTGTAGATCCAGCGACAAGAGCACTGTGGCAGACAAAACATGATGAGGCGGTCGGCCGGTTAGCGCGCCTGTTGAGTATGCGCAGGGATCAAATCCTGGTGAACGGCTCGATGCAAAGCGTGTTTTTTGAGCGTGAACTCAAGCAGCTAGGGGCTGAGCGGCGGGCGCTGGAACAACGAGCGCTGCACACCTTGACGCGGAGGGTGTTCAACAACTTCGCGGCCTCAGGTGGGACCGCCCTGTAATCGCACGGTGCAGAAAGCACAAAGGGGACCCTAGGGTCCCCTTTAATTTGTCGTTGCGTGCTCTTTTTTTATTATTGAGGGGCGGTCTATTGTTGTTTTTGGCAACCGTTACCCTTTACCGCTGTTTTTGGCGACCCCCATTCGGAGTCAAGAGCAAACGTATTTTTTTGAGCGCTGATCTGCTTCTTCGTTATCGATCCAACCAGTGGGTAGCTACCTGAGGTAGTTTTATTTTTCTCTAACCGGTTGCGGGTTTCGGCACGCCGTACCCTGCGAAGCACATCTTCTCCAAAAAAATCTGTTAGCTGCGTCTCTGCCGTGTTGTTTTTGTTATGTCAGAGTCGTTTCGTCTTATTTTTATTAGGTTTGGCGCTTTTTATTCTTGTTATGCCATAGAGATAGCAGAAGCCGTGCCAACTTTGTAAATCCGTTTAAAATCAAAGAGTTAATTTTTTTGTAGGCGTTGGCCTACGGCGAATACGACAAAATATGTTCCCGTGTTACTCGTTGTGTAGGTGTGCGGTAACACATTGTCACGGCTACGCTACTCAACCGGCGTTGCGCGCCTTGGCCACACGCGACCCTGTCGGTCGGCCCAGCACGTTGCTGATCTGCTGGCCCGCACGAATCAACGCCTCCAGGTCGATACCGGTCTGGATGCCCAAGCCGTTGAGCAGGTACACCACATCTTCGGTGGCAACGTTACCGCTGGCCCCTTTGGCATACGGGCAACCGCCAAGGCCCGCGATAGAGCTGTCGAACACGGTGATCCCTTCCAACAGGCTGGCGTAGATATTCGCAACGGCCTGGCCATAGGTGTCATGGAAGTGCCCGGCCAACTTTTCTCGTGGCACGTGGGCGCCGACCACCTCGAACAGTCGCCGCGTCGCGCCCGCCGTACCGGTGCCGATGGTGTCGCCCAGGGACACTTCATAGCAGCCCATGGCATACAACTCGCGCGCGACCATCGCCACCTGTTCCGGCGCGATCTGGCCCTCATACGGGCAACCCAGCACGCACGACACATAACCACGCACGCTGATCCCATGTTGCTTGGCCGCGGCCATGATCGGCGCGAAGCGTTCCAGGCTTTCGTTGATGGAGCAGTTGATATTGCGCTGGGAGAACGCCTCGGACGCCGCCGCAAACACCGCTACTTCCTTTACGCCGGCCGCCAACGCGTCCTCAAAACCCCGCAAGTTAGGCGCCAGGGCACCATAGGTCACGCCAGCTTTACGCTGAATCTGTGCAAACACCTCGGCAGAACCAGCCATCTGCGGCACCCATTTGGGCGATACAAAACTGCCGACTTCGATGTAGCTCAAGCCCGCGGCACTGAGGGCGTCCACCAGTTGAACTTTGTCCGCCACGCTGATGGGGTGGGCTTCGTTCTGCAAACCGTCGCGCGGGCCGACTTCCACCAGGCGTACGTGTGAGGGGAGGGACATGGCAGTTACCTTCTGATCAATGGCCAGCCTGGCTCTTGGTGTGGGCCAGGGCCTGGGTGCAGCGCTCTTGCGCGGTATCCAGCTCCAGCTTCATTTGTTCGATATCCAGCAGTTGCTGTTCCAACTGTTCACGGCGCTCGGCGATCTTGGCCAGCATGCTGTTGAGTTGGATGTGGTTGCCGCCGGAGGGGTCGTAGAGCTCGATCAGCTCGCGGCATTCGGCCAGGGAGAAACCGATGCGTTTGCCACGCAGTATCAGCTTGAGGCTGACCTTGTCGCGCGCCGAGTAGATGCGCTCCTGGCCCCGGCGTTCCGGGGCCAGCAGGCCTTGTTCTTCGTAGAAGCGAATGGCGCGTGTGGTGATGTCGAGCTCGCGGGCGAGGTCGGAGATGCTGTAGGTCGTGCTCATGGATGTGCCCGAGAAGATGTCTTGGGCGCTAAGCTAATGGCTGCTTGACGTTAACGTCAAGGCTCGCGCTCACTACAGTCAGGGTTGTTTGCCATCCAGTTTTTTTTCATGGGCCGTCACCTGCTGACACAACTCGATCATTTGCTCACGCATCCATCGATTAGCAGGGTCCTGGTCAGTGCTTTCATGCCAGTACAGGTGGGTCTCTACTGGCGGCACATCGTTGACCGGCAGGTTGAACCAGTGCAGTTCGTGGCGGCGGGCGAAGCGTTCTGGCACGGTCATGACCATGTCGGTCTGCTGCAACACTTGCGAGGCCATCAGGTAGTGCTGGGAGCGCAGCGCGATCTTTCGCTGGATGCCCATTTTGCCCAGTGCCAGGTCAACGTGGCCCAAGCCGTTACGACGGCTGGAGATATGGATGTGGGTCAGCGCCAGGTAGTCATCCAGTGTCAGCTTGTCTTTGCCAGCCATGGGATGACCCTTGCGCATGGCGCACACATAGCGGTCTTCCATCAGCTTGACGTGGCGCACCTGTGGGTCGGTGTTGAGCGGCGCATCCACCGCAAAGTCCAGGCGCCCGGCAGCCAATTCCTTGGTGGTCTCGCGGCGTTTGGACAGGAAGCTCTCGATCACCACCGCCGGCGCCAAGCGGCGCAAGCGCTGGAACAGCGGCGGCAGAATCACTGCCTCGGTGAGGTCGGTCATGCTGATGCGGTAGGTCTTGGCCGCCTGCTGCGGGTTGAAAATCCGGCTTTCCTGCACCGACACCCGCAGCAACGACAGGGCATTACGCACGGGGCCGATGATGTTCTGCGCCATCGGCGTGGGCACCATGCCTTGAGCCGTACGCACGAACAGCGGGTCGTTGAAGGTTTCGCGCAGGCGTGCCAGAGCGTTGGACACCGCCGGTTGGGTGATGCCGACAATCTGCCCGGCGCGGGTCAGGTTGGCTTCGGTGTAGATCGCGTCAAAGACGATAAACAGGTTGAGGTCGACCTTGCTCAGATTCATTGGGTTGCGCTCTTATTGTTAGGGTGCCGATAGGCCGATCATATATCGGTGATGAATGTTAATACACGCCGAGAATAGGCTAGGTAAATTATCAACGCTGTTCTAGCATCGATTGCATGACCTAAACAACCTCTCAGAGAAGGGAGCTGCTCATGGATTTCGCCTATTCGCCCAAGGTTCAGGAACTGCGTGAACGCGTCACTGCATTTATGGATGCTTACGTTTACCCGGCCGAGCCGGTGTTCGAACGCCAGGTCAGCGAAGGTGATCGCTGGCAGCCCACCGCAATCATGGAAGAGTTGAAAGCCCGCGCTAAAGCCGAAGGCCTGTGGAACCTGTTCCTGCCGGAATCCGAACTGGGCGCTGGCCTCACCAACCTTGAATACGCGCCGCTGGCCGAAATCATGGGTCGCTCACTGTTGGGCCCAGAGCCGTTCAACTGCTCCGCTCCCGATACCGGCAATATGGAAGTGTTGGTGCGCTACGCCAACGAAGAGCAAAAACAACGCTGGTTGGCGCCGCTGCTGCGCGGTGAGATCCGCTCAGCCTTCGCCATGACCGAACCGGACGTAGCGTCTTCGGACGCCACCAACATGGCTGCCCGCGCCGAGCGCCAGGGCGACGAATGGGTGATCAACGGCAAGAAATGGTGGACCTCCGGCGCCTGCGACCCGCGCTGTAAAATCCTGATCTTCATGGGCCTGAGCAACCCGGATGCGCCGCGCCACCAGCAACACTCGATGATCCTGGTACCGGTGGACACCCCCGGCGTGAAGATCGTGCGCCCGCTGCCCGTGTTCGGCTACGACGACGCGCCCCATGGGCATGCTGAAGTGCTGTTCGACAACGTGCGCGTGCCCTATGAAAACGTACTGCTCGGCGAAGGCCGTGGTTTTGAGATTGCCCAGGGCCGCCTTGGCCCAGGCCGTATCCACCACTGCATGCGCTCCGTCGGCATGGCTGAGCGTGCACTGGAATTGATGTGCAAACGCTCCGTCAGCCGTACCGCGTTCGGCAAGCCGCTGGCCCGTTTGGGCGGCAATATCGACAAGATCGCCGACTCACGCATGGAGATCGACATGGCGCGCCTGCTGACCTTGAAGGCGGCGTACATGATGGACACCGTGGGCAACAAGGTCGCGAAAAGTGAAATCGCCCAGATCAAAGTGGTCGCACCGAATGTGGCCTTGAAGGTGATTGACCGTGCGATCCAGATCCACGGCGGCGCGGGCGTCTCCAACGACTTCCCGCTGGCCTATATGTACGCCATGCAACGTACGCTGCGGTTGGCGGATGGGCCGGATGAAGTGCACCGCGCCGCGATTGGCAAGTTTGAGATTGGCAAATATGTGCCTAAAGAACTGATGCGCGGCGGTCAATAAGACCGCGTCGCCTGCATTCGCGAGCAAGCCCGCTCCCAGAGTTGACCGCATATCTTCAGTAAGAATGCGGTCGAATGTGGGGCTTGCTCGCGAGGCGACCAGTCAAAACACCACAAGACTTAGAGCTCAATACACCCAAACCTCCACCCGCCGATTCTTGATCCTGCCTTCATCCGCCGTATTCGCCGCCACCGGCATCTGTGCCCCAAACCCACGAATATCGCGCAGTATCACACCGTTCTTCACCAGCTCCCGACGCACCGCCATCGCCCTCAACTTAGACAACAACGCCGCCCGTTGCGGGTCATTCTTGACATCACCAAACCCCACCAATGTCACCTGCTTATCCAGCTTGTTGTGACTTTTCAGGTACGCCACCACCCGCTGCAAATCCTGGCGCGCTTTGTTGTCCAGGCTGGCACTGCCTTCTTCGAAGCGAAAATTCACGGTCAAACGCTGAGCGTCACGCGCGATGGCTTGATAGTCCTCGGGCATCGACGCGCGCGGCTCGACGGCGATCGCCTGTACCTGCTGCGCGATAAACCCGTTGGCCGCGACAATCGCCTGGCCCTTGCTGCTCTGGGTGAAGTCCACCAGTGCCTTGGCCCATGGGTTGCGCCCCGATGGCGGCAGGTAGAAAAACAGCCGGCGCGACAGCGGGTAATCCTCGGTGGCAATCAGGCTATTGAGCGGCAACATGGGTTGCGAGTCGCCATCCACAATCGCCACTGCCTTGGCCTGACGCACGTAGGGCAGGCCGATAAAACCGATGCCCTGCGGGTCCTGGCTGACCGCGTCGGACAGCTGTTCGCTGGACTCGAAGCGTTTGGCACCTGCGGCGAGCGGCTTGCCACGCAAGCGAAGCACCAGTTCCTTGAAGGTGTCGTAGGTGCCGGACTGATCATCGCGCGCGTACAAATGAATCGGCCCGCCGACCCCACCTAATGCTTCCCATGTGCTGATTTCGCCATTGAAGATCTGCGCCAGTTGCTCCGTATTCAAGGCGTTCAACGGGTTTCGCGGGTTGAGGATGATGGCCAGGCCGTCGATGGCGATCACCTGTTCGGCGTCGGGGCTTTTCAGGTCGCCGAGGGGGTCGAGGTCGACCAGTTCACTGTCCTTGATCGGACGAGACGAGGCCGCCAGGTCGGCCGTGGCTTTTTTCAGCGCCATGAAACCGGTGCTGGAGCCGTGGGCAGCGACCTCGATCGACACGGTCTTGCCTAGGCGCGTCTTGCCGGTCACGCGCTGTTCATTGGCACCTTGCGCCGGCTCAATGCGCACGGCCTGCAGGCCCTGATGTTCCATCAATCCCTTGACCAACGCCGGCCCCAGCGCCGCGCCAATGGTATTGGAACCCTGGATGCGTAATGCAGGGCCTTGATCGGGAGCGGGTAGGGGGGCGCAAACCGCGTAGAGAGGAAAGAGCGCCAGCAGAAACAGAACGCGCAGCATCATGCCGGCACCTTCTCAAGCCAAAGGGAGTGCCGCGAGAATAAGTCAGGCAGGTTTCAACAATGTGACTGATAAGCCATGGATCCAATTGTGGGAGCCAGCTCCCACATTGGACGATGTTGTCAGCTCAATTCAAGCCAGATCGGCGCATGGTCAGACGGCTTCTCCAGCCCGCGCAGATCGTAATCCACGCCCGCATCCTTGACCCTTGGCAGCAAGCCATTGGACGCCAGGATCACGTCGATCCGCAGCCCGCGCTTAGGCTCATCTTCAAACCCACGGCTGCGGTAGTCGAACCAGCTGAAGCGGTCGGCCACGTCCGGGTTGAGGTGGCGGAAGCTGTCCACCAGGCCCCAGTTCTTCAGGCGGGCCATCCATTCGCGTTCTTCGGGCAGGAAGCTGCACTTGCCCGTCTTGAGCCAGCGCTTGGCGTTGTCGGCGCCGATGCCGATGTCGCAATCTTCCGGGGAAATATTCACGTCGCCCATCACTACCAGCGCCTGGTCATTGCTGAACTGGCTTTCCAGCAACTGTTGCAGGTCTTCATAGAAGCGCTGCTTGGCCGGGAACTTGGTCGGGTGGTCGCGGCTTTCGCCCTGGGGGAAATAGCCATTCATGATGGTGACCGGTTGGCCGTTTTCGTCGGCGAAGGTGCCCCAGATAAACCGGCGCTGGGCGTCTTCTTCGTCGGTGGCAAAACCTTTGTGCAGGCTCAACGCCGGCAGGCGCGAGAGCAGAGCCACACCGTAATGGCCTTTTTGCCCGTGGTAGTACACGTGATAGCCAAGGGCCTGTACTTCGGCCAACGGGAACTGGTCGTCGTGGACTTTGGTTTCCTGCAGGCCGATCACATCCGGCTGGTGCTTCTCGATCAGCGCCGCCAGCTGATGAGGACGGGCGCGCAGCCCGTTGATATTGAAGGAGACGATTTTCATGGTCGGCAGTCCAGTCCTGGCAAAAGGGCGATGCTAGCCGACAAGTCGGACGGGGGCCAGCGTGGCGGTAGGGCAGTTGCGCTGCTAATGTCTGGGAACGACTCGTGCTGCGTGGGTTCGTACCCATAAGAACGCCGCCTTCTGAGCGGTGCCCAGGGAGATTCACTGTATGCCAGACACTTCGACCGCCATTGGCGAAATCCGCTTGCTCAACAGCGGCTACTCCCGCGAGGCCCGTTCCCTGCTGTACCAGGCCTACCGCCATGAGCCAACGTTTGCCTATATCTTTGAAGCGGAACGTTCAGGTTATGAGCAGCGAGTGCGCGCCACCGTGCGCGAACTGGTCAAGCAGCATTTCTTCCAGAAGCTTCCGGCCATCGGCCTATTCGTCAATGACCGGCTCATCGGCATCGCCCTGATCGCCCCCCCGCAGCGGCGCCTGGGGATTACCGAAAGCTGGGCCTGGCAAATCCGCATGTGGCTGAGCACCGGCGTGCGCGGCACGCGGCGTTACCTCGACTACCACCATGCGGTGCTGGCGTGCCTGCCAAGTGAGTCGGTACACGTGCTGCCGCTGCTGGGTATTCACCCGCAATTCCAGGGCAAACACTACGGCGAGCAGTTGCTGGAAGCGGTGCACAACTGGTGTGCCGACGACCCGCACTCGTCCGGTGTGGTGCTGGACACCGGCAATTCTCGCTACCTGGATTTCTACCAGCGCCAGGGGTATGAAGAGATCGGTGAAGTCGCTGTAGGACCTGTCGTGGAGCACGTGTTTTTTCATCCCAACCCGCAGTCGTCACATGCTGCAACGGCTTGATGCAGAATTTTTCAGAATTTTCCGAGTTCTAAAGTGCTCTCCAGCTCGTGTAGCATCCGCGCCTATGAAGTTTCCAGGAAGATTTACCAGCGGCTTGATTCTGCTGTTCACAAGCTGCGGCGCCTTGGCGCAAAGCGAATTGGACGTGCGGATCAAGCCCTCAAACGATGCGTTGAAAGCCAACATCGAGGGCTACATCGGCGGGGTGGGCGATCGTGATGAAGAGGCCTTGCTGCGGTTCAGCCGTGGCGCCGAGGAGCAGGCGCGTAAAGCAGCCCAGGCCCTGGGCTTCTATCAGCCACAGATCGAAAGTGATGTGAAGGGCGGCAAGAACCCGCGCCTGATCCTCACCATCGAGCCCGGCGAGCCGGTGCATTTGCGAGACGTGACCCTACGGGTCGACGGCCAAGCCGCAGACCTCAAAGCTTTTCGCGTGCCCGTCAGCGACGACCTCAAATCCGGCGCCGTGCTCAACCACGGCCATTACGAAGACGCCAAGCGGCTGATCCAGAACCAGGCCTCGCGCTACGGCTTCTTCAGCGGGCGTTTTACCAAACAGAAACTGTCGGTGGACCCGCAGGCGGGCGTCGCCGATATCGAACTCATCTATGACAGCGGCCCGCGCTACACCTTGGGCAAGGTGAGCTTTGCCGGCGACACGCCGTTTGACGAAGAGCTGCTGCAACGCATGGTGCCGTTCAAAAGCGGTACGCCCTACGATTCCGAATTGATCGCCGAACTCAACCAGAACCTGCAAGCCAGTGGTTTTTTCGAAGGCGTGCGCGTGGACGCTGCGCCGGCCGCCTCGACGGATGACATCATCCCGGTGGCCGTGCGTCTGGAAACCCGCAAGCCGCGGACCATGGGCCTGGGCTTGGGCTTTTCGACCGACGTTGGCCCGCGCGGCAAAGCCAACTGGACCCGTCACTGGGTCAACCCACAGGGCCATAGCTATGGCTGGGAAGCCGAGCTGTCGGCACCGCGGCAGAACGTCGGCCTGTGGTACGACATTCCGCTCGACCCCCCGCTCACCGACAAACTGCGCTTCTCCGGTGGCTATCAGAACGAAGAACTCGCCAACACCGACACCGTGAGTAAATTGCTCACCCTCGGCCCAGAATGGCATAGCAAGTTGCCCAGCGGTTGGACCCGAGTAATCTCGCTCAAGTATCAGCGCGAAGAGTATCGCCTGGGCAACGACTCCGGCTTGAGTAGCCTGGTGATGCCGGGTATCAGCTACGCCTACCTGCGCAGCGACAACCGCATCGACCCGCACCACGGCTATCGTCTGCAATTCGACACCAAGGTCGCCAAAGAGGGCTTAGGCTCCGACACCAACCTGCTTTACGGCACGGCCATGGTCAAGGGTCTGACCACCTTGTGGGACAACCACCGCTTTCTCGCCCGCGCCCAGGTCGGCGGCAGTGCCACCAACGGTTACAAATCGGTGCCGCCGTCGTTGCGCTTTTTTGCCGGTGGTGACCAGAGCGTGCGCGGTTATGAGTACCAGACGCTGTCGCCCGAGAACGACCGCGGCGACCGCATCGGTGGCCGCTACATGGTTGCCCTCAGCGCCGAGTATCAATATTCCATCGCCGAGAAGTGGCGGATCGCGACGTTTATCGACCAGGGCAACTCGTTCAATTCGCTGGACCTGCCCAGCCTGAAAACCGGCGTCGGCGTCGGTATCCGCTGGGTCTCGCCGGTCGGCCCGATCCGCCTTGACCTGGCCCATGCCCTCGAAGATCCGGGCGGCGTTCGATTGCACTTTTCCATGGGGCCTGAGCTGTGATGCGTGGTGTGAAAATAGCGGGGCTGGCCGTGCTTGCCATCCTCGCCGTGCTGTTATTGGCGCTGTGGGCGTTACTCGGCACCCAGGCCGGCAGCCGCTGGGCATTGGCCCGCGTACCGGGGTTGAGCGTAGAGCATTTCCAGGGGCATTTGGGCGGCCAGTGGAGCGCCGACCATCTGCTGTGGCAGCAAGACAGCAGCCGCGTCGAACTCCAGGCGCCGACGGTGGATTGGTCGCCCGCCTGCCTGTTGCGCATGACCTTGTGCATTAATCGGTTGGACGTGGATCAGGTCAGCCTGCAATTTCCGCCGGGCACTGAGGAAAGCAGCGGCCCGATCCAGTTACCCGACCTGAAACTGCCCGTAGCCATCCAGTTGGGCGACGTTCGCGTCGGTAGCCTGCTGTTCAACGGCAGCGAAGAACTCAGGGGCCTGCAATTGGCGGCGCATTGGACGGCTGCCGGTCTGCAGATCGACGCCGTGCACCTGCAGCGTGACGATCTGGTACTGGACCTGGCCGGCTTGCTGCAACCCACCGGCGATTGGCCGCTGAGCGCCACTGGGAATGTAAGCCTGCCGTATGCGCCAGGCAGCGCACCTTGGAAGGTGGCGTTGAAGATCGATGGCGATTTGTTAAAGACTCTCACGCTTGATGCAGACAGCAGCGGCTATTTGCCAGCCAAGCTCACGGGCGAACTGCAACCCTTGGCAGAAAACCTCCCGGCCCAATTGCACATCACCGCCGACAGTTTCAAGCCCAGCGCCGATCTGCCGGACACCTTGCAACTCAACACACTCGACCTCACCGCCAAAGGTGACTTGAAGCGCGGCTACCAAGTGTTGGGCAAGGCCGTGCTTCCTGCGGAAAAAGGCCCGGTGGATGTGCTGCTGCAAGGCCGGGTTGACGCCAAGGGCGCGCAGATCGCCGGCCTGGACCTGAATGCCGGAGACAAGCAAAGCCTCAAGCTGACGGCCCAACTGGATTGGCAACAAGGTTTCAGCGCCGACGCCAATATCGATTGGCTGGACTTCCCCTGGCATCGCCTCTATCCGGTTGTCGACGAGCCGCAAGTCGTATTGCGTACGTTTAATGGTGAGGTTTCCTACAAAGACGGTAACTACCTGGGCAACCTCAAGGCCGACCTCGACGGCCCGGCGGGCAAGTTCAATGTGGTCACGCCGTTCAGTGGCGACCTCAAGCAAGTCTTCCTGCCCGAGCTGAAACTCACCGCCGGCCAAGGCAAGGCCGAAGGCCACTTGAACCTGCAATTCGCCGACGGCATCGCCTGGGACACCGCGCTGGACCTGTCGGCCTTGAACCCGGCGTACTGGGTTGCTGAACTGCCCGGCACTTTGGCCGGCCCCCTGCGCAGCAAGGGCGAGTTCAAGAACGAGCAGCTCAAGCTGAATGTCGACCTCGACCTCAAGGGCCGCCTGCGCGGGCAAACTGCCGTGCTGGCGGCCAAGGCTGAAGGCGCGGGCGAGCAGTGGACCCTGGCCAACGTGGATATCCGCCTGGGCGACAACCGCATCAACGGCAGCGGCAGTCTGCAACAACGCCTGGCTGGGCAGATCGATATCAAGCTGGCGCGCCTGGCCCAGCTGTGGCCGCAGTTGCGCGGGCAGGTTAATGGCCGACTCGACGTGGCCGGCAGCCTCAAGGCCCCCCAAGGCAAGCTCGCCCTCAAAGGCCAGCAATTGGCGTTCGCCGACAATCGCCTGCAAAGCCTTACCCTCGACGCCAGCCTCGATAGCGCCCAGCGCGCAAGGATCGACCTCAAGGGCAGCGGCATTCAGAGCGGTGACACCCAGGTCGGCACCCTGACAGCCAGCGCCCAGGGCGATATCAAGAACCAAAAGGTCCAACTGGACCTGGCTGGCCCCTTGGTCAAGCTGGCCCTGGCGTTGGATGGCAACCTCGACAAAGGCAATTGGCGCGGGCGCCTCGCCAGTGGTGATGTGCAAGCGGGCGGCCAGGACTGGAAGCTGCAAGCACCGGCGAAGATCGAACGCATGGCCGATGGCAAGCTGACGTTTGCCGCACATTGTTGGGTCTCCGGCCCCGCCAGCCTGTGCGGCGAAGACCAGCGGCTGATGCCCGAGCCAAAGCTGCGCTACCACCTCAAGCAATTTCCCATCGACAGCCTGGCGGCGTTTTTGCCCAAGGATTTCGCCTGGAAGGGCAAGCTCAACGCCGACCTGCAGCTCGATCTGCCGGACAGCGGCCCCAAAGGCGTGGTCTCGGTGGACGCCAGCGGCGGCACCTTGCGCGTCAAGGACAAGGACCAGTGGCTGGATTTCCCCTATGACACGCTGAAGCTGGAAACCACGCTCAACCCCAAGCGTATCGACACCCAGCTGAACTTCCGTGGCGGCAAGCTCGGCGAGCTGATGTTGCAAGCGCAGATCAACCCGTTGCCGAAGAGCAAACCGATCACGGGCGCGTTCACCCTTGCCGGCCTGGACCTCGCGGTGGTGCGGCCGTTTGTGCCGATGGTGGAAACCCTCAGCGGCAAGCTCAATGGCAACGGGCGCATCTCCGGCGGCTTGTTGGCACCTCAGGTCAACGGCAGCGTGAACCTGGTGGGCGGCGAGATTTCCGGTCCGGAACTGCCCATTAGCCTGGAAGGCCTGAACGTGCAGGCGCTGATCGCCGGTGAAAGCGTGCAGCTCAATGGCGGCTGGCGCAGCGGTAAAGCCGGGCAGGGCAGCCTCAAAGGGCAGATCGACTGGGGCAAGGCCCTGGTGGTGGACCTCAGCCTGCAAGGCTCGCAGTTGCCGGTCACGGTTGAACCTTACGCCGTGCTGGAAGTGGCGCCCGACCTGAAAATCACCCTGAAGAATGACAAGCTCGCCGTGGCCGGCAACGTGCACATCCCGCGTGGCGATATCATCGTGCGCGAGTTGCCACCGTCCACCGTGAAGGTCTCGGATGACACCGTGATCGTGGGCAGTCAGACCGAAGAGGGCAAGCCGCCGATGGCGATGGCCATGGACATCAACGTGGTGGTGGGTGAGGACAAGCTCAACTTCTCGGGCTTTGGCCTCACCGCCAAAGTGCAGGGCCAGGTGCACATCGGCGACAACCTCGACACCCGTGGCGAGCTGTGGCTCAACGATGGCCGCTACCGCGCCTACGGGCAGCGGCTCGATGTGCGGCGTGCACGGCTGCTGTTCGCCGGTCCGTTGGACCAGCCGTATCTCGATGTCGAAGCGATCCGCAAGACCGACGATGTGATCGCCGGTATCCGCCTGAGCGGCACCGCCGAGCAGCCCACCACGCAAATCTTCTCCGAACCGGCCATGAGCCAGGAACAGGCGCTGTCCTACCTGGTACTTGGCCGTCCGCTGAGCTCCACCGGTGAAGACAACAACATGCTTGCCCAGGCGGCGTTGGGCCTGGGGTTGATGGGCAGTGCCGGGGTGACCTCGGACCTTGCCACCAAGTTGGGCATCCAGGATTTCGACCTGGATACCCAGGGCAGCGGCAACAACACCGCCGTGGTCGCCAGCGGCAAAATCACCGAAAAGCTCAGCCTGCGTTACGGGGTAGGGGTATTCGAACCGGCCAGCACCATCGCCTTGCGCTATTTGTTGAGCAAGAAGGTGTATCTGGAGGTGGCGAGTGGTGTGGCCAGTTCGCTGGATATCTTCTACAAGCGCGATTTCTGACCCCGGCGCGATTCAAAACTGTGGGAGCAAACAGATGTGGGCGCTAGCGGCCATATCTGTTTGCATTTCAAACCGCTCATCGTGAAATTACCAAGCAAGCTAACTATTCCATTTGACATTCGCTGCCTAAGCAGTAATATCTCGTCACACATTCACTGCCTAGGCAGTAATAAGGTGACTTCCGATGAAACACTTCACTCCGGATAACTTCCACAACTGCCACCTGGGGCTATTGCTCGGGCGCGCCGCAATCCTCAAAGACCGCATCATCGACACCCACATGGAACCCCACGGCATCACTGCCGCGCAGTTCAAGGTGTTGATCATCATGGCTCAGTTCGGCGTCGACACCCCGGCGGAGCTGTGCCGCCACCTGTCTTTGGACAGCGGTTCAATGACCCGCATGCTCGACCGCCTGACGCAGAAGGGGCTGCTGGATCGCAAGCGTTCAGAGCTGGATCGACGCCAAGTGCAGCTTGTGCTCACGTCCGACGGCCAGCGCTTGGCAGACATGCTGCCGTTCATCGGCGCCGATGCGTTAAACCAGTTGGCCGGCGCATTGGAACCGGGTGAGTTGGAAACCCTGGAAAAGATCCTCAAGAAAATTCTGATAGCTGCAGGTGATCCCATCACTATCCAACGGGTAGGTAACCAATGAACACACGCGCCCTTTGCCTGGTGCTGGTGGCCATGAGCATGGCCGGTTGCGCCAACTACAGCGGCCTCGACACCCAGGGCAAACGCCTTGACGCCAATACCTTGCAAACCGGCAAGTCCTTGGGTGGCGTGACCCTGTCGAGCGCGGCCTGGCCTAGCGCCGACTGGTGGAAAAACCTTGGCGACCCGCAGCTCGACGGCCTGATCCAGGAAGCCCTGCAAAACAGCCCCGACATGCAAGTCGCCAGTGCCCGTGCCCATCAGGCCGAAGCCGCCGCTTACGCCGCCAATGCCGAGCGCATGCCGACACTGGATGCCAGCGCTGGTGTGAGCCGCTCGCGCCTGGCCAAAGACCAGGACCCGCGAGGCGAAGGCGATGCCTATTCGACCGTGCGCAACATCGGCGCCAGCTTTAATTACAACTTCGACCTCTGGGGCGGCCAGCGCGCTGCCTGGGAAGCCGCGTTGGGCGAGGCTCGCGCCGCCCAGGTTGATCAGCAGGCGGCGCGCCTGACCCTGGCCGCCAACGTCGCCAAGGCCTACAGCGACTTGGGCCAGGCGCATATCGTGCGTGACCTGGCCAATGACGACCTCAAACGCACCCGGCAGATGCTTGACCTGAGCAAACGCCGCCTGGACTCGGGCATCGACAGCCAGTACCAGTACCAACAGACCGAAAGCCTGGAAGCCAGCTCGCAGTCGCAACTGATCGACGCGGAAAAGCAACTGCAGAGCGCGAAAATCGCCCTGGCGGTGCTGCTCGGCAAAGGCCCGGACCGTGGCAATGAGCTGGCCCGTCCCAACGTACTCAAGCCCAGCGCGGTCGCCGTGCCTTCAGTGCTGCCGGCTGAGCTGCTGGGCCGTCGCCCGGATCTGATCGCCGCGCGCTGGCGCGTCGAGGCAGCGGGCAAGAATATCGATGCCAGCAAAACCCGCTTCTACCCCAACCTCAACCTGAGCGCGAGCGCCGGGGCCGAGTCGTTGCTGGGGGATGCGATGTTTGGTTCGGCCAGCCGCTTTTTCAATATCGCGCCGACGATCTCGCTGCCGATCTTCGACGGCGGCCGCCTGCGCGCCGACCTGGATGCCCGCGACGCCGACTACGACCTGGCCGTGGCCCAGTACAACAAGACCCTGGTGCAAGCCCTTGGCGATATCGGCGACACCCTTTCGCAACTGCGCGATACCGGCCGGCAGATCCAGGCTCAGCAACACGCTGCGGACATTGCCCAGCAGTCCTACGACACAGGCGTTCAACGTTACAGCGCCGGGATCGGTAACTATCTGGATGTGCTCAGCATCGAGCAGCAGTTGCTGCAGGCCCAGCGCCAACTGGCGAGCCTGAATGCGGCGCAGATCGATCTGTCGATTCAATTGATGCAGGCCCTGGGTGGCGGATACGACGCCAACAATGTGGCCGCGACCACCCCAGCCACACGCTCGGAATAATTTGAGGTATTTGTCATGGCCACTGCCGACAGCAACACCGCAACTGAACAACCCAAGGACAACAACCCACGCAAACGCAAAGTGATGCTGATCGGCCTCGCGCTGATCGTCATCCTTGGCGTCGTGGGCGTGTGGGGCTGGTATGAGCTCTACGGTCGCTTCAACGAAAGCACCGACGACGCCTATGTGAACGGCAACGTGGTGGAAATCACCCCGCTGGTCACCGGTACCGTGGTGAGCATCGGCGCCGACGATGGCGATTTGGTCCATGAAGGCCAAGTGCTGATCAACTTCGACCCGAACGACGCGGCCGTCGGCCTGCAAAGTGCCCAGGCCAACCTGGCCCGCACGGTGCGTCAGGTGCGTGGTTTATACAGCAACGTCGACGGCATGAAGGCCCAAGTCAATGCGCAGAAAGCCGACGTGCAAACGGCCCAGGACAATTACAACCGTCGTAAAACCCTGGCCCAGGGCGGGGCGATTTCCCGGGAAGAACTGTCCCACGCCCGTGACAGCCTGACGGCGGCGAAAAACGCCCTGACCAACCTTGAGCAGCAACTCAAGACCAGCAATGCGCTGGTGGATGACACCGTGATCTCGTCCCACCCGGACGTGCAGGCCGCCGCCGCGCAACTGCGCCAGGCGTACCTGACCAATGCACGCAGCACTCTGATTGCCCCGGTCACCGGCTACGTGGCCAAGCGCACCGTACAACTGGGCCAGCGCGTACAGCCCGGCACGGCGTTGATGGCGGTGATTCCACTCAACCAGCTGTGGATCGATGCCAACTTCAAGGAAACCCAGCTGCGCGATATGCGTATTGGCCAGCCGGTGGACATCGAGTCGGACATTTACGGCAGTGACGTGAAGTACAGCGGTACTGTGGACAGCCTTGGCGCCGGTACCGGCAGCGCATTTGCCCTGCTGCCGGCGCAGAACGCCACCGGTAACTGGATCAAGATCGTGCAACGGGTGCCGGTGCGCATCCACATCAACGCCGACGAGTTGGCCAAACACCCGCTTCGGGTGGGCTTGAGCACCGTGGTCAATGTGGACCTGCACGACCAGAGTGGCCCGGTACTGGCGCAACAGGCGCCGCAAAAGGCGTCGTTCACCACCAATGTGTATGACGGCCAATTGGCCGAGGCGGATGCCATGATCAAGCAGTTGATTCATGACAACAGCACCGCCGCGCCCAAGGCTGCGCAACGCTGATGAGCAATAACGCCTCCTTCACGCCACCCAGCCTGTTGATGGCCACTATTGGCCTGTCGCTGGCGACCTTTATGCAGGTGCTCGACACCACCATTGCCAACGTCGCGTTGCCGACTATTTCCGGCAGCCTCGGCGTGAGTTCGGAGCAGGGCACCTGGGTCATCACCTCGTTCGCCGTGAGCAACGCCATTGCCCTGCCACTTACCGGTTGGCTGAGCCGCCGTTTTGGCGAGGTGAAGCTGTTTCTGTGGGCGACCATTCTGTTTGTGCTGGCCTCGTTCCTGTGCGGTATTTCCACCTCGATGCCCGAGCTGATCGGTTTTCGGGTGCTGCAAGGTTTGGTCGCGGGGCCGCTGTACCCCATGACCCAGACCTTGCTGATCGCCGTGTACCCGCCGGCCAGGCGCGGCATGGCCCTGGCGTTATTGGCGATGGTCACAGTGGTGGCGCCGATCGCCGGTCCCATCCTCGGCGGCTGGATCACCGACAGCTACAGCTGGCCGTGGATCTTCTTTATCAACGTGCCCATCGGCATCTTTGCGGTGCTGGTGGTGCGTTCGCAGTTGAAGAAGCGCCCGGTCGAGACCAGTTACCAGCCGATGGACTACGTTGGGTTACTGAGCCTGATTGTCGGTGTCGGCGCCTTGCAGATCATTCTCGACAAGGGCAATGACCTGGACTGGTTCGAATCCAACTTCATAATCATTGGCGCGGCGATTTCGGTGATTGCGCTGGCGGTGTTCGTCATCTGGGAAATGACCGACAAACACCCGGTGGTGAATCTGCGACTGTTTGCCTACCGTAACTTCCGTATCGGCACCATTGTGCTGATTCTGGGCTACTCGGGCTTCTTCGGTATCAACCTGATCCTGCCGCAATGGCTGCAGACCCAGATGGGTTACACCGCTACCTGGGCTGGCCTGGCGGTGGCGCCGATTGGCATTCTGCCGGTGCTGATGTCGCCGTTTGTCGGCAAATACGCGCACAAGTTCGACCTGCGCCTGCTGGCAGGCCTGGCGTTCCTGGCGATTGGCTTGAGCTGCTTTATGCGTGCTGGCTTCACCAATGAAGTGGACTTCACGCACATCGCCCTGGTGCAGCTGTTCATGGGCATCGGCGTGGCGCTGTTCTTCATGCCGACCTTGAGCATCCTGATGTCCGACCTGCCGCCCAGCCAGATCGCCGACGGTGCGGGCCTGGCGACGTTCCTGCGTACCCTGGGCGGCAGCTTTGCGGCCTCGCTGACCACCTGGATCTGGATTCGCCGGGCGGACCAGCACCATGCGTACATGAGCGAAAACATGACCACCTACGACCCGGCGACCCGCGACGCGTTGCAGGCGCTGGGTGGGGCAGGGCACAAGGCGTATGCGCAACTGGATCAAATCCTCACCAGCCAGGCGTACATGATGTCCACCGTGGATTACTTCACGTTGTTGGGGTGGATGTTCATGGGGTTGATGTTGTTGGTGTGGTTGGCGAAGCCGCCGTTTGGTGCGAAGGCTGGGCCGGAGGCCTCCGGCCACTGAGGGATGTACTCGATCCATGTGGGAGCTGGCTTGCCTGCGATAGCATCACCTCGGTGCTCTTGTTACACCGAGGTGCCTGCATCGCGGGCAAGCCCGGCTCCCACAGGCAACGCCAACTGCGGGTTCACAAAATCAAACGCCGCCAACTGAAACCCTTGCTCATCCACTTGCAACGCCCAGCCTTGCTTATCCCAATCCCCCAGCACAATACGCTTGGCCGCCTGCTCACCAATCTGCAACTTGTGAACGGCGGGACGGTGCGTATGGCCGTGGACCAGGGTGCGCACGCCAAATTGTTGCATCACCCGTGGTACTTCTTCGGGAGTCACATCAACAATGTCGTTGGCCTTCATGCGCGTCTGCGCACGGCTTTCACTGCGCAGCTTGCGCGCCAACTTGTGCCGGGTGCGCAATGGCAGGTGGCGCAGGATAAACAGCAAAATCGGGTTGCGCAGGATGCGCCGCAGCTTCATATAGCCAACGTCGCGGGTGCAGAGGCTATCGCCATGCATCAACAGCACAGGCTCGCCACGGAGCTGCACGACACTCGGGTCCTTGAGCAGGGTGGCGCCGGCTGCTGTGCAGAACGCCTTGCCAATCAGGAAATCGCGGTTGCCATGCATGATAAAAATCGGGGTGCCGCTGTCGCTCAGTTCGCGTAGAGCCGCGCAAATCGAACGCTGGAACGGTGTCATACCGTCGTCGCCAATCCAGGCTTCAAAGAAGTCCCCCAGAATGTACAACGCCTGGGCGCCACGGGCGCGGCCATGGAGCAGATCCAGAAACGCCCGGGTGATGTCCGGGCGCGTATCGATCAGATGCAAATCTGAAATCAGCAATATCACCCAACGATCTCGGCTTTCTCGACGATAACGTCTTCTACCGGAACGTCCTGGTGGCCGGCTTTACCGGTGGTTTGCACGCCTTTGATCTTGTCAACGACGTCCTGGCCTTCGGTCACTTTACCGAATACCGCGTAACCCCAGCCCTGCACGTTCTTGCCGCTGTGGTTGAGGAAGGCGTTGTCGGCCACGTTGATGAAGAACTGCGCGGAGGCCGAATGCGGCTCCATGGTACGGGCCATGGCGACGGTGTACTTGTCGTTGGAAAGGCCGTTGTCCGCTTCGTTCTGGATGCTTGGGCGCTTGTCTTTCTTTTCTTTCATGCCAGGTTCGAAACCGCCGCCCTGGACCATGAAGTTGCCGATGACGCGGTGGAAAACAGTGTTTTCGTAGTGGCCGGCGTTAACGTATTCGATGAAGTTGGCGACGGTGATCGGCGCTTTTTCGGCGTTCAGCTCGATGACGATGTCACCGTGGTTGGTGGTCAGTTTGACTTGAGTCATGTTCACTACTCTTTTCAGGGAATTCGTGGGTTTGGGTGCCTGGGCACCACGACCGGTATGGCGAAGTTGCGGCCAAGACGCGCAGTTTAGCGTGCCTTGCAGGAATTTCGAGGTGGTTTTTTACCGCCTATGCAATAAATGCAGCCGTTTTCAGTGCTTCTCTGTCAGGTGCTTGACAGCATCGGCTATGATATCGCCTTTGTTTTGTCGGCCTAGCCCGGCCACGTACTTGTCTGTTCAAGGATCCTATGAGCAAGCCCACTGTCGACCCTACCTCGAATGCCAAGGCCGGACCTGCCGTCCCGGTCAATTTCCTGCGCCCGATCATCCAGGCGGACCTGGATTCGGGCAAGCACACGCAGATTGTCACCCGCTTCCCGCCAGAGCCCAACGGCTACCTGCACATCGGTCACGCCAAGTCGATCTGTGTGAACTTCGGCCTGGCCCAGGAATTCGGCGGCGTCACGCACCTGCGTTTCGACGATACCAACCCGGCCAAGGAAGACCAGGAATACATCGACGCCATCGAAAGTGACATCAAGTGGCTGGGCTTCGAGTGGTCCGGTGAAGTGCGCTATGCGTCCAAGTATTTCGACCAGTTGTTTGACTGGGCGGTCGAGCTGATCAAGGCCGGCAAGGCCTATGTCGACGACCTGACCCCGGAGCAAGCCAAGGAATACCGTGGCACCCTGACCGAACCGGGCAAGAACAGCCCGTTCCGCGACCGTTCGGTGGAAGAGAACCTGGACCTGTTCGCCCGCATGCGCGCGGGTGAGTTCCCGGACGGCGCCCGCGTACTGCGTGCCAAGATCGACATGGCCTCGCCGAACATGAACCTGCGCGACCCGATCATGTACCGCATCCGCCACGCCCATCACCATCAGACCGGTGACAAGTGGTGCATCTACCCCAACTACGACTTTACCCACGGTCAGTCCGACGCCATTGAAGGCATCACCCACTCCATCTGCACCCTGGAGTTCGAAAGCCATCGCCCGTTGTATGAGTGGTTCCTCGACAGCCTGCCGGTACCGGCGCACCCGCGTCAGTACGAATTCAGCCGCTTGAACCTGAACTACACCATCACCAGCAAGCGTAAGCTCAAGCAACTGGTCGATGAAAAGCACGTGCATGGCTGGGATGACCCGCGCATGTCGACGCTGTCGGGCTTCCGCCGTCGTGGCTACACGCCTGCGTCGATCCGCAACTTTTGCGACATGGTCGGCACCAACCGTTCCGACGGCGTGGTTGACTTCGGCATGCTCGAATTCAGCATCCGCCAGGACCTCGACGCGAACGCCCCGCGCGCCATGTGCGTGCTGCGTCCGTTGAAAATTGTGATCACCAACTACCCGGAAGACAAAGTCGAGCACCTCGAACTGCCGCGTCATCCGCAAAAAGAAGAACTCGGCGTGCGCAAGCTGCCGTTCGCCCGTGAAATCTACATCGACCGCGATGACTTCATGGAAGAACCGCCAAAAGGCTACAAACGCCTGGAGCCAAACGGCGAAGTGCGCCTGCGTGGCAGCTACGTGATCCGTGCCGATGAAGCGATCAAGGACGCCGATGGCAACATCGTCGAACTGCGTTGCTCGTACGACCCGGAAACCCTCGGCAAGAACCCTGAAGGCCGCAAGGTCAAGGGCGTGGTCCACTGGGTGCCGGCGGCTGCCAGCATCGAGTGCGAAGTGCGCCTGTACGATCGTCTGTTCCGCTCGCCGAACCCTGAAAAGGCCGAAGACAGCGCGAGTTTCCTCGACAACATCAACCCTGACTCCCTGCAAGTACTCACGGGCTGTCGTGCCGAGCCCTCGTTGGCCGACGCACAGCCGGAAGACCGTTTCCAGTTCGAGCGCGAAGGTTACTTCTGCGCGGATATCAAGGACTCGAAACCCGGTCAGCCGGTATTCAACCGTACCGTGACCTTGCGTGATTCGTGGGGCCAGTGACGCCTTTGGCGGCTTTGCGTAGAAAGAAGGATTTGTCGTGCTAACGATCTACAACACACTCAGCAAGACCAAAGAAGTCTTCAAACCGCTGGAAGGCAACAAGGTGCGCATGTACGTGTGCGGCATGACCGTGTACGACTACTGCCACATCGGCCACGGCCGCAGCATGGTTGCCTTCGACCTGGTGACCCGCTGGTTGCGCTTCAGCGGCTATGACTTGACGTACGTGCGCAACATCACCGACATCGACGATAAGATCATCAACCGCGCCAATGAAAACGGCGAGTCGTTCGACGCGCTGACCGAGCGCATGATCGCCGCCATGCACGAGGATGAGGCGCGCCTGAACATCCTCAAACCGGACATGGAGCCGCGCGCCACGGACCACATCCCTGGCATGCATGCGATGATCCAGACCCTGATCGACAAGGGTTACGCCTACGCCCCAGGCAATGGCGACGTGTACTACCGCGTCGCCAAGTTCATGGGCTACGGCAAGCTGTCGCGCAAGAAAATCGAAGACCTGCGCATCGGCGCACGCATCGAAGTCGATGAAGCCAAGCAAGATCCGCTCGACTTCGTGCTGTGGAAAGCTACCAAGCCGGGCGAGCCAAGCTGGGAATCGCCATGGGGTGCGGGCCGTCCGGGCTGGCACATCGAATGCTCGGTGATGTCCACCTGCTGCCTGGGTGAGACCTTCGACATTCATGGCGGCGGCAGCGACCTTGAGTTCCCGCACCACGAAAACGAAATCGCCCAAAGCGAAGCGGCTACTGGCAAAACCTACGCCAACGCCTGGATGCACTGCGGCATGATCCGCATCAATGGCGAGAAGATGTCCAAGTCCTTGAACAACTTCTTCACCATTCGCGACGTGCTGGAAAAATACCCTCCGGAAGTCGTGCGTTACCTGCTGGTGTCGAGCCATTACCGCAGCGCCATCAACTACTCGGAAGACAACCTCAAGGACGCCAAAGGCGCCCTGGAGCGCTTCTACCATGCGTTGAAAGGCTTGCCATCCGTGGCGCCTGCCGGCGGCGAAGCGTTCGTGGCACGGTTTACCGAGGTCATGAACGACGACTTCGGCACACCGGAAGCCTGCGCGGTACTGTTCGAGATGGTGCGCGAGATCAACCGCCTGCGCGAGAGTGATCTTGATGCGGCGGCGGGCCTTGCCGCTCGTTTGAAAGAACTGGCGAGCGTGCTGGGTGTGTTGCAGATGGAAGCCGATGACTTCCTGCAAGCTGGCGCCGAAGGGCGTGTGGATGCGGCTGAAGTTGATGCGCTGATTCAGGCGCGTCTGGCTGCGCGTACCAACAAAGACTGGGCGCAATCCGACCGGATTCGTGACCAACTGACCGCGATGGGTGTGGTGTTGGAAGACGGGAAGGGTGGGACGACGTGGCGGTTGGCTGACTGACAGTTGGTTGCTGTACGCTGAATAAAAAACGCCCCGACTGGTTCGGGGCTTTTTTAAAGCGAAATAGCAGTGCGCCATTCACGTTTCCACCACCTGTTCAAGTCCCGTTTGACTGGGAGGGTTTGACGCTCATTCCATCCTAGCTTTAGATGATTGCCACGACCAAACCCAAGACGAAACTGGTGGTAATTCAAATGGATTGTATTTTCTGCAATATGGTCCGCAAAACCTCCCCAGCCCACATTCTCTGGGAGGACGACCGGCATATTGCTTTCCTGTCGATCTTCCCCAACACCCCGGGGTTCAGCGTGGTAATCCCTAAGCAGCACTACGGCAGCTATGCGTTTGCGCAGTCGGATGAGGTGCTGGCCGCGCTTGCGGTGGCGGCGAAGAAGACCGCGCTACAGATTGATCGGGCGTTTCCCGATGTGGCGCGCACCGGCATGATACTCGAAGGGTATGGAGTGGATCACCTGCATGCGAAGTTGTTTCCCGTGCATGGGACCGGCGGCGACAGTACCTTCAAGCCGCTGAGTTCGAAGGTGGACAAGTTCTTTGAGGCTTATGAAGGTTATATCTCGTCCCATGATCATGTGCGGGCCGATGATGCCGGTTTGGCGGAATTGGCGGCGCACATCAGATCTTTTGCCTGGCGCCCAGCCAAATGTGGGAGGGGGCCGTGTTCTCTATAGGGATCAGCGTCGACTGCTGACTTCGGCCGGTACATCATCCCTCGCCATGCGCTTTCGAAACAACGCGGTGCGGGCCAGCAACAACGTGGTCACCGGCATCGTGATGGCCAACAAAATCGGTATCAACCACCCGTGCAACACCGGCCCGGACTTGAGCACCGAAAAGTAGATGATCGACGCCAGCGCCACGCACCATGCGCCCAAGGTCGAGGCCAGTGCCGGCGGGTGCATGCGCTGAAAAAAGTCCTTCATCCGCAGCAAGCCAATCGCGCCAATCAACGCAAACACACTGCTCACTACCAGCAGCACCGCCACGATCACTTCCACCCATAATGGCATCATTCAATCACCTCCCCACGCAGCAGGAATTTCGCCAAGGCAAATGAGCCCACGAAGCCAAACAGCGCAATCAGCAGCGCCGCTTCAAAGTAAGTGTCACTCGCATAACGAATGCCCAGCACCAGCATCATCAGCATCGCCAGGATGTACAAATAGTCCAGCGCCAGGACCCGGTCCTGGGCCGACGGGCCTTTGAACAGGCGTAACAGCGTCAGCACCATTGCCAGGGAAAACAGGAACAGGCTGAACAGGATCGCATTGGAGAGCAGGTCGCTCATTCGAAGATCTCCATCAGGGGCCGTTCGTAGGCGTGTTTGAAGTGCTGGATAAAGTGCGCTTCGTCATTCAGGTCGAACACGTGGATCAGCAAAATACTGCGGTCCAGCGCCAGTTCCGACCAGACGGTACCGGGCGTGACGCTGGTGATCATCGACAAGACGGCCAGGCCATTGGCGTCGCGCAGGTCCAGGGGTATCTTGATAAAGCGCGAGCGCGGCGGGCGCGAGCCGCACACCAGCACGCCCCAGGCCACTTGCAGGTTGGAGGCGATGACGTCACGGCCCACCACGAAGAACAGGCGAATGATCACGCCGGGGCGGCGGATGCGGATCGGCAGCGGGCGCAGCGGCGCCATCAGCAGCGGTGCGAGAAAGCCCAGCAGCGCGCCCAGCAACAGGTTGCCGGGGCTCACCGACAGGTTCAGCACCAGCCACAACACCCACAACGCCAGGGACAACCACGGGGCGGGGAACAGGCGCTTCATGGTTGCACCTCCACGGCTGCGGCCTTGGCTTCAGGGCTTGGAGTCGGGCGCGTCGCCATCACCGCCATCACATAGTGTTCCGGGTTGTTCAGGCTTTCGGCGGTCGCCTGGGTGTAGCGCATCAGCGGTTCGGCCTTGAAGGTGAGCAGGATGCTCAAGCCGAGCAGGAAGAAGATCGGCAGGCACTCGTAGCGACGCAGCAGCGGCGAAGGGCGCTCTTCCGGGGTCCAGAAACGCTGGATGCCGAGGCGGGCGAAGGCGATCAGCGAGGCCAGGCCCGAGAGGATCAACAGCGCCACCAAGCCCCAGGCAGCTGGACGAATCGGCGCATCCACCGCGTTGCCCAAGCCCAGCGGATTGACCAGCGCACTCAACAAACTGAGTTTGCCAATAAACCCGGACAGCGGCGGCATACCGATAATCAACAGCGCACAGGCGACAAAGCTCAAGCCGAGGAACGCCATGGTCCACGGAATCACCTGGCCAACCACAGCCTTCTGTTCGTCATCAAGGTTGACGCCGGGCCGTGGATGCAGGGATTCCATGGCCTTGGGCAACGCATCGATTTCCTCATCCAGCGGCAGATCGTTGGCCGAACGTGACCGCTCGATCAATTCAGCCAGCAAGAACAACGCGCTCAACGCCAGTGTGGAGCTGACCAGGTAGAACAGCGCCCCAGCAGTCAGGCTCGGCTGGGCGAAGCCCACCGCCGACAGCAGAATCCCGGCTGACACTAGAATGCTCAGGCTGGCCATGCGTTCCAGGCGCTGCGCCGCCAACATGGCCAACGCCGCGCAGATAATCGTTGCCATGCCGCCATACACCAGCCAGTCGCCGCCAAACAGCGCCGACGCACCGGCCTGGCCGGAGAACAGCAGGGTCCACAGGCGCAGCACGGTGTACACGCCGACCTTGGTCATGATCGCAAACATCGCCGCCACCGGCGCACTGGCCGAGGAATAGGCTGGGGCCAGCCAGAAGTTCAGCGGCCACATGCCGGCCTTGGCCAGGAACGCGGTGGCGAGGATCGCCGCACCGGCATGCAGCAGGCCGCGATCGGCTTCCGGCACCAGCGGGATTTTCAACGCCAGGTCAGCAAAATTCAGGGTGCCGGTCACGCCATAGATCATCGCCGCGCCAATCAGGAACAGTGACGACGCCAGCAGGTTGATCGCGACGTAATGCAGCCCCGACGACACCCGCGCACGGCCGGAACCGTGCAGCATCAAGCCATAGGACGCCGCCAGCAGCACCTCGAAAAACACGAACAGATTGAACAGGTCTGCGGTGAGAAACGCGCCATACAAGCCCATCATCTGGATCTGGAACAGCGCATGGAAACTGGTGCCTGCACGATCCCAGCGGGCCATGGCGAACAGCAGCGCGCTCACGCCGATGATCCCGGTGAGCACCAGCATCAGCGCTGACAACGGGTCCACCACCAGCACGATGCCAAACGGCGCTTGCCAGTTGCCCGGCAGGTACACCCCGATCGAGCCGGGGCCGCCTTTTTGCGTCCAATACAGCAGCACAATGGCCACGCCCAGGCCAAGCATGCTCGAGACCAAGTTGATCTGCGCCTTCAGCGGGCGACGTTTTTCGCCCAGCATCAGCATCAGCGCGGCGGTGAGCAATGGCAGCAGGATCGGTGCAACGATCAGTTGGTTGACCCAATTCATTCCTTGGGCTCCCGGCCATCAACATGGTCAGTACCGGTCAGGCCGCGCGAGGCCAGCAACACCACCAGAAACAGCGCGGTCATGGCGAAGCTGATCACGATCGCCGTGAGCACCAGCGCCTGTGGCAGCGGGTCAGTGTAGTGGAGCAGGTCCTGCGGCACGCCGTCCTTGATGATCGGCTCCTTGCCGATAAACAGGCTGCCCATGCTGAAGATGAACAGGTTGACCCCATACGACAGCAGGCACAGGCCCATCACCACCTGGAACGTCCGTGGCCGCAGGATCAGCCAGACGCCGGAGGCGGCCAGGACTCCAATGGCAATTGCGATGACTTCTTCCATCAGGCGGCTCCTTCTGTTGCAGCAACGACTTTGGCCTGGTTGCTCGGTTTATGCGCTCGCACCGACTGGTGACCGAGGGCAGTGAGCATCAGCAGCGTCGAACCGACGACCATGGCGTACACGCCGACGTCGAAGAACAGCGCGCTGGCGATGTGGATATCGCCCAGCAGCGGTAAGTTGAAATGCCAGGTATGGGTGGTCAGGAACGGGTACCCGGCAAAGAGTGCGCCGAGCCCGGTGAGGGTCGCCGAGAACAGCCCGAAGCCCATCCAGCGCATCGGCCGCAGGCTCATCTGTGCCTCGACCCACCGGGTGCCGGCCACCATGTATTGCAGGATAAACGCCACCGACATCACCAGGCCTGCGACAAACCCGCCGCCCGGTTGATTGTGGCCGCGCATAAACAGGTAGAACGACACCACCAGCGCAATCGGCAGCAGCAGGCGCACCAGCACCGCGGGCACCATCATAAAGCCCAGGGCGGTATCGCTGGCCTGGCGCGGGTTGACCAGGTCGGTGGCCACGTCCGGCGCCAGTTGGCGCTGTTGTGCGGGCAGTTGCATGCTTTCTTTCGACGGGCGGAAGCGGCGCAACAGGGCGTAAACCGTCAGCGCCACGGCGCCGAGTACGGTGATTTCGCCGAGGGTGTCGAAGCCGCGGAAATCCACCAGCATCACGTTCACCACATTGCTGCCGCCGCCTTCGGGCAGTGCGCGGCTGAGGTAGAACGAGGAGATATCGTTGGGCGTCTGGCGGGTCAGCATCGCGTAGGACAGCAGCGCCATGCCGCCACCCACCACGGTCGACAACAGGAAGTCGCGCAGACGACGGATGCGTGCCTTGCGCAGCGAGCTGGGCAGTGGCGACACTTCTTCGATCCGCCGCGGCAACCAGCGCAGCCCCAGCAGGATCAGCACCGTGGTGACCACTTCGACCACCAGTTGGGTCAACGCCAGGTCCGGCGCCGAGAACCACACAAAGGTGACGCAGGTCATCAGGCCGCACACGCTGACCATGGTCAGGGCCGCCAGCCTGTGATACTTGGCTTGCCAGGCGGCACCGAGGGCGCAGGCGATCGCCAGCAGCCAGAGAGTGACAAACACGATGGAGCCCGGGATTCTCGGCCGGTCGCCCCAACTGAGGCCACTGTTGATCATTGGGATCATGCCGCCGATGACCGCCACCAGCACCAGAAGAAACAGCTGGGTTTGCAGGCGCTTGGTGCTGATGCGTTTTTCGATCTTGCGCACGCCGCGCATCATCACCACCAGGCAGCGCTCGAACATGCGCTTGCCGTTGAAGTAGCTGATCACCGGCGGGTACTTGAAGCGGCCACGCTTGAGTTGCTTGCGCAGCAGCAGGTACAGCACCACGCCGCCGGACATGGCGACCAGGCTCATGATCATCGGCGCATTCCAGCCGTGCCAGATCGCCAGGCTGTATTCGGGCAACTCACCGCCGACAACCGGCAGCGCGGCGGCTGCGAGGATCGAACCGACCACCTGGGCCGGGAAAATCCCCACCAACAGGCAAGTGAAGACCAGCAACTCAACTGGCGCGCGCATCCAGCGCGGCGGTTCGTGAGGCGTGTGGGGCAGGTCAGTTGCGGGCGGGCCGAAGAACACATCGACCGTGAAGCGCAGCGCATAGGCCACGCTGAAGGTGCCGGCGATGGTCGCGATCATCGGCAGGGCGATTTCCACCCAGGCGGTCGATGACACGAATACGGTTTCGGCGAAGAACATTTCTTTGGACAGGAAACCATTGAGCAACGGCACACCGGCCATGGATGCACTGGCTACCATTGCCAGGGTCGCGGTAAACGGGATCAGCCGCACCAGGCCGCTGAGCCTGCGGATATCCCGCGTGCCGCTTTCGTGGTCGATGATGCCCGCCGCCATGAACAGCGAGGCCTTGAAGGTCGCGTGATTGAGAATATGGAACACCGCGGCAACGGCGGCCAGCGGGCTGTTAAGGCCCAGCAATAAGGTGATCAGCCCGAGGTGGCTGATGGTGGAGTAGGCCAGCAGGCCCTTGAGGTCATTCTGGAACATGGCGCAGTAAGCGCCGATGAGGAGGGTGAGGGCGCCGGCACCGCCGACGATATAGAACCATTCTTCGCTGCCGGACAGCGACGGCCACAAGCGGGCCAGCAGGAACACGCCGGCTTTCACCATTGTCGCCGAATGCAGATACGCCGACACCGGCGTTGGGGCTGCCATCGCGTGGGGTAGCCAGAAGTGGAACGGGAACTGCGCGCTTTTGCTCAGGGCACCGATCAACACCAAGACCAGCATGGCCGGGTACAGCGAATGCGCGCGAATCTGATCGCCCGCCGCCAATACCAGGTCCAGGTCATAGCTGCCGACAATATGCCCCAGCAATATCACGCCCGCCAGCAGGCACAAGCCGCCGGCACCGGTGACCATCAGCGCCATATACGCGCCGCGCCTGGCATCGGCGCGGTGGTGCCAATAGCCGATCAGCAGGAACGAGAACAGGCTGGTCAGTTCCCAGAAAAACACGATTTGGATCAGGTTGCCGGAAATCACCAGCCCGAGCATGGCGCCCATGAATGCCAGGAAAAACGCGAAAAAGCGCGGCACCGGATCGTCCGGCGACATGTAGTAACGTGCATACAGCGCAACCAGCGAACCGATGCCGAGCACCAGCATTGAGAACAGCCAGGCAAACCCATCCATGCGCAGCACGAAGTTCAGCCCAAGGCTGGGTAACCACATGAATTCTTCGCGGATCACGCCACCGTGGGCGATCTGGGGGTAGAGCAGGGCGACTTGAAGGGTGCCAACCAGCGCCACAAGGCCTGCCAGCAGGGATTCGGTGTTACGTGCATTGTGCGGCAGCAAGGCCGCCAGACAGCTGCCAATAAAAGGCAGAAGCAGTAGAACTATCAGGGACATAGGCTTCTAATCTGCGGGAGTTTGGGATGCATCATACGTGCCGCTTTCGCGATCACCAAACGGCAAGATGTGTAAGGATCCTACAGAAGCAGTCGAAGGCAGCTACAAGTGGCAGTCTACAAGAGGATAGCCGGGCCCGAGCGTGTTTCCGCTTGCAGCGCATAGCATCAACCCTGACTTTCCGGCTCAACATCGGCCTTAGCCTCAACAGCTTTCGAGTTGCTCCTCTTCATCTCACTCACAATCACCGCCACCACAATCAACACCGCTCCCAGCATCGCAATCGGCGGGAAGCGTTCGCCGGCAATCCGCCCCACCACGCCCGCCCACACCGGCTCACCGGCATAAATCAACGTCGCCCGCGTCGGCGAAACACTCTGCTGCGCCCAGTTCATCGCCACCTGGATCACCGCGCTGGTCAAGCCCAGGCCCACTGCGCTGAACAGCAGCAGCCACGAAAACCCCGGCAGCGCTTCGCCCATCGGCACAACTATCAGGAACGACAACAGCGAAGCGGTGGCCAGTTGCACAACCGTCACCCGGCGCACATCCACTTGCCCCGCGAATGCACTGATCAGGATGATTTCCGCCGCAATGGCGATGGCGCCGATCAGCGTAGCGATTTCACCGGGACTGAAATTCAACGACGCCCCCGCCGGCCCCGTCAGCAGCATCAAGCCGGCAAACGCCAGCATGATGCCAATGCTCGGCATCAACCCCGGACGACGGCCCAGCACCAGCCATTGCAGCAGTGGCACGAATGGCACATAGAGCGCGGTGATAAACGCCGACTGGCTGCTCAGGATGGTCTGCAAACCGATGGTCTGCAGGCCGTAGCCAAACATGATCGCTACACCGATAAACACACCGGCCTTCAATTCGAACAAGGTCAAGTCACGCAGGGTGCGCAAGGAAAAGCAGCCAACCACAATGGCCGCAGCAGCAAAACGCAGGCCGACGAAAAACATTGGCCCGCTGACGGTCATCGCGTGCTGCACCAGCAAAAAGGTGCCGCCCCATATCATGGTGATCACCACTAGGATGCATTCGGCTTTGCTGAAACGGTTGAAACGCGAAGGGGAGTTCGGGGTGGTCATGGCGGCTCGGTCTTGCAAGGGAAAGGCACGGACCGCACAATGCGCCGCACGCTGGGCAGTATACTGCGCACACCCACCCATTGAGCAATATAGTGCACAAAGAAAATCCGCAACGGGCCTCGGTCCTGCAGCACGTCAGCCAGAATGTTCGTCGCCTGCGCCATGCCGCCGACCTCAGCCAGACCGCGCTCTCGGAAAAGTCCGGGGTCAGCCGGCGCATGCTGGTGGCGATTGAGGCGGGCGAGAAGAATGTCAGCCTGTCCACCCTCGACCGCGTGGCCGAAGCGTTGGAGGTGGCGTTCAGCGACCTGATCCAGGCGCCGGATGTGCGTGACCACAGCCGCATCAATGAGCTGGCTTGGGCCGGTGAAATTCCCGGCAGCAAGGCCGTGTTGCTGGCCAAGGCAACCGCCCGACGCGAAGTGGAATTGTGGGAGATGCGCCTGGAGCCGGGCGATCGCTACGCCCCCGAGCCAGACCCGGAAGGCTGGAGCGTGCAGCTGTTTGTCTTCGAAGGCAGCCTGACGCTGATCCTGGATGACGATGAAAAACACGTTGCCGGCGGTGAGTTCTATATGTTCGCCAGCCGCCAGGCCCACGCCTATCGCAATGATGGGGACATGGCGGTGCGCTTTGTGCGCAACGTGGTCATCTAACTGTTTGCCCGGCAACAGTGGATGGACACTTTGTTGGTTTGAAGCACGAACTTTCGCGTTATGGCGCCAGCAACTGGCTGATTTAACTGAAGATTAATTTTAGGCACGACTCCTGCGATCACTCCAGCATCCCAACGGAGCCTGGAGTCGGCCCATGTCTGCCCACCCTCAACACCCTGCCCATATCATCCGCTCGGACGCGGAAGCCATCGAGGTTGCCAGGCGCCTGGCCGCGCCGAGGTGTCCTATGTGACCGTGGACGAGGTGATCAAACTGATTTCCGCCGCGCACCCTTCACTGGGCCAGATCCCGCAGAACCACTTGGGCGTAGTGGACATCGTGCTGCAAACCGCGACCGAGGATTACTTCGGCAAAGTCCTGCCGCCAGGGTTGATGGAGCGTGCCGACACTCACCTGCACCGGGCTGACGTCGGGCGGCGAGCAACAGATGGTCGCCATCGGCCGGGCGCTGATGACGCGTCCTACTTTGGTACTGCTCGACGAACCGTCCATGGGTTTGGCGCCTATGATCGTGCAGGAGATTTTCGAGAGCATCGCGCAACTCAACCGTGAGCAGCAGGTGAGCTTTTTGATCGCCGAACAGAACATCAACGTCGCGCTGAACTATGCGTCCCGCGGCTACGTGCTGGATACTGGGCGTGTAGCCCTGAGTGGCAGCGCCGCTGAACTGCTGGCGCGGGGCGACCTGCATGATATTTATCTGGGCAAACAGTAAGGGCGACTCCGCATGACTGAATCCATCCGCAACGCTGATGTGCTGATCATCGGCGGCGGCCTGAGCGGCACGATGCTGGCCGTGCAACTGCTGCGCTTGCCGGGCAAGCGGCAGATTCTGGTGATCGAGCCGCGCGCTGAACTCGGCCGCGGCGAAGCCTACAGCGCCGTCGAGCTGGGCCACACCCTGAACGGCAACGCGGCGCGTATGAGCGTCGACCCGGACAATGCCGACGACCTGACCCAATGGCTCACCGACTACATCGGCGCGGGCGGGTGGCCCGAGTCAGGCCAGCAGGCTGTGCCGATCAGCGAGCTGTTTCCACCGCGCGGTATTTTTGGTCTGTATGCCCAGCAACGCTTGGCCGAAGCCAAGGCGCAGTCCGCTTCCAGCGTCGAGCATGTGCGCGGTGAAGGGGTCGACCTGCAAGTGGATGAAGCCTCGACGCTGCTCACCCTCGATAACGGGCAGCAACTGCGCGGCAGCTTTGCGGTGTTGGCCACCGGCATGTTCCCGGCGGCGCGTACACCGCAGACCAAGTCCAGCGGCTTGAACGCGGCGGCGGTCGACCCTTGGGACGTGCAGGCGATGACCTTGATTGACCCGCAAGCGCCGGTGCTGATCATCGGTTCCGGGTTGACCATGGTCGACGCCGTGGTGTCCCTGGAACAGGCCGGGCATTGTGGGCCGATCGAAGTTTTCTCGCGTCACGGCCTGCTACCCCATGTGCGCCGACAACCGCCGAGCTGGGTGGATTTTCTCGGCGAAGACTACAGCCTGCGCACTCCTTGGCAATTGCTGCGTGAGGTGCGTCGCCAATGCCGGATTGCGCAAGCGCAGGGCATCGATTGGCAAGCGCCGCTGGACACGGTGCGCGCGCACATCGGTCGCCTGTGGAGCCAGGCCAGCGAGCGTGAAAAACGTCAGTTTGTGCGTCATGTAAGGCCGTGGTGGGAAAGCCATCATCACCGCTCGCCGCCGTTGAGCGCGCAGCGGGTGGCACGGTTGCAGGAAGAGGGGCGGTTGCGGATTAGGGCGGCGTCTTACAAAGGGCTGGAACCTTCGGTTGAAGGGGTGACCATCCGTTTGCGTTACCGCGGCGAGCAAGCGGTCACTCAGGTTTCAGGGGCGGCGTTGATCAACTCCAGCGGCATCGAATACGACTGGCGCCGCGTGGCCCGGCCGTTGCCGCAGCAGTTGCTCAAGCGTGGGTTGATTCAGCCTGGGCCGTTGGCGTTGGGGATCGCCGCGGATGCTTCGGGGGCGGTGGTGGATGCTCAGGGGCAGGTCAGCGCGCGGTTGTTTGCCATGGGGCCGCCGTTGCGGGGAATGTGGTGGGAAAGTACGGCGGTAACGGATGTGGCGATTCAAGCCAAGGCACTTGCCTTAAAGCTGACAAAAATCTAAATGTGGGAGCGGGCAAGCCCGCTCCCACATTTGGGTCTTCATTTATCTTGTGACTTTCACAAGCCCAGGTTTGAGGCCAAACACCTCAACCCCTTGGGGCGTCGATTGCCCAGTGGTCACCGTCACCCGCTCCACCGGCTTATCCATCGCCGCCCGGTATTCAACCGTCATGTCCGGCCCTATCGCCTGGCTCGGCACCACAATCGCCTGCGCATTGTTGTAGGTCACGATGGTCAACCGCGCACTCATCCCCAGCCGCACCCGTTGCAGCTGTTGTGGCGTGAGCTTGGGGATCGACAAGGTCACCGGAAACTGCGCGCTGCCCTGGCTGTCGGTGGCAATCGCCAAACCGCTCACCACGCTTACCGACCCTGTCAGTCGCTCCCCCTCAAAACCATCCCCCAGCACTTCCACCGCCTGGCCCTGGTGCAACTGGTTGATGTCCAGCTCTGACACCTTGGCAACGATTTTCAGCCGCTCGATATTTGCCAGGCCAAACAACACCTCACCCTGGCTGACCTTACTGCCAGCCTGCACCGGGGCATTGTTGTTGCCGCCGCCTTGGGAGGAGGCACTATTGCCGGGCGGTGGCACCACGATGCCGGAGAACGGTGCCTTGACCTCTTTGCCTTCGAGCAGTTGGTGCAGTGCGTCGTATTTCACCGTGGCGTTGGTCAGTTCCATATCGGCGATCTGGCGGTATTCGCCCTTGCCCTGGTCGATCGCCTGTTGCAGTTCGCTGCGGGCGGAGGCGAGGTCCAGTTGTTGCTGCTGGGTCTGTTGCTTGAGGTCGTCCAACTCATTGCGCGGGATGATGCCGCGCTGGAACAGGTTTTCACTTTCGGTGAGTTTGCGCTGGGTGTTACTGGCGGTCATTTCGGTGGTGCGCAGGCTGCGGCGTGCACGGCTGACGGTGGGGCCGTTGTCCCAGTCCTGCATCTCTTGCACGGTGCGCCGGGCCTTGAGTTGGGCGGAGAGGGCGTCGCGCAGTTGCACCTCCAGGGTCGTCGGGTCCATGCGCAACAGCACTTGGCCGGCCTCGACCCGCTGGCCTTGCTCCACCAGATTGGCTTGCACATTGCCATCGAAAGGCGCGGTAAGGGTGATGGTGGTGTCGGGCTCGATTTTGCCCACCAGGCCGATCTGGTGCACCAGCGCGTCGGGCTTGACGGCCAGCCACTGCTCGCTGGTGCTGGCCGGCGCGGACGCAGGGCTGCGCAAGGCCAGGCCCGCGCCCCCCAGCAGTACGATCAATACAGCGCCCAGCAGGCGTTTCTGATTAGTAGTCATTGAGGGCGATTTCCCAACTTTCCAGCGTCATGCCCAGCGTCAAGTCGAGCTGGGTCTGGGCGTTCAAATAAGCGATCAGCGCATTGAGCTGCGCGTTTTCGGCGTTGCGCAGGTCGGTCTCGAAACTCAGCACCTGGAAGTTGGTGGAGCGCCCGGCGCTGAGTTTTTCCCGTTCGATCTCGATCTTGCGCCGCGACAATTCCACGGCGCGCTGGGAGATTTCATATTGGCGCCAGCGGGTGCCGAGGTCGCGCACTACATCGTTGACGCTTCGCTCCAGTTCCTGGCGCGCGTCGGTGATGCGGATCTGCTGGTCCTCCACGTTTACCCGTGCGCGGACTTCGGCCTGGCGCGTGCTGATATCGCCGATGGGGATTTGCACCTGCACCCCGGCGTAGCTGTCCCACGTGCGATTATTGCTGCTGCCGGCGTCGTTATTGTAGGCGTCGCGCACCTGATTTGCGCCGGCTACCAGGTCCACCTGCCAGCGCCCGGAGTCCTTGGCGATCACCAGGTTGAGGTCAGCCTGCTGGCTGCCGAGCAGGGCCGCGAGGTATTCCGGCTGCTGGGTCTGCGCCAGGTTGAAGGCCTGGCGCTTGTCGATCTGCATCGGCCGGGCCTCCAGGGCTTCGGTGGCGCGGACCGGCGTGGAGAGGTCCAGGGCCAGCAGGCGCAGTAGGGAGAGACGGCTGGTGTCCAGTTGGTTCTGCGCCTCTTCCACGCCCAGTTGCTGGGTGGCGATGTCGGCTTCGGTCTGCACGATTTCAAATTCGGCCATGCGCCCGGCACTGATCAGCGCCTTGTTGACTTGCAGCAAGGTGTTAGAGCGCTTGAGGGCGTCCTGCACGATGCTCAGTTGCTCCTGGGCGCGCAGCAGCTCGCGGTAGGTCGCGATGATCTGGCTGATGGTCTGTGCCACGGTGGCCTTGAGGTTCAAGCGGTTGGCCTGTTCCGACAGGCGCGACAGGCGCAGCGGTGCGGTGGTGGCGTCCCAGCCGGCGCCGCGTAGCAGTGGCTGGATGATCGCCAGGTCGAGACCGTCGCTGCGATAGCGGCCGGCGCGGTCGGCGTTGCTCAGTTGCTGGGTCCAGGCCATGCTCAGGCGCGTGCCGTATTCGCCGAGCAGGCTGGTGGCCGGCGCCACGCTGGCATTGCGCGCGTTGTCGGCTGAGCCGCGGGTATTACGGTAGTAGCTGTTGAGGGTGAGCTTGGGCTTGAATACATCTTCGGCTACGCGCAGGTCGAACTTCTGCGCTACCCGTTGCAGGTAGGCGCTGCGAATCGCCGGGTTGTTGCGCAGGCCCAGGTAGACTGCGTCGCCCAGGGTCATGGTGGTGGCCTGGGCATTCAGCGAGACGCTCCGATCGTAACCGCTGCGCGTGGTGCTCGGCGCCGACGGTTTGATCACCACGTCGGCGGCCACGCCAGGCAGGCTGACCAATGCGAGCAGCCAGAGCCATTTATTCATCGCGCAGGGCCTCCACCGGTTGCAACCGTGAGGCCGAGATTGCCGGGTAGATGCCGAAGAACAACCCCACCAGCAACGTGCTGCCCACCCCCAGCGGCAAGGCCGCGACAGCGAGTGCAAATTCCCAGCCCGACAGCCAGGCGTACAGCCACGCGGCGGTCATGCCCGACACCGCGCCGCACAAGGCACCCACGGCCGTGAGCGTGATGGCTTCGAGCAGGAACAGGTTGCGGATGTCTCGCTGGCGCGCGCCGAGAGCCATGCGAATGCCGATTTCGCGACGCCGCTCCGAGACGTTCATCAACATCACGTTCATCACCCCCACGCCACCGCCCACCAGGGAGATCGCGCCCAGGGCCAGCAGCAGATAGGCGAAGGTGCGGCTTTGCCGAGTCATGCCGTCGATCATTTGCTGGGGCACCTGGATGTCCACATCGTGGTCGGGAAGTTGCGGTTTGAGAGCGGCGGCTACGTCCTTGGCAATGCGCTCCATGTCCTGGCCCTGCGTGGCGCGGATGATCACGTTGCCGATCTGTGGCGCTGCATAGATGCGGCGCATGCCTTCGGCGGGGATGAACAGTGATTCGTTGGCCTGCACCGGCATTAGCATTGCCCGCGGCTGGCCTTGCAGGATGCCCACAATCAGGAACAGGTAATCGTTGATGCGCACACGATCGCCCAGCTGCAGCGGATCTCCCGGCACGCCCAGGGCCTCGGCCACCTGCGCGCCGATCACGCCGTAGGTTTCGTTGGCATCAAAGCTCGACAGGAAACGTCCCTGTTGCAGTGCCAGGCGCATCGCGTCCTTGATATCCGGTGTGCTGCCGACGAAGTTGGTGTTGACGGTGCGGCCATGGAATACGATGGGCCCGCTGAACAACGTGAGGGCGCCGATGTGCGCGATGCCTGGCACCGCCTGGCGCACGGCGTCCAGGTCGAGGCGGGCGGGCATCGGTGAACTGCTGCCGCCTTTAGGTGGGAACTGGGCGATCAGGGTGTCGGTGCCCATGTCCTTGAAGATCATCGCCGCATCCACCGCCGCGTTATGGCCGATATTAATCAGCGCCACCACCGACGAGCTGCCGATCACGATACCCAGCAGGGCCAGGATCGAACGCTTGCCTAAGGTGCGCAGGCTGACAAACGCTTCGTGCAGCAGTTGGCTGAGGCTTTGTTCGACCCGCAGGCGGCTTTCTCCCTGCTGAGTCATAGGCAGCCGGCCTCTTGCACCACGCCATTGCGCACCAGGATCTTGCGTTCCAGGCGCTCGGCGATGTGCGGGTCGTGAGTGACGATGATCAGCGTGACCTGTTGCTCGCGGTTCAACGCCAGCAGCAGGTCCATGATGTCCTGGGCGGTGGTGCTGTCGAGGTTGCCGGTGGGTTCGTCGGCCAGTATCACCGAGGGTTTGCCCACCAGGGCCCGGGCAATCGCGACCCGTTGGCGCTGGCCGCCGGAAAGGTCGGCGGGGCGATGGTGGGCACGGTCGGCCAGGCCGACTTGCTCGAGCATGCGCAGGGCTTGCTCCACTGACTCATGGCGCGATACGCCGCGATAACTCAAGGGCAGGGCGACATTGTCCAGGGCGCTGAGGCGTGGCAGCAGGTTGAAACTCTGGAACACGAAACCGATCTGCTGATTGCGGATGGCCGCCAACTGATCGGGGGTGGCGTTGAAGATATCGTGGCCGGCGAAGTGGTACTGACCACAGTTGGGCAGGTCCAGCAGGCCGAGGATATTGAGCAAGGTACTTTTGCCGGAGCCGGACGCCCCCAGGATGCCGCAGCTGTCGCCGCTGGCGATGGTCAGGCATACATCATTGAGAATGCACAGGTGTTGCCCGGCCAGTTGATAGCTTTTGCCGATGCCTTGCAGGGAGATCAAGCCTGGGTGCGCGAGGGTATCTGTCATCATGACTACGCCTTCAGTCTCGACGCCGCCGTCATGCCCCCGGTAAAGCCTTGTAACAAGTTCGGGAGCTGCCTGGTCTGCGTCACAGACTGGTTTTATTTCTTGTTTTTAAAATATTGTTTGAATACTAGCCGCGTTCCAGCCGCTTCGCCAGCCATGGATGTAGAGCGGTTTTACCCTTTGAAACGATTACTTCGAGGCGCTAGCAAGCCCTTCAAAAAAACCTCGGCTACGCTCAAAGGGCCCGGCTGCAAAGGCTTTTGATAATATGACACGGTGTCACTACTTGCTTTCGAGCGACGTCCCCGGTATAAAAAATCAAATTATTTTTTAAAACAATATTTCCCATGTGGAACTTCTATGGTCGCGAAGAAAGTCAGCGCTCCGAACATTACCAAGACTCGATTGCTGGATGCGACAGAGGCTCTCTTCATCAAGTATGGATACGACGCAGTTTTGTTGCGGCAGATTACCGAGCGTGCCCAGGTCAACCTGGCGGCGGTGAACTACCACTTCGGGGACAAGGACTCCCTGATGAAAACCCTGCTGATGCAGCGCCTGGAACCGCTCAACGAGCAGCGCCTGGAACTGTTGGCACGCTGCGAAGCCGAGTCCGACGGCCCACTCGATTGCGACACCTTGCTTGGCGTGCTATTTGCCCCCGCCATGGGCCTGGAACGCAGCGATCCAGCCAGCGCGAGTGGGGAAGGGCGTTCGTTTATCCGGTTCCTGGGGCGGGTCTACAGCGACACGTCGCCGTTTATCCAGGAATACCTCAAGGTGCATTACCAGCCGGTGTTCCAGCGTTTCTTCGAAGCTTTCGCCCTGGCCTTGCCGGATCTGCCGCGCAATGAACTTGGGGTGCGCCTGCAATTTGCCCTCAAGGCGATTTCCGGCGTGATGGCCGGGACCGAGCTGCGCTTGCTGATGAACTCCATGAGCCTGGGCCGTCCGGCGACGGATGCCGAGGTGATGGCCAAGTTGATCACCCTGGTGTCGGCGGCGATCCGCGTGCCACAGCAAAGTCCGGAAGCGGAACATGCCTTGGCCAAGGTGCTGGATACCCAGCGGGCCATTCGTGAGCAGGCGATAGCGCCAGCGAACAAGGCGGCGCGCTAGCTCGAATTCCAGGCAAAAAAAAAGCCCGCTGGGGCGGCGGGCTTGATATGCAACGTTTGTAACGGATGAGGCTTCACATTACGTTCCGGGATGTGAATAAAACGTGAAAACTTTGTAAGGTAAAGTGTGAAAACCTTGAAGTCTGTAAACGCATGGGGAATTTCTTTTCCTCTCAGCGAATTCAGATTTTCCAGCGCCCGGCACTCTTGGCCAGCCTCTGGCGCATCGCACCGATGTTCTGCGCCAGTTGCAAGGTCAGCAGCCGGTAGCCATCCAATGCGCTATAGACCGGCACGTCCAACCCAGGCTCAACGCTGGCGTGACTCGGCCGCTCCAACCGCTCCGTTAGGCCAGATTTCAACGCCCGTGCCATGCCCACCAGTTGCACGCGAATTTGCCGATGCTCGGCCTTCAATATCACCTGCATCCGCGCCATCGCCGGTTCGTCGCGAGGGTCAGGCCGGGTATTGCCGAGAATCTCCAGGGTGCTGATGCACATCCGTAAATGCCGCTGTATCGCGTCCAGTTCAGTCATGGAGATGCGTACCTCCTTGGACACCGACGGCATTAACGAGCGCAACTGCAACATCGCGGCATTCAGACGATTGAGCAGCTTCAGGTGTTGATCATCGGTGACCGACTCGCCATTGATGATCCGGCTATAGATCTCGGCGCAATCGCGCAACGCGCTGGCCAGGTTGTAGCGCCAGGAGTACACGGCATACAGCGGCAGGGCGAAGGAAAAGGCCAGGGCGAGGGCGATGCCGATCAGGATATCCACGGTGCGCCATAGCCCGTCCGACAGCGGGTTGTCGCCGTGACCCGCGACGATAAACACAGTGATCGCCGAGAGCAACGCGGTGTAGCCGCCCTTGCCGATGGCGTGGTAGGAAAAGAAGCCGCACACCACCGACATCAGCAGATAGGTCAACAGCGGCTGGCCGACGTATGCCTCCTGCACCACCAGCAACAAGCCAACACTGGCGCCGATCAAGGTGCCATAGGCACGCTCCACGGCTTTCTTGCCGATATTGCCGTGGTGCTGCAAGCCGCCGATCACCACCAGCATGGTCACCGAGGCCCACTCACCATGGGGCAGGTTGAGGCCAGTGGTCAGCATAATCGTCGCCAGCAAGCCGATGGACACACGCACGGCGTGGATCAGCTTGGCATGGCGATAGCGGCGGTACGGGTCGAGCAAGGGGCGCAACAGGCGCCGGGCGAAGAAGGGCAGGTTCATCGTTCTAAAATTGGCCTCGACGGTATGAATGTATGCGGTCAAATGTGGCGTTGTTAGAAAATGTAATCAGTGGTCAAGAAACTCGAATCACGGTTGCGCAATATATCGCTGACCAGCGCCTTGTTGCTCTCCTGGAACTTGGTCGCCACCAAGGTGCGGATTGAGAACACGCGCAATGCGTCATGTACCGACAACGTGCCCTCGGCCGAGTTCTTGCGCCCGTTGAAAGGGAAAGTGTCCGGGCCGCGCTGGCACTGGGCGTTGATGTTGATACGGCCGACCTGGTTGGCGAAGGTATCCACCAGGCGCCCAACTTCCGCGGCATTCGTACCGAAGATGCTCAGTTGTTGACCGAAATCAGAGTCCAGCACGTAGTCGATCACCTTCTCTACATCACGGTAAGGCACGATCGGCACCACTGGGCCGAACTGTTCTTCGTGGTACACGCGCATCTGCGGGTTCACCGGGTACAGCACGGCCGGGTAGAAGAACGAACCGCGACTCTCACCGCCATGCTCATTCACCACATTGGCACCGTGTTGCGCGGCATCGGCCACCAGGCTGTTGAGGTAATCCACCTTGCCCACTTCGGGCAATGGCGTCAGCGCCACGCCGTCCTCCCACGGCATGCCGGGCTTGAGCGTGGCCAGCTTCTTGTTGAATTTGTCGATAAAGCTGCCGACGACGTCTTCATGCACGAACAGGATTTTCAACGCGGTGCAGCGCTGGCCGTTGAACGATAGGGAACCAGTAACGGCTTCGCTGACGGCATTGTCCAAGTCCACCTCAGGCAGCACGATGCCGGGGTTTTTCGCGTCCAGGCCCAACGCCGCGCGCAGGCGGTGCGGCTTGGGGTGCAATTTCTTCAAGTCGCTGGCGGCCTTGTTGGTGCCGATAAACGCGAAGATATCGATCCTCCCGCTGGCCATCAGCGCACTGATGGTTTCACGGCCGCTGCCGTAGATCACGTTGATCACCCCGGCCGGGAAACTGTCGCGGAACGCCTCCAGCAGCGGGCGGATCAGCAGCACGCCGAGCTTGGCCGGCTTGAACACCACGGTATTGCCCATGATCAGCGCCGGGATCAGCGTGGTGAACGTTTCGTTCAGCGGATAGTTATAAGGGCCCATGCACAAGGCCACGCCCAGCGGGACGCGGCGGATTTGGCCGAGGGTGTCCTGTTCCAGCTCGAAACGGCTGGAGCGACGGTCGAGTTCCTTGAGGGCATTGATGGTGTCGGTGATGTAGTCGCAGGTACGGTCGAATTCTTTCTGCGAGTCCTTGAGGTTCTTGCCGATTTCCCACATCAGCAGCTTCACCACCGCGTCGCGTTGTTCACGCATGCGTCGCAAGAACGCTTCGACATGCTGGATGCGGTCGGCCACGCGCATCGTCGGCCATTCGCCCTGGCCCCGGTCATAGGCGCGTACGGCGGCGTCGAGGGCGGTCAGGGCGGTGTCGGCATCCAGCAGCGGCGTGCTGCCGATATGCACACGTTCGTCGCCCAGTTGCACCGGGCTCTGCACCTTGGCTAACGGGCCGTTCCATACCTGCAACTGGCCGTCGACCAGGTAATCGCGCTGTTCGATGGGCGCTGCCAGGCGCAATTGTTCGGGAATGTCGGCGGCGCAGGTGGGAAACAGCTGGGCGAGCAGGTTGCTGGTGGTCATGTCGCTACCCCTGGAATAGTTGCAAAACATGACTAGAGAGTCACCCATCCAAGGGCTGCGTGGCAAGGGCCAGCGGCATCAGAGCAGCCCGGTGACCTGGAAAACCTTGAGCACAAGCCCGCGCTGGCCGGGTAAACTTGGCGGCTTTCTTGAAGGAGTTCACATGAGTCAGTACCAGCCGGGCATTCTTGCCGCACCGGTGCCGTTGCAGGCACGCCATCTGTTTTTTGCCGTGGATTCCCTGGCCGCCGTTCCTGCAGCGCTGGACGCGTTGGTGCAGTTGGCCGATTCGGCGGCAGTGGTCGGTTTTGGCGAGCTGCTGGTAAACGCGCTGGGCGCACGGATTGAAGGCCTGCGCACATTCCCCACCGTCAGCGGGCCGGGCGCGCATAACCCGTCGACACAGCAAGCACTGTGGGTGTGGTTGCACGGTGTGGATCGTGGTGAACTGCTGTTGCGCAGCCGCGCGTTTGAAAAGGCCCTGGCCCCGGCGTTTCGCCTGGTGCAGACGACCGAAGGTTTCCGCTACAAAACCGGCTTCGACCTGACCGACTACGAAGACGGCACTGAAAACCCCCATGACGACGCAGCGGTTGAAGCGGCCCTGACCGACAGCGGCGCCAGTTTTGCCGCGATCCAGCAGTGGCAGCACGACCTCGACGCCTTCGCCGCCTTGCCTGCGCAAGAGCGCGACCACATCATCGGCCGTCGCCACGGCGACAACGAAGAACTCGACGACGCCCCCGAGTCCGCCCACACCAAACGCACCGCCCAGGAAAGCTTTACCCCGCAAGCCTTCGTGGTACGCCGTTCCATGCCATGGGCCGAGAATGGCCAGGCCGGGTTGATGTTTCTTGCGTTTGGTCATTCCTTTGATGCGTTTGAAGCGCAACTGCGCCGCATGAGCGGCCTGGAAGATGGGATTGTCGATGGGTTGTATCGCATCAGCACGCCGCTGACCGGTGGATACTACTGGTGCCCACCAATCAAGGAGGGGCATCTGGACCTGAGTGCACTGTTCGTCACTGCAAGCCACTGAACATGTGCGAGGGGGGGCAGCTACGTACCGGCTCGGCGGGTGTGAGCCTGGTTGCCTGCTGGTGCTGAAAAAAGTCGGACGTTCCACGCGAATTTACCGCCTTGATTATCGCGATCGTCCTGCTGTTTATTTATGCAGGTACGGCGCTGTTTCGTAGCGAAGTGCCACGCTCAGCGCAATGATTCAAGGGGTTTTGAAGCTTTGCAGCCAGGCCGGATCGAAACGGGTTTGCTCGGTGTCCATGCCCAACGTGTGCATCTTGGCCTTATGGGCCTCGACCTCACCGACCAATTGCGCCTGAGCGCTGGAGTTGGCGTCCAACTCATGCATTTGCGTCAGGCCCAGGTGATAAAAACGCAGCACCTTGATCGCCGTCGGGTCATTGGCCTGGGCCCGCTCGGTGACCTTGTGCATCACATTGGTCACGCTCATCAGGCTGCGCTTGAGTTGCCAACCGTACACCGCCGACGCCAGCCAAGGCTGGGTCCAGAACGGCCCGCGCACCAGGGCCAAAGTGATCAGCACCCCGGCGAAGACGCCGCCGACATTGAAGCGGAAGTTATCACCGCCGGGCTCGCCGAACAGCATCACTGCCAGGCTCGACAGCAGCATACCCAGGGCCAGGAAGAGCACCGCCACGATCAGCGTACTGCGCCGGGTCTGTTGGCGAAAGGTGACAGGGTCGCAGGGTTTGAGCTCGAACATCCGGGTCGTTTCTCCAGAAGGGGCGGGCATCATCTCACGCTTGGGCAAACAAGTTGAACGATGGCGCACAGCGGTTTCTCTAAATCTGTGTAGACCCTTTGAGGTGAACCACCATGTCCGAATACAAGCAGCCGCCGCCTGGCACCCCGAACCCTGATCGCACACCCGGTGAAGAGGAGCGTGACAACGATGCGTTGCGCCCCAATGACCCGGCGGAGCGTCAGAACGACGACGTGGAACGCGTCGAGGAAGACCTGGAAAACCTTCACGACAAAGCCCGCCCGGTCTAAACAAGGAGATCGCCGTGAATAACCCACCGAAAGGTCCGTCTTCAGACGAGCATGCCAGCGGTAAGGATGAATTGGGCTTCGACCCGGATTCGCCGGATGTGGCAGACCCACAGGTCGACCCCATCGGCCCTGCCATTGCACCGCTGGACAAGGACAAGAAAGACCAGGCCGAAAAAAAGCCGCCCTACGATCCGTTGGGCGACTTAAAGCCTTAAATCGAGCCCCGCCTTTGTGCGGGGCTTTTGTTTATTTGGGCGCGATCCAGATGACGTCGGTAATGCCGAATTTCTCCGCCCAAGGCCGGGTAGTTTTCTTCACTTGTTCGTGGCCGACTCGACCCACGCGACTGACATGCGCAATGTCGGCATCAACGGCCGCCCAGTGCCATGCCTCGGCGTTGTTCATCACTTCGGCGCGCACCACAAAGGACTTCCGTTGACCGTGCAGTTGGTAGTTGATGGTGTAGATTTTTGCGGTACTCATGTTGCCTCCCTGTGTTGTTATAGATGGATACGGGAGCGTTCAAAAAGGTTCATTCAAAATGACAAGCTGCGTGCTGACGCCCGCAGGCCACGGCGCACGAACCTTATCGCCTGAGCTTCGACGGCCAGAGCAGTTACACCCAGTGGGCGCCCGTCGCACTATCGATGAGCCGCACCAGGCTCAAGGTAGATGACTTTGGCAGCGACACCGTGGACCTCAAGGACCGCATCAATCCGTACGGCGCAGTGTCCTGATTCTTCCCCATAACGCAAAAACGGCGCCCGAAGGCGCCGTTTTTGTTTACTGCATCCCGCTAAGCGATCAAACGCCCAGCACCGCGTGCTGCACCAGTGTGAGCAACGGTTGTGGGTACACGCCCAAGAAGAACGCGAGCAGGGCAATGGCCAGCAGCATCACGCCGCCTGCCTTCTGTTCCCAGTGCAGCTCGGCGTCCACGCGGCGCAGGTTTGGCTCGATCAGGTACAGGGTGACCATCACGCGCAGGTAATAGAACACGCCGATGGCGGAGCCTAGCACCAGCGATGCAACCAGCCACCATTCATGCGCTTGAACACCGGTCGCCACGATGTAGAACTTGCCGATAAAGCCGGCAGTCAGCGGGATACCCGCCAGGGACAGCATCATCACGGTGAGTACGGCAGTCAGGTACGGACGGCGCCAGAACAGGCCGCGGTATTCGTACAGCGCGTCGGCGTCACGGCCTTTGAACGGCGAGGACATCAGCGTGATCACGCCGAATGCGCCGAGGCTGGTGATCACGTAGGTGACCAGGTACACGCCCATGGCTTCCACGGCAAGGCCCTTGCTCGCCACCAGGGCGATCAGCAAGTAACCGAAGTGAGCGATGGAGGAGTAACCCAGCAGACGCTTGAGGTTGTTCTGGGTCAGGGCCAGCAGGTTACCGAACAGGATCGAAGCAATGGCGATCACGGTCAGCACGTCGCTCAGCACGCCGGTGTTGGCGGCGGGGGAGATCTGGAACAGACGCACCATCACCGCAAACACGGCCACTTTCGACGCGGTCGCCAGGAACGCTGCCACCGGCGCCGGGGCGCCTTCGTACACGTCCGGGGTCCACAAGTGGAACGGCACCAGGGACAGCTTGAACGCCAGGCCGATCAGCATCATGGCCAGGCCCAGTTGGGCAATCGGCGCAGGCATGCTGGTCGCCGCCAGCGCGTGGCCGATGCCGGTGAAGCTCAGGCTGCCAGCTTCGGCGTAGAGCAGGGCCATACCGAACAACAGGAACGCTGAACCGGCGGCCGACAGCACCATGTACTTGATGCCGGCTTCCAGCGAGCGCTTGTTGAAGAAGGCATAGGCCACCAGGCCATAGGTCGGGATCGACAGCAGTTCCAGGCCGATGAACAAGCCGGCCAGGTGCTGAGCGCTGACCAGCACGATACCGCCGGCCGCAGCCAGCAGGATCAGCAGGTACAGCTCTTCCTTGTTGCCCGGGTAGCCGGTGCCGCCTTCGCCGAGGTAGGCGTGGGCGAGGGTGACGCAGGCCAGGGTCGCGACCAGGATCAACGCGATGTACAGCAGCGCGAAGTCATCGACCATCATCAGTGGCGTGACCGCCAGTGGTGCGACCTTGAGGGCCGGAATGATCGACAGCAGGGCCAGGTTGAGACCGGCACACGACAGCAGGAACGTTTGCGAGTGATTGCGGCGCCAGGCGATTGCCAGCATCACCACCACGATGGTGAGGCTGGTAATCAGCAGCGGCGCAAGCGCGATAAAGTGTTGGATCGTGAATTCCATAGCGCTCTTACCGGGCCGAAGCGAGTTGAGAGAAGGCGGTGCCGAACCACTGCTGCACGCCATGCATCGTCGCGGCAGAAGTGTCCAGGAACGGTTGCGGGTACACGCCGATGTAGATCAGCAGTACCGCAAGGCCGAGCACCATGATCAGTTCGCGAGCATCCATCCCTTGCAGGACGGTGTCGGACTTGGCCGGGCCGAAGTAGGCGCGGTGGATCATGATCAGCGAGTAGACCGAACCAAACACCAGGCCGGAGGTAGCAATCGCACTGATCCACGGTGTTTGCACGAAGGCACCCATCAGGATCAGGAACTCGCCGATGAAGTTACCGGTACCCGGCAAGCCCAGCGACGCGGCGGCAAAGAACAGGCTGATCGCCGGCAGGTAAGCGATGCGCGACCACACGCCACCCATTTCCCGCATGTCACGGGTGTGCAGGCGTTCGTACAGCTGGCCACTCAGGATAAAGAGTGCAGCGGCCGAGACACCGTGGGCCAACATCTGGATCACGGCGCCTTGCAATGCCAACTGGCTGCCGGAGTAGATGCCGATCAGTACGAAGCCCATGTGGGAAACGGACGAGAAGGCAATCAGACGCTTGATGTCGGTTTGTGCGAAGGCCAGGAACGCGCCGTAGAAGATCCCGATCAGACCCAGCGTCATGGCGATCGGCGCGAACTCGGCCGAGGCGTTCGGGAACAGCGGCAGGGCGAAACGCAGCAGGCCGTAGGCCGCAGTCTTCAACAGAATACCAGCCAAGTCCACGGAACCGGCAGTCGGCGCCTGTGCGTGGGCATCCGGCAGCCAGGAGTGGAACGGCACCACCGGCAGCTTCACCGCGAACGCGATGAAGAAGCCCAGCATCAGGATGTACTCGGTGGTCAGGGACATCTTGGTTTTCAACAGGTCGGCGTAGTTGAACGTAATCACGCCCGTGCTGTTGAAGTTGACCAGTACCAGCCCCAGGATCGCCACCAACATGATCAGGCCGGAAGCCTGAGTGAAGATGAAGAACTTGGTCGCCGCGTAGATCCGGGTTTTCTTGCCGTCCGAAGAACTGTGACCCCAGAGCGCGATGAGGAAGTACATCGGCACCAGCATCATTTCCCAGAAGAAGAAGAACATGAACAGGTCGAGGGCGAGGAACACGCCGACAACGCCGCCCAGGATCCACATCAGGTTCAGGTGGAAGAAGCCCACGTGACGCTGGATCTCTTTCCAGGAGCAGAGTACCGAAAGGATACCCAGCAGGCCGGTCAGCAGGATCATCAACAACGACAGGCCGTCGAGGGCCAAGTGCACGTTAATGCCGAAGCGCTGGATCCACACGTGCTTGAACTCAAGCGCGAAGGTTGGATCGGCACCCGGTGCCGGAGCAAATGAATAGTCGCCATGGGCCCACAGCCAGAGGCCGAGTGCGAGTTCCAGGGACATGGTCAGCAACGCAATCCAGCGGGGGAGGGTGGCGCCGAAGCGTTCACCCATCCAGCAGAGCAGGCCGCCGATAAAGGGGATCAGGATTAGCCAGGGCAGAATCATGACAGGCTCGTTTCCTTTCGCAAGTTCGCAAAGTTGGCAGTGCAATCAAACATAGTCAGGCCGCTACCACGACGATGGCGCCGATCACCAAAACGGCACCGGCCGCCATGGAGGCTGCATACCAACGCAATTGGCCCGTTTCGCTGCGACTCAGGGCGGTGTGACCGGCCTTGGCGGCACGCGGGATCAAACCGATGGTCTGGTCGAGCGGGTCTTTACGCAGTACGTGGCTGATGGCGAGGTAAGGCTTGACGAACAGTTTGTCGTAGAGCCAATCGAAGCCCCAGGCAGCGAACCACCAGGCCGACAGGAAACGACCAATGCCACTGTTGGCAACGGCCGTCACGAAGCGACGTTTACCCAGGAACAGCAGGGCCGCCAGCAGGATACCTGCGATGGCGATGGCGCCCGAGGCGATTTCCAGGCTGTGCTTGGCAGCGCCGCCGGCATGGCCAGCGCTTTCCGGCAGTACACCGGCCAGGGGTGGCGTGATCAGTGCGCCGATGAAGGTCGACAGGATGATCAGTACCGACAAAGGCAACCAATGCGAAATGCCATGGCCTGCGTGTGCTTCGGTCTTGGCTTCACCGTGGAAGGTGATGAAGATCAGGCGGAAGGTGTACAGCGAGGTCATGAACGCACCCACCAGGCCTGCGTACAGCAGGTTCTGGTTACCGCTGGCAAAGGCTTCCCAGAGGATTTCGTCTTTCGAGTAGAAACCGGCGGTCACGAGCGGCAGGGCTGCGAGGGCAGCGCCACCGACGATGAAGCTGGCGTAGGCCAGTGGCAGTTTCTTCCACAGGCCGCCCATCTTGAAGATGTTCTGCTCGTGGTGGCAGGCAACAATCACCGCACCGGACGCAAGGAACAGCAGGGCCTTGAAGAAGGCGTGGGTCATCAGGTGGAAGATCGCCGCGTCCCAGGCACCAACGCCCAGGGCCAGGAACATGTAGCCGATCTGGCTCATGGTCGAGTAGGCGAGAATACGCTTGATGTCGGTTTGCACCAGCGCGGCAAAGCCGGCAAGTACCAGGGTCACGCCGCCCACTACGCCCACCAGGTGCAGGATATCCGGCGCCAGGGTGAACAGGCCGTGGGTACGCGCGATCAGGTACACACCCGCAGTCACCATGGTTGCCGCGTGAATCAGTGCGGAAACCGGGGTAGGACCGGCCATCGCGTCCGCCAGCCAGGTTTGCAGCGGCAGTTGCGCGGATTTACCGACAGCGCCGCCCAGCAGCATCAGTGTGGCCAGGGTGATCCAGAAGTCGCCGACCTGGAATTTCTGCGGTGCCAGCACCAGCAGTTCCTGGATGTTCAGCGTGCCCACCTGTTGGAACAGGATGAACAGGCCGATGGCCATGAACACGTCGCCGATGCGGGTAACGATAAAGGCCTTGAGTGCGGCGTTACCGTTGTTGCGGTTGCTGTAGTAGAAACCGATTAACAGGTACGAGCACAGGCCCACGCCTTCCCAACCGAAGTACAGGAACAACAGGTTATCGCCCAGTACCAGGAACAGCATGCTGGCGATAAACAGGTTGGTGTACGAGAAGAAGCGCGAGTATCCGGCTTCACCGCGCATGTACCAGGATGCGAACAGGTGGATCAGGAAGCCCACACCGACGACCACGCCGAGCATGGTGATCGACAGGCCGTCGACGTAGAGGGCGAAGTTTGGCTTGAAACCCTCCACAGACATCCACTGCCACAGCACCAGGGTGTAGTGGCCGCCTTCCGGCGGCGCCACGTTGAATTGCCAGATCACGTAGGCAGCAACGATGGCCGACAGGCCAATGGAACCCACACCAATTAAGGCAGACACATTTTCCGACAGGCGCCCGCGAGAGAACGACAGCAGCAGGAAACCGATCAGGGGGAATACGAAAGTCAGAAAGATCATGTTCATCCGCGCATCTCACTGGCAGCGTCGATATCAAGCGTGTGGAAGCGACGATACAGTTGCAGCAGGATCGCCAGGCCGATACTGGCCTCGGCGGCTGCCAGGCTGATCACCAGGATGAACATCACTTGTCCATCCGGCTGGCCCCAACGTGCGCCTGCCACGATGAACGCCAGTGCTGCGGCGTTCATCATGATTTCCAGGCTCATCAACACGAACAAAATGTTACGGCGAACCATCAGGCCGACCAGGCCAAGGCAGAACAGGATGCCGGCGACCGCCAGACCATGCTCCAAAGGGATAGCAGGCATCGTCATTGCTCCTTGGCTTCGTTGCGGCCCAAGTGGAAGGCAGTGATGGCTGCGGCGAGCAGCAGCATCGACGCCAGTTCGACCACCAGCAGGTAAGGACCGAACAGGCTGATGCCCACGGCCTTGGCGTCTACGGTGGTGTGGCCGATGGCCTGGCCGCTCTGGTGAGCGAACAGCACATACAGCAGTTCAGCCAGCAGCAGCGCTGCGAGGATGACTGGGCCGAGCCAGATGCCAGGCTTGAGCCAGACGCGTTCCTGGGCGACCGAAGCCGGACCGAGGTTGAGCATCATCACCACAAACACGAACAGCACCATGATGGCGCCGGCGTAGGCGATCACTTCCAGCACACCGGCGAACGGCGCGCCGAGTGCGAAAAAGGTCATGGCCACGGCGATCAGCGAAATGATCAGGTAGAGCAGGGCGTGCACAGGATTGGTGTTGGTGATCACGCGAAGCGTGGACACCACTGCAATACCGGACGCGAAATAGAAAGCGAATTCCATCTTTCTTCCTTAAGGCAGCAAGCTCTTCACGTTGATCGGCTCGGCTTCGTTTTGCGCGGCGCCTTTCGGCTTACCAGCAACGGCCATACCTGCAACACGATAGAAGTTGTAATCAGGGTTTTTACCGGGACCAGAGATCAGCAGATCTTCTTTCTCGTACACCAGGTCCTGACGTTTGAACTCGGCCATCTCGAAATCCGGTGTCAGCTGGATTGCGGTGGTCGGGCAAGCTTCCTCGCAGAGGCCGCAGAAAATGCAGCGCGAGAAGTTGATGCGGAAGAAGTCCGGGTACCAGCGACCGTCTTCGGTTTCAGCTTTCTGCAGGGAGATGCAACCCACCGGGCACGCCACGGCGCACAGGTTGCAGGCTACGCAACGCTCTTCGCCGTCGGGGTCGCGGGTCAGCACGATACGGCCGCGATAACGCGGCGGCAGGTACACCGCTTCTTCCGGGTATTGCAGGGTGTCGCGTTTGCGAAAGCCATGGCCGAAAACCATCACCAGGCTTCGCAACTGGGTACCGGTACCCTTAACGATGTCGCCAATATATTTGAACATGGGTCAAATCCTCACTGAACCGCGGCCGCTGGCGTGTTCAACAACACAACGGCAGCAGTCACCAGCAAATTGATCAGGGTCAGTGGCAGGCAGAAGCGCCAGCTGAAATCCATCACCTGGTCGTATCGTGGACGCGGAATGGAAGCGCGCAGCAGGATAAACAACATGATGAAAAACGCGGTCTTCAGGAAGAACCAGAAGAACGCCAACTGCGGCAGGATGCCAAACGGTCCGTGCCAGCCGCCGAAGAACAGCGTGACCAGCAGGGCCGAGATCAAGATGATGCCGATGTACTCGCCAACGAAGAACATGCCCCATTTCATGCCGGCGTATTCAATGTGGTAACCGTCAGCCAGTTCCTGTTCTGCTTCCGGCTGGTCGAACGGGTGACGGTGAGTCACGGCGACGCCAGCGATGAAGAAGGTACAGAAGCCAAAGAACTGCGGAATGATGAACCACAGGTTCTGCGCTTGGTACTCGACGATGTCGCGCATGTTGAACGAGCCGACCTGCACCACGATGCCCATCAGCGCGAGGCCCATGAACACTTCGTAGGACACGGTCTGGGCTGACGCCCGCAAGCTGCCCAGCAGGGCGAACTTGTTGTTACTCGACCAACCCGCGAACAGCACCGCGTAGACCGACAAGCCGGCCATGGCGAAGAAGAACAGCAAGCCGATGTTCAGATCCGCCACGCCCCAGGTCGGGGTGATCGGGATGACCGCAAAGGCGATCAGCAAGGCGCTCATGGCCACGACCGGTGCCAGGGTGAAGATCACCTTGTCGGCAAACGGCGGGGTCCAGTCTTCCTTGAAGAACATTTTCAGCATGTCGGCAGCGATCTGGAACATACCGAACGGGCCAACGCGGTTCGGACCGTAACGGTCCTGCCACCAGCCCAAGAGGCGACGTTCGACGAAGCTGAGCAGAGCGCCCGCGACGACCACGGCCAACAGGATCACGATGGCCTTGACCACCGAGATGATCACGTCAATCACTTCAGGCGTGAACCAAGTCATTGCGCTGCCTCCTGCAGACCGTCAACGGTTTTGCCAAAGATCGCCGCTGGAATACCGGCGATGCCTTTCGGCAGGGCAACCAGGCCAGCACCCAGCGCTTCGTTGATGCGCAGCGGCAGACGCAGGGTCTGGCCAGCCACGTTCAAGCTGAGCAGGGCACCCTCGTTGACGCCAAGGCGGTCGGCTTCGGACTTGGCCAGGGCCACGTAGGCTTCTGGAATGCGTTCTTGAACCGGCGCGGCCTTGGAAGAGTTCTCTTCGCTGCCGAACAGGTGGAAGAACGGCACAACCTGCCAGGTGCCCGGGGCCGGGTTGAACGGACGCGGGACGGACGCGAACCAGTTCAGCGAGTCACCGGTGCTTTCGATCAGGCGGGTGCCCGGGTCGCCAGCGCGGATGTGACCACCGACTTCGTCCTGGAACTTGTTCCAGGCCTGCGGCGAGTTCCAGCCCGGCGACCAGGCAAATGGCACCTGCTGACGTGGCTCGACCGAACCGGAGTAACCTTCCATCGAGAAGTTGAACGCGGTGTCCGGGTCCTGCGGCGTACGCGGTTCGTGCACGCTGATGTTGGCGCGCATGGCGGTACGACCGGAGTAACGCAGCGGCTCACGGGCGAGTTTCATGCCCTTGATGCGGAACGCGGCGGACGGAGCCGCATCGACGATACGTGCCAGCTGCGGCGCGCTTGCGGCGGTGGCAGCGGTGACGTGGTCGAGCTGGGTCCAGTCGATTGGCTGGTTCAGCAGGGTCGCGCGAAGGGCATGCAGCCAGCGCCAGCCTTCGTGAACCAGGATACTGGCGTCCATGTATTTCGGGTCGAACACTTGGAAGAAGCGCTGGGCGCGGCCTTCCTGACTGACCAGGGTACCGTCGCCTTCGGCGAAGGTAGCGGCTGGCAGCACCAGGTTGGCACGCTCGCTGGTGGCGGTCTTCTGGTGGTCGGCAACGATCAGTACTTTGGCAGCGTCCAGCGCGGCGTCGACCTTGGCCGAATCCGTGCGGGTGTACAGGTCGTTTTCCAGCACGACGATGGCGTCGGCGTTGCCGTCGATCACGGCGTGCAGTGCCGCGTCCAGGGACTCGCCACCGAGCATGGCCAGCCCGAGGCTGTTGGCTTCCGGTACGACCAGGCTGATGGAGCCGTTCTTGTCGCGCAGCTTCAAGGCTTTGGCGATGTTGGCAGCGGCTTCGATCAGCGCCTTGGAACCCAACGAGGTACCGGCAATGATCAATGGGCGTTTGGCGGCCAGCAGGGCGTCGGCGATACGCTGGGCCAGTTCAACGGCTTCAGTGTCCAGGCCTTCGACGGCAGGCGCGCTGGCGTCGAGGGCGTGGGCCACGGCGAAACCGATGCGAGCCAGGTCGTCCGGTGCTGCGTGTACGCACTCTTCGGCGATATCGTCGAGTTTGGTTTCAGCGATGCTTGCAATAAACAGCGGGTTCAGCGCGTGCTGGCCGATGTTTTTCACCGCAGCGTCGAGCCAAGGTTGTACGCGCATGGCGTCGGCCATGTCTTCGGCCTTGCCTTTGACCGACTGGCGCAGCGACAGGGCGATACGCGCGGCGGTCTGGGTCAGGTCTTCACCGAGAACGAAGATCGCGTCGTGGTCTTCGATGTCACGCATGTTCGGAACCGGCAACGGGCTGTCGTTCAGCACTTGCAAGACCAGGCGGATGTGCTCCAGTTCACTGGCTTCGATACCGCTGTAGAAGTGCTCAGCGCCGACCAGTTCGCGCAACGCGAAGTTGCTTTCGAGGCTGGCGCGTGGCGAACCGATACCGACGATGTTGCGGCCGCGCAGCAGTTCGGCGGCTTTATCAAGCGCGTCGTCCAGGCTCAGCTTGGCGCCGCCGGCCAGCAGTGGCTGGCGCGGGCGGTCTTCGCGGTTGACGTAGCCATAGCCGAAACGGCCACGGTCGCACAGGAAGTACTGGTTGACCGAACCGTTGAAGCGGTTTTCGATGCGACGCAGTTCGCCGTAGCGTTCGCCTGGCGAGATGTTGCAACCGCTGGAGCAGCCATGGCAGATGCTCGGCGAGAACTGCATGTCCCATTTACGGTTGTAGCGCTCGGAGTGGGTCTTGTCGGTGAACACACCGGTCGGGCAGACCTCGGTGAGGTTGCCGGAGAATTCGCTTTCGAGCACGCCGTCTTCAACGCGACCGAAGTACACGTTGTCGTGGGCGCCGAACACGCCGAGGTCGGTGCCGCCGGCGTAGTCTTTATAGAAACGCACGCAGCGATAGCAAGCGATGCAACGATTCATCTCGTGGGAAATGAATGGGCCCAGTTGCTGGTTCTGGTGGGTGCGCTTGGTGAAGCGATAACGGCGCTCGTTGTGGCCGGTCATCACCGTCATGTCTTGCAGGTGGCAGTGACCGCCTTCCTCACAGACCGGGCAGTCGTGGGGGTGGTTGGTCATCAGCCATTCAACGACACTGGCGCGGAACGCCTTGGATTCTTCATCGTCGATGGAGATCCAGGTGTTGTCGGTGGCTGGCGTCATGCACGACATGACGATACGACCACGGGTGTCGTTCTCGTCAGTGTATTGCTTGACCGCACACTGGCGACAGGCACCGACGCTACCAAGCGCGGGGTGCCAGCAGAAATACGGGATGTCGAGGCCTAGTGAGAGACATGCCTGTAACAGGTTGTCTGCCCCATCGACTTCGAGCGCTTTGCCGTCTACGTGGATAGTGGCCATGGTTCAAAGTTCTTCGTTGGCCCGTTGTCAGCGGGCGTGGCTAATGGAATCTTGTTATTCATGTGCATCTACACAGCCCTAAAGGCGTCAGCACATGAGAAAGCGAAGGGCACGGACCCTTCGCCTTTTAAAGCGTTACGCGCCGACTACGATCGGCCTTGCCAGAGGCGGGACGGCGGCGCTGGTAGGCGCGATGCCGGCTTCGAACTCCGAGCGGAAGTATTTGATTGCGCTGCCCAATGGCTCCACGGCGCCCGGTGCGTGAGCACAGAAGGTCTTGCCTGGACCAAGGAAGCCGACCAGGCCGAGCAGGGTTTCGATATCACCCTCGCGGCCTTCCCCATTTTCCAGCGCCATCAGCAGCTTCACGCTCCATGGCAGACCGTCGCGGCATGGCGTGCAGAAACCGCACGATTCACGCGCGAAGAACTGCTCCATGTTGCGCAGCAACGAAACCATGTTGACCGTGTTGTCGACCGCCATCGCCAGGCCGGTACCCATCCGGGTGCCCACCTTGCCGATGCCGCCGGCATACATTTGCGCGTCGAGGTGCTCAGGCAGCAGGAAACCGGTACCGGCGCCGCCTGGCTGCCAGGCTTTCAAGGTGTAGCCGTCGCGCATGCCGCCGGCATAATCCTCGAACAGCTCGCGTGCGGTCACGCCGAACGGCAGCTCCCACAGGCCAGGGTTCTTGACCTTGCCGGAGAACCCCATGAGCTTGGTGCCCATGTCTTCGCTGCCTTCGCGGGCCAACGATTTATACCAGTCGACGCCGTCGGCGATGATCGCCGGCACGTTGCACAGGGTTTCTACGTTATTCACGCAGGTCGGCTTGCCCCACACGCCCACGGCGGCAGGGAAGGGCGGCTTGGAGCGCGGGTTGGCGCGGCGGCCTTCGAGGGAGTTGATCAGTGCGGTTTCTTCACCGCAGATATAACGCCCGGCGCCGGTATGCACGAACAGTTCGAAGTCGAAACCCGAACCGAGGATGTTCTTGCCCAACAGGCCTGCGGCCTTGGCTTCCTGCACCGCACGGTTGAGGTGCTTGGCGGCGGTGGTGTATTCGCCACGCAGGAAGATGTAGCCACGGTAGGTTTTCAACGCGCGGGCGCTGATCAGCATGCCTTCAATCAGCAGATGGGGCAGTTGCTCCATCAGCATGCGGTCTTTCCAGGTGTTCGGCTCCATCTCATCCGCGTTGCACAGCAGGTAGCGGATGTTGATGGATTCGTCCTTGGGCATCAGGCCCCACTTAACACCCGTGGGGAAGCCTGCACCGCCGCGGCCTTTAAGGCCGGCGTCTTTCACGGTCTGGACGATATCGTCCTGGGCCATGTCGGCGAAGGCTTTGCGCGCAGCGGCGTAACCGTTCTTGGCCTGGTACTCGTCGAGCCACACCGGCTCGCCGTCGTCACGCAGGCGCCAGGTCAGCGGGTGAGTCTCGGCCGAACGCTTGATCAGGTTGGCCGGGCCGAAAGATGTCAGGGTCATGGGTAGCCCTCGAGCAATTGGGTCACGCCAGCAGGCTGTACGTCACCGAATGTGTCGTCGTCGATCATCAACGCCGGCGCCTTGTCGCAGTTGCCCAGGCAGCACACCGGCAGCAGCGTGAAGCGGCCGTCCGGGGTGGTTTGGCCGAGGCCGATGCCCAGCTTGTTCTGGATCTCGCTGACCACAGACTCGTGGCCGCCGATGTAGCAGACCATGCTGTCGCACACGCGAATGATGTGGCGACCCACCGGCTGGCGGAAGATCTGGCTGTAGAACGTCGCCACGCCTTCAACGTCGCTGGCGGGGATGCCGAGCATCTCGCCGATGGCGTAGAGAGCGCCGTCAGGCACCCAACCACGTTCCTTCTGGACGATCTTCAAGGCTTCGATCGACGCCGCGCGCGGGTCTTCGTAGTGATGCAGCTCGTGCTCGATGGCCGAGCGCTCGGTTTCACTCAGGGTGAAACGGTCTGTCTGGATAAGCGTGCTATTCATGCTTAGCGGTCCACGTCGGCCATAACGAAATCGATACTACCCAGGTACGCAATCAAGTCCGCGACCATCTCGCCTTTGATCACCGAAGGGATCTGCTGCAAGTGCGGGAAGCTTGGCGTACGAATCCGGGTGCGGTAGCTCATGGTGCCGCCATCGCTCGTCAGGTAGTAACTGTTGATACCCTTGGTCGCTTCAATCATCTGGAAGGATTCGTTGGCCGGCATTACCGGGCCCCACGAAACTTGCAGGAAGTGCGTGATCAGGGTTTCGATGTGCTGCAGCGTGCGCTCTTTCGGCGGCGGCGTGGTCAGCGGGTGATCCGCCTTGTACGGGCCGGCCGGCATGTTGCGCATGCACTGCTCGATGATCTTCAGGCTCTGGCGCATTTCTTCGACGCGCACGATGCAACGGTCGTAGGCATCGCCGTTGGCCGCCAGCGGGACTTCGAATTCGAAGTTCTCGTAGCCGGAGTAGGGGCGCGCTTTACGCAGGTCGAAATCGCAGCCGGTCGAACGCAGGCCAGCACCGGTGACGCCCCATTCCAGGGCTTCTTTGGTGTTGTACTGGGCGACGCCGATGGTACGGCCTTTGAGGATGCTGTTGTCCAGCGCTGCCTTTTGGTACTCGTCCAGACGCTTGGGCATCCAGTCGATGAACTCCTTGACCAGGCGCTCCCAGCCGTTCGGCAGGTCGTGGGCCACACCGCCGATGCGGTACCAGGCCGGGTGCAGGCGGAAGCCAGTGATGGCTTCGATGACCTTGTAGGCGCGCTGACGGTCGGTGAAGGTAAAGAACACCGGGGTCATGGCGCCAACGTCCTGGATATAGGTACCCAGGAACAGCAGGTGGCTGGTGATCCGGAAGAACTCGGCCATCATGATGCGGATGGTGTCGACGCGGTCCGGAACCTTGATGCCGGCCAGCTTCTCGACAGAAAGCACGTACGGCAGGTTGTTCATCACGCCGCCGAGGTAGTCGATACGGTCGGTGTACGGGATGAAGCTGTGCCACGACTGACGTTCGGCCATCTTCTCTGCACCACGGTGGTGGTAGCCGATGTCCGGCACGCAGTCGACGATTTCTTCGCCGTCCAGTTGCAGGATGATACGGAAGGCACCGTGAGCCGAAGGGTGGTTCGGGCCCAGGTTGAGGAACATGTAGTCCTCGTTGGTGCCTGAACGCTTCATGCCCCAGTCTTCCGGACGGAAGCGTGCGGCCTCTTCTTCAAGCTGTTGCTTGGCGAGGTTGAGGCTGTACGGGTCGAATTCGGTGGCGCGGGCAGGGAAGTCCTTGCGCAGCGGGTGACCTTCCCAGGTGGGCGGCATCATGATGCGCGTCAGGTGCGGGTGGCCCGGGAAGTCGATACCGAACATGTCCCAGACTTCACGCTCGTACCAGCTGGCGTTCGGCCAGATGCCGGTCACGGTCGGTACGCTCAGGTCGCTTTCGGACAGCGCGACCTTGATCATCACGTCGCTGTTACGTTCGATCGACAGCAGGTGATAGAACACGGTGAAATCGGCGCCGCTCGGCAGGCCTTGACGCTTGGTGCGCAGACGCTCGTCCACGCCATGCAGGTCATAGAGCATGACGTACGGCTTGGGCAGGTTACGCAGTAAGGTCAGGACTTCGACGAGCTTGGCGCGCGCCACCCACAGCACCGGCATCCCAGTGCGTGTGGCCTGGGCGGTGAAGGCGTCAGGGCCAAAACGGTTATTGAGTTCGACGACCACATCCTGGTCGTCTGCCTTATAAGGCGGGATGTACAGAGCGCTGCCTGTAGTCATGGTTTTTTTATCGCTTTCGGTCAACGTAAAGAATGAAGCCAGGTTTTCGTTCTATAAAAGAAGCGGTGCTGGATCAGACTTCGTCGGGGCTGCGCAGGTTGGTGACTGCGATACGCTGTTCGCGGCGCTGTTCCTTTTGCGACGGCATCTCGGCGCGATACACGCCTTGATCGCCGACGACCCAGGAAAGCGGGCGACGCTCCTTGCCAATCGATTCCTGCAACAGCATCAAGCCTTGCAAGAACGCTTCAGGGCGGGGCGGGCAGCCAGGCACGTAGACGTCCACGGGCAGGAACTTGTCCACCCCTTGAACCACTGAGTAGATGTCGTACATGCCACCGGAGTTGGCGCACGAACCCATGGAAATAACCCACTTTGGTTCGAGCATTTGCTCGTAGAGACGCTGAATGATCGGCGCCATCTTGATAAAGCAGGTACCGGCGATAACCATGAAATCCGCCTGACGCGGCGATGCCCGGATAACTTCGGCGCCAAAGCGCGCGATATCGTGGGGCGCCGTGAAGGCGGTGGTCATTTCCACGTAGCAGCAGGACAGACCGAAGTTGTACGGCCACAGGGAGTTTTTACGCCCCCAGTTGACCGCGCCACTCAGCACGTCTTCCAGCTTGCCCATGTAGATGTTTTTGTGGACTTGATCTTCTAACGGATCGGAAACGGTTTCCCGTTCGCCGATAGGGTACTGATCGTTAGGAGCATCCGGGTCGATCCTGGTGAGATTGTATTGCATCGCCAAAGCCTCATTGTTTCAGCTTCGCTTGCCGCTTACGCCGAGCTTCCGGAGCCCAATCAAGGGCGCCCACTCGGAACAAGTAGACAAGGCCTGCCAACAGAATTGCTATGAAAACGAGGGCTTCGACGAATCCGGTCCAGCCGCTTTCGCGGACGGACACAGACCAGGCAAAGAGAAAAAGGGCTTCGATATCGAAGATCACGAAGAGCATCGCGACCAGATAGAATTTGGCTGATAGCCGCAAGCGGGCGCCACCTGTAGGCAGCATGCCGGACTCGAACGGTTCATTTTTGCTACGGCCCCAGGCTTTTGACCCGAGGAGGCTGGAGACGCCGAGCATGAAGGCGCAAAGGCCGACAACACCGAGGAGGAAAATGGCAAAGCCCCAGTTGTGGGCCATGAGTCCTGTCGCTTCGGTCATGCTAGAAATCCTTAACAGAGAGCAAAGGTCTCTGAGCTCGAAAAAGTAACGATGCAGTGACGATATGTCGCACTGCAATCAATCGCGGTGATTTTATGGCTAAACACCGGGCAAGTAAAATTCCGATAGCGAAATTATTCGATGGAATAAGCACATAGTGCACCTTCGTGGGGCTGTAGCCCTTATGGGGCGGGCATTAGCAGGCATTTAATCAAATGTGTTTTGTTTAACCTGTAAAGAAGTTTTCATGGGTCAAATGATAATGAATATTGTTTGCGTGGGGTTTAAGCGAATGTTTCTCGTGTGGCGCGGGAGTTGTTGTTACTTGCTGGATGGGCACTTAGTTGCTGATGGGGATCTTTTAACCGATTTGATCGAGGCGAATACCGCTCTGGATCAATGTTTTGCACTAAGTCTTCAGGCTGGATGCATTCCCTTGTGGGAGCGAGCAAGCCCACACAGATTTTGACTTTTATCGTCAGGGGGATTTTAGTGGGCAAAAAAACGCCCCGAACCAGTCGGGGCGTGATTGTTGTGCGGCACTGCGTTTAGCTTTTGAACGGTTACGCAGTGGCCGTGTACTCGATACTTAGTGGAACTGCTCTTCTTCGGTCGAACCGGTCAGCGCGGTCACGGACGAGGTGCCGCCCTGGATCACGGTGGTCATGTCGTCGAAGTAGCCGGTGCCCACTTCCTGCTGGTGCGCCACAAAGGTGTAACCCTTGGCTGCGTCAGCGAATTCCTGCTCCTGCAGCTTCACGTAAGCGGTCATGTCGTTGCGCGCGTAGTCGTGCGCCAGGTTGAACATGCTGTGCCACATATTGTGAATGCCGGCCAGGGTGATGAACTGGTGCTTGTAGCCCATGGCGGACAGTTCGCGCTGGAACTTGGCGATGGTCGCGTCGTCCAGGTTTTTCTTCCAGTTGAAGGACGGCGAGCAGTTGTACGAAAGCAGTTGGTCCGGGTACTCCTTCTTGATCGCTTCGGCGAAACGACGGGCTTCGTCAAGGTCCGGCTTGGCGGTTTCGCACCAGATCAGGTCAGCGTACGGCGCGTAGGCCAGGCCGCGGGCGATTGCCTGGTCGAGACCAGCGCGAACCTTGTAGAAACCTTCCTGAGTACGTTCGCCGGTCACGAATGGCTTGTCGTATGGGTCGCAGTCGGAGGTCAGCAAGTCAGCGGCGTTGGCATCGGTACGCGCCAGGATGATGGTCGGGGTGCCGGCAACGTCAGCGGCCAGGCGAGCAGCGGTCAGCTTCTGTACGGCTTCCTGGGTTGGCACCAGTACTTTGCCGCCCATGTGGCCGCACTTCTTCACCGAAGCCAACTGGTCTTCGAAGTGCACGCCGGCAGCGCCTGCCTCGATCATGCTCTTCATCAGCTCGTAGGCGTTCAGTACGCCGCCGAAACCGGCTTCAGCGTCAGCCACGATGGGGGCGAAGTAGTCGATGTAGCCTTCGTCGCCCGGGCCTTTACCGGCTTTCCATTGGATCTGGTCGGCACGACGGAACGAGTTATTGATGCGCTTGACCACGGTTGGAACCGAATCCACCGGGTACAGCGATTGGTCGGGGTACATGGATTCAGCGGAGTTGTTGTCCGCCGCCACTTGCCAGCCGGACAGGTAGATTGCCTGGATACCTGCTTTGACCTGTTGTACTGCCTGGCCACCGGTAAGGGCGCCCATGCAGTTGACGAAATCTTTGTCGGGACGGAAGGAAGGCTTGGCACCTTGGGTGACCAGGTTCCACAGCTTCTCGGCGCCGAGTTTTGCAAAGGTGTGCTCAGGTTGAACCGAGCCACGCAGGCGGACGACGTCAGCAGCGGAATAAGCGCGGGTCACGCCTTTCCAGCGTGGGTTTTCAGCCCAGTCTTTCTCGAGGGCTGCAATTTGCTGTTCGCGTGTCAGTGCCATGGGAGTAAACCTCGTCGCGTCTTCGTGTGGTGGAAAAATCCATTTGCCAGCCCTGCATTCAATGCGTGGGCAGGGCTGCTCGCTGACCAGAAGCTTAGGCGGTCATGTCGGGTCTGGCGGGGAATGCGACGGGATGAACGATTGGCGAGAGGGGGGAGCAGGTAAAGGCAGACCAGGAACAGTCTTCAGGCGTCGTGGGCCCTTAGGTGTTCAGCAGCGTGTAGCCGGGTTACCTGGTTAGCTTCCGTCCCTCGGGACAACTTCGTTCCAGTCGCAACCTCGTCAAACACACCTTGTGGGCGGTACAGACACGAATCGGCTCAGGTGGGTAGCTTAGAGCAGCGATCCGAAGGCCCTTGCCAGGGCCCCTGATCAGCGGGAGCGAGGCCATCATGCCCATGCTTTTTTGGATCGTCAAATGTTTTGTAGTGATTTTTTTGCAGCACTACATCTTTAGTCTAATACGACTCATCAGTCAGTTTTTGGTGCTTCAGTTCAGGGTGTCGACCTTGACTCGCACTGTCAGGTCGTCGCGGCCCTGAGTAGAGTAGCTGCGGGTTGTAGAGGATTTGTCGGCCTGGGTCTGGCGATTGATGCCGGCCAGGGTAATCCACTCACCCAACTGCCCACTGACGGTTGTGTCGGTGCTTTGTACGTTCACTACATCGGGACGTTCCTGGCTCATGCGGTCACGGTTGGTACTGATTGCCAGGTGCACGGTTTCACCGGTGACGCTGGCTGTGACGTAGAAGCCCTGGGTGACGTTGCGGTACTGGGTCTGGTTTTGCGGGCGACCATAGCTGTCTTGCTGGGTGGTAGTGAGCGGTACGCTTTGACCCACCTGGATCAAGGCGGGTACACCTTCACTGGCCTGGATCTGCTGGATACCGCCGTCGCGGCTGGTCGTGCCGTAGCTGATGATGCGGGTCTGGCTGTCGCCGCTGTTCTGCTGATTGCTTTCGTTGGTGTCGACAGTGATCAGCAAACGCTTGGTCGGGGTGTCCAGTTGCGAGAGCAGGGCGCGCAAGTCCTGGATCTTGGCGGGGTCAGCGTTAACGATCAGTTGGTTGCCGTAGGCACTGACGGTGCCGTCCTTGCCAATGAAGTTCTGTGCCACAGGCAGCAGGTCGGCGCTGGTGCGGTTGCTCAGGTTGACGACTTCAGTGTCGGCCACAGCCGCGAAGCTGGTGGTCAGGAGAACGGCGGTGAGCAGGGTGCGTAGGGACATGTCCGTGATCTCTGCGAGTCATTTGGGCTTGAGTTTGCCAGTTTGTCGGCCTGGCGGGTCGCAAATTGAATTCTGGACGGCAAAATGCCCTGGCATGGCAGGGCATTTTTGGTGTTGCTGATATCGCTATCGCAGGCGACGCGGTTTCGGATCAGTCCCCGCGCACCATATCCACATGCGGAATCCCGACTTCAAGAAATTCATCACTGACAATCTTGAAACCCAACCGCTCATAGAACGGCGCAGCATAAACCTGTGCACTCAGAAACTGCTTGGTCTGGCCGCGTTTCTCGGCCTCGCCGATCACAGCTTCCATCAGCTTGTCGCCGACCTTCAGTCCGCGCCAGTCCTTGAGCACTGATACGCGACCAATCTCGCCGCTGGGCAGCAGGCGAGCAGTGCCGATAGGAAAGTCGCCTTCAAATGCTAGAAAGTGCATGGCGCCAGCGTCGTCAGCGTCCCACTCCAGCTCAGGTGGAACCGATTGTTCAGCGATAAACACCGCTTCACGAATGCGCCGAATCTCGTCGATATCCATTCGCCAGTCCGCGACACGTACGTGAATCTTATTCATCGGCAAATCCCAGGCTGCCTTGCTTGACCAATTCGCACAGCAGGTCGCGACCGTCTTCATCCGCCAGCCATGGGCCGAGGTTTTCAGCGTGCAAGGCGTCGGCGGCGCAGATCAGCTTCAACAATTCGCGCAGTTTGCCCGGCAAATAACGGCTTTGCCCGCTGGCGAACAGCAGCACGTCGTCGTCCACTTCCGACCAGGCCATACGCGCGCTCGGGTTGCGCACGAGGATCGCGCCGTCTTGCAGGCTGCTGATGAAGTCTTCTTCGCCCACTTCTTCGCCGGCCACCAGTTCCGGGTAGCGTGGCTCGGTCATGAACTGGCCGAACCAAGTCAGCAGCATGCGCTCGTCGCTCATGTGCTCGGCCAGCAGGCTCTTGAGGCGGTCGAGGGCGTCGCTCTGGATCTGGTGCGGGTCGCTGACGGGTTGGGCGTCGGCGTCGGTGTAACGCTCTTCGTCGGTCAGGTACTGGGCCAGGAAGTCGGTGAAGTGGGTCAGCACTTCAGCAGCGCTTGGCGCGCGGAAGCCGACCGAGTAGGTCATGCAGTCATCTTCGGCGATGCCGAAGTGCGCCAGGCGCGGCGGCAGGTAGAGCATGTCGCCCGGTTCCAGGACCCATTCGGCGCTTTCTTCAAATTCGGCGAGGATGCGCAGGTCAGCGTGTTGCAGCAGCGGGCTTTCGGAGCTGCACATCTGGCCGATCTTCCAGTTGCGCTTGCCCTGGGCTTGCAGCAGGAACACATCGTAGTTGTCGAAGTGCGGACCAACGCTACCACCCGGGGCAGCAAAGCTGATCATCACATCGTCGATGCGCCAGCTCGGCAGAAAGCGGAACTGCTCCAGCAGCTCGGCCACTTCCGGTACGAACTGGTCGACGGCCTGCACCAGCAGGGTCCACTCACGTTCGGGCAGGGTGCTGAAGGCGTCTTCAGCGAACGGGCCACGACGCAGTTCCCACGGACGCTCGCCGTGTTCGATCACCAGACGCGATTCGACTTCTTCTTCCAGGGCCAGGCCGGCCAGTTCATCGGCGTCGATCGGGCTTTCGAAATCAGGGATGGCCTGACGGATCAGCAATGGTTTTTTCTGCCAGTAGTCGCGCAGGAATTCCCGTGCCGTGATGCCGCCCAGAAGTTGAAGAGGAATATCAGGATTCATTTGTAACCTATTGAAAAAATGCACTTTTCAGACTGAAATAAAAACGCCCGGCGCGGCCGGGCGTCTCAAGGGGCATGCGGTAATCAGATGCGCTTGGCTTGCTCTACAGCGTTGCCGATGTAGTTGGCCGGGGTCAGCAGTTTCAGCTCGGCCTTGGCCGCGGCTGGCATGTCCAGGCCGTCGATGAAAGTTTGCAGTGCTTCGGGGCTGATGCCCTTGCCGCGCGTCAACTCTTTCAGCTTCTCGTAAGGGTTTTCGATGTTGTAGCGGCGCATCACGGTCTGGATTGGCTCGGCCAGGACTTCCCAGCACGCGTCCAGGTCAGCGGCGATCTTCTGCGCGTTGAGCTCAAGCTTGCTGATGCCTTTGAGGCTGGCTTCGTAGGCGATCACGCTGTGAGCAAAGCCCACACCGAGGTTGCGCAGTACGGTGGAGTCCGTCAGGTCGCGCTGCCAGCGGGAGATCGGCAACTTGCTGGCCAGGTGCTGGAACAGCGCGTTGGCGATGCCGAGGTTGCCTTCGGAGTTTTCGAAGTCGATCGGGTTGACCTTGTGCGGCATGGTCGACGAACCGATTTCACCGGCAATCGTGCGTTGCTTGAAGTAGCCCAGGGAGATGTAGCCCCAGATATCGCGATCGAAGTCGATCAGGATGGTGTTGAAGCGCGCAATGGCGTCGAACAGCTCGGCAATGTAGTCGTGCGGTTCGATCTGCGTGGTGTACGGGTTGAAGCCCAGGCCTAGTTCGTCTTCGATGAAGGCGCGGGCGTTGGCTTCCCAGTCGATCTCAGGGTAGGCAGACAAGTGGGCGTTGTAGTTGCCTACGGCGCCGTTGATCTTGCCCAGCAGGGGCACGGCTGCGACCTGAGCGATCTGGCGCTCCAGGCGGTACACCACGTTGGCCAGTTCTTTGCCCAAGGTCGTTGGCGATGCCGGCTGGCCGTGGGTGCGCGACAGCATCGGCACATCGGCGAAACGGATAGCCAGTTCGCGGATGGCTTCAGCGGTCTGGCGCATCAGCGGCAGCATGACGTCATCACGGCCTTCGCGCAGCATCAGGGCGTGGGACAGGTTGTTGATGTCCTCGCTGGTGCAGGCAAAGTGGATGAACTCGCTGACCTGGGCCAATTCCGGCAGCTTCGCCGCTTGCTCTTTCAGCAAGTATTCGATGGCTTTGACGTCGTGGTTGGTGGTGCGCTCGATCTCTTTCACACGCTCGGCGTGCTCCAGGGAGAAGTTTTCCGCCAGGGCGTTGAGCACAGCGTTGGCTTCGGCGGAAAATGCCGGCACTTCGCTGATGGCAGGGTGAGCGGCCAGGCGCTGGAGCCAGCGCACTTCAACCAGTACGCGAGCACGGATCAGACCGTATTCGCTGAAAATAGGGCGCAGGGCCTGGGTTTTGCCGGCGTAGCGGCCGTCAACAGGGGAAACCGCAGTGAGCGAAGAAAGCTGCATGGGGTGTTCTCGGACAGTCGGGCAACGAAATGGGGCGCGTATCATACATGAAAAAATCCGCCGGTCCGTTGCCAACTGACCGGCGTATTACGCGTAACGGCTTGAAAATGGCCTGCTGGTGCGACTTATTCGTTGCGCATCAACGGGTAAAGCTCTTTGAGCAATTTGCGACGACTGATCACCAACTGCCAACGATGACCGCCCAGCTGGCGCCACAACCGCGCCGAGCGAATACCGGCCAGGAGCAGGGCGCGGATTTTCGAGGCGTTGTTCGGTTGTTGCAGGTTGCGCATGTCGCCGTGCACCTGGATTCGCTGGCGCAAGGTGCTCAAGGTGTCCTGGTACAGCGCGCCGCAGGCCGCGACCACGTTTTCGTGGGCTGGGCCGAAGTGTTCCACCTGGGACTGAATCTGTGGCAGGCGCTTGCCGATGACCTCGAGCATGTCTTCACGCTTGGCCAGTTGACGCTCAAGGCCGAGCATCGACAGGGCGTAGCGCAATGGCTCGCGCTGCAAGGTGCTGGGGTCGCGCTCCAGGGCGCCGATCAGGGCGCGGTAACCTTCACGCAGCGCGATATCGTCACCCCCGTAGACTTCCAGGGTGTCCTTGGGGTCGCGGATCAACAAGCTGCCGAGCATGCAGGTCAGGCCTGCCTCGGTGACTTGGCCAGTCTTGGCGATCTTGTCCACCAGTACTGCGGCGAGGAAAACCCCGCCGAGTGCCGTCAATTGCTCCTGGGTCGGGCTCATGCCGGGTTGCTCCAGGCTTGCGCGACTTCAATCACGCCGCCGCCCAGACAGATTTCGCCGTCATAGAACACCACGGACTGGCCAGGGGTGACCGCGCGTTGCGGGTCATCAAAGGTTGCGCGGTAGCCAGTAGCGGTTTTTTCCAGGGTGCATGGTTGGTCGCTTTGGCGATAGCGCACTTTGGCGGTCAAGCGGCGCGGGGTGCTCAGGTCGATCGGGTTGACCCAATAGATTTCAGAGGCGAGCAGGGCGCCGGAGAACAGCAATGGATGTTCGTTGCCCTGGCCAACAATCAGCACGTTGTGTTCCAGGTCTTTGACCAGCACGTACCACGGCTCCTCACTGGCGTCTTTCAAGCCGCCAATGCCCAGGCCCTGGCGCTGGCCGATGGTGTGGTACATCAGGCCATGGTGACGGCCGATGACGTCGCCTTCGGTGGTTTTGATTTCGCCCGGTTGCGCCGGCAGGTATTGCTTGAGGAAGTCGCTGAAGCGGCGCTCGCCGATAAAGCAGATCCCGGTCGAATCCTTCTTTTTGGCGGTGGCCAGGCCGTGTTTCTCGGCGATCCTGCGCACTTCGGGCTTTTCCAGTTCGCCCACGGGGAACAGGGTCTTGGCGATCTGTTCACCGCCGACGGCGTGCAGGAAGTAGCTCTGGTCCTTGTTTGGGTCCAGGCCCTTGAGCAGTTGGGTGCGCCCCTCGATGTCGCGGCGGCGCACGTAGTGACCCGTGGCGATCAGATCGGCGCCGAGCATCATCGCGTAGTCGAGGAACGCCTTGAACTTGATTTCACGGTTACACAGGATGTCCGGGTTCGGCGTGCGGCCGGCCTTGTATTCGGCCAGGAAGTGCTCGAACACGTTGTCCCAGTACTCGGCGGCAAAGTTGGCGGTGTGCAGCTTGATGCCGATCTTGTCACACACGGCCTGGGCATCCGCCAGGTCGTCCATGGCGGTGCAATATTCCGTTCCATCGTCTTCTTCCCAGTTCTTCATGAACAGGCCTTCCACCTCATAACCCTGCTCCATGAGCAGAACGGCGGAAACGGAAGAATCCACGCCGCCGGACATGCCGACGATGACGCGCTTCTTTTGGGTGTCAGAAGGGGCTGGATCACGCATAGGTTTCAACGGGTGTCTTGAAAAAGGACGCGATTCTATCAGGCCCGAGCCTTCAAGGCTAAAGAGAAGGGCGGATCAATTCGAGACTGTGCCGCTGGCCGGCCAGATAATCGTCGATACAGCGGATGATCAGCTCACTGCGCCAGCTGTCGCGCAGGTCCATCAATTCGTCGCGGGTCAGCCAGCGGGCGCGGATGATGCCTTCGTCGAGTTGATAGCCCGGGTGGTGTTTCAGGGCTTTGGCGGTAAAGCACACACGCTGGTAAGTCACACCATTGCTGGGGGCGGTGTACAGGTAGATGCCGACGATGCCGGTGGCTTCGACGTCCCAGCCGGTTTCTTCAAGGGTTTCGCGCACGGCGGCTTCGGTCAGGGTTTCATGCGGGTCGAGGTGGCCGGCGGGCTGGTTGAGTACGGCGCGGCCGCCCTTGAGCTCTTCGACCATCAGGAAGCGGCCGTTGTCTTCGACAAGGGTGGCGACGGTGATGTGGGGTTGCCAGGTCATTCAAAACCTCGATTCATGGCGCGGTGCGGTCTTTAGTCAGGATTGCAGTCAGTGTGAGCCTGCTCGCAAATGCAATGGGTCAGATAGGCATCGGGCAACTGGCACTCCGCATTCGCGAGCAAGCCCACTCTCACATTTTGATCCGGTTTCTTCAGCAAAACCGCAGAGTCCAGGAACAGAAACCCCGGCACAAGGCCGGGGCTTCTTTGCATCCTTACAACCTTACTTCAACTTGGCAATTGCTGCATTGAACGTGTTGCTCGGACGCATGGCCTTGCTGGTCAGCTCAGGGCTTGGCGCGTAGTAGCCGCCGATGTCCACTGGCTTGCCCTGTACGGCGTTCAGTTCGGCAACGATGGTTGCTTCGTTCGCGGTCAGGGTTTTTGCCAATTCGCCAAACTGCGCTTGCAGTGCAGTGTCTTCGGTCTGAGCGGCCAGGGCTTGAGCCCAGTACAGCGCCAGGTAGAAGTGGCTGCCGCGGTTGTCGATGTTGCCGACTTTGCGCGATGGCGACTTGTTGTTGTCGAGGAACTGGCCGGTGGCCTGGTCCAGGGTCTTGGACAGTACCAGGGCTTTCGGGTTGTTGTACGTCACACCCAAATGCTCAAGGGAGGCGGCCAGGGCCAGGAACTCGCCCAGGGAGTCCCAGCGCAGGAAGTTCTCTTCGACCAGTTGCTGAACGTGTTTCGGGGCCGAACCGCCAGCGCCGGTTTCGAACAGGCCGCCGCCGTTCATCAGCGGCACGATGGACAGCATCTTGGCGCTGGTGCCCAGCTCCATAATCGGGAACAGGTCGGTCAGGTAGTCACGCAGCACGTTACCCGTCACCGAGATGGTGTCCAGGCCCTTGCGGGTGCGCTCCAGGGTGAACTTCATCGCGTCGACGGGCGACATGATGCGGATGTCCAGGCCTTCGGTGTTGTGGTCTTTCAGGTAAGCCTGAACTTTCTCGACCACGACGCCATCGTGTGCACGCTGTGGGTCCAGCCAGAAAATGGCCGGGGTGTTGCTGGCGCGGGCACGGTTGACGGCCAGTTTGACCCAGTCCTGGATCGGCGCGTCTTGGGTCTGGCACATGCGGAAGATGTCGCCGGCCTCGACTTTCTGTTCCATCAACAGGCTGCCCTTGCCGTCGGTGACGCGGACTACGCCGTCAGCCTTGATCTGGAACGTCTTGTCGTGGGAACCGTACTCTTCGGCTTTCTTCGCCATCAGGCCAACGTTTGGCACGCTGCCCATGGTGGTTGGGTCGAACGCGCCATTGGCCTTGCAGTCTTCGATGACGGCTTGGTAAATGGTGGCGTAGCAGCGATCCGGGATCACAGCCTTGGTGTCGTGCAACTGGCCGTCGGTGCCCCACATTTTGCCGGAGTCACGGATCATGGCAGGCATCGAGGCGTCGACGATGACGTCGCTCGGCACGTGCAGGTTGGTGATGCCTTTGTCGGAGTTGACCATCGCCAGGGCAGGGCGAGCGGCATAGACCGCCTGGATGTCAGCTTCGATCTGCGCTTGCTGGTCAGCCGGCAAGGCCTTGATGCGTGCGTACAGGTCGCCGATGCCGTTGTTCAAGTTGAAGCCGATCTGCTCCAGCACGGTCGCGTGCTTGGCCAGGGCGTCTTTATAGAACTCGGCAACGATCTGGCCGAACATGATCGGGTCGGAGACCTTCATCATGGTGGCTTTCAGGTGAACCGACAGCAGTACGCCTTGTTTCTTGGCGTCTTCGATTTCAGCGGCGATGAAGCTGCGCAGGGCTTTCTTGCTCAGTACGGCGGTGTCGATGATTTCGCCAGCCTGTACCGAGGTTTTTTCCTTCAGGACGGTCGCAGTGCCGTCTTGAGCGATCAGCTCGATTTTGACGGCATCAGCACCTTCGATCTGTACGGCTTTTTCGCTGCCGTAGAAGTCGCCACTGTTCATGTGAGCAATGTGCGACTTGGAGTCGGCAGCCCAGGCGCCCATTTTGTGCGGGTGCTTGCGTGCGTAGTTCTTGACCGACAGCGGTGCGCGGCGGTCGGAGTTGCCTTCGCGCAGTACCGGGTTCACGGCGCTGCCCTTGACCTTGTCGTAACGTGCACGGGTTTCTTTTTCCGCGTCGGTGGTTACGGTTTCCGGGTAGTCCGGCAGGGCGTAGCCCTGGGCCTGCAGTTCCTTGATCGCGGCTTGCAGCTGCGGGGTCGAGGCGCTGATGTTAGGCAGTTTGATGATGTTGGCTTCAGGCGTAACGGCCAGGTCGCCCAGTTCGGCGAGGTGGTCCGCGATAGCCTTGGCGCCCAGTTGCTCGGGGAAGCTTGCGAGGATGCGCGCGGCGAGAGAGATGTCGCGGGTTTCCACGGCAATATCAGCGGAAGCGGTGAAGGCCTCTACGATAGGCAGCAGTGAATAGGTGGCGAGGGCCGGGGCTTCGTCGGTGAAGGTATAGATGATCTTCGAGCGGGTGGGCATATTCGGATTAACTCTCTTCTTTGCTGAAAGCGTGCGCAGAAACTCGAGATGCGCCGGGTGGAGCGCGTTCGTTCAAAGTCATCCATGAGCGAAATGTCGAGGTTTCTTCGCGGTGATGTTGGGTTGCATCAGTCGAGCGTCAAGCGGGTGGACTATTGTAATAGTCCTGCTTTGCGAGCCGAGGGCATCTGTTCTAGAGCGGTCGGCTGTCGTGACTCTTTGGTCAGCGGCGGCATTATACATAGGTCGCTATGCTTACGCCGAGCCTTCATACAAAAGGTGTGTCGTCCATTGGTCTAAAGGTCGCAGGTACCACGTTGCACCTAAAGTCGTACGTTGTGCTCAAGATTGGCGCTTTTACCTTTGCTTTCAAGCTTGTAGGCGACTAAATGTGCTGTTTTCGATGCAAATGAGCCTGGCGTGAGGTTTCAGTCGTCATTTATCTGGAGTAGGCTCGAACGCAGCCAGATGTTTAATCCATAGATGGAGTTCAGCATGGGATACCAGAAGATTCAGGTTCCGGCAGTCGGCGACAAAATCACCGTCAATGCAGACCATTCTCTCAATGTTCCTGACCAACCGATCATCCCTTATATCGAAGGTGACGGTATCGGCGTCGACATCAGTCCGGTGATGATCAAGGTGGTCGACGCAGCTGTTGAAAAGGCTTACGGCGGCAAGCGCAAGATCTCGTGGATGGAGGTTTACGCTGGCGAGAAAGCCACCCAGGTCTACGACCAAGACACCTGGCTGCCCCAGGAAACCCTGGATGCGGTCAAGGATTACGTGGTGTCCATCAAGGGCCCACTGACCACGCCGGTCGGTGGCGGCATCCGTTCGTTGAACGTGGCCCTGCGCCAGCAACTCGACCTTTACGTGTGTTTGCGTCCGGTGCGCTGGTTCGAAGGTGTGCCCAGCCCAGTCAAAAAGCCTGGCGATGTGGACATGACCATCTTCCGCGAGAACTCCGAAGATATTTACGCCGGGATCGAGTGGAAGGCCGGTTCGCCCGAGGCGATCAAGGTGATCAAGTTCCTGAAGGAAGAAATGGGTGTGACCAAGATCCGTTTCGATCAGGATTGCGGGATTGGCGTGAAGCCGGTCTCCAAGGAAGGCACTGAGCGTCTGGCGCGCAAAGCTCTCCAGTACGTAGTGGACAACGATCGCGACTCGCTGACTATCGTGCACAAAGGCAACATCATGAAGTTTACTGAAGGCGCCTTTAAGGAGTGGGCCTACGGTATTGCTGAAAAAGAATTCGGCGCAACGCTGCTCGATGGCGGCCCTTGGATGCAGTTCAAGAACCCGAAGACTGGCAAGAATGTAGTCGTCAAGGATGCCATTGCGGACGCCATGCTCCAGCAGATCCTGTTGCGTCCGGCTGAGTACGACGTGATTGCGACTCTCAACCTCAACGGTGACTATCTGTCCGATGCTTTGGCGGCAGAAGTGGGCGGAATCGGTATTGCGCCGGGCGCGAACCTGTCCGACACCGTGGCGATGTTCGAGGCTACCCATGGTACTGCGCCGAAATACGCGGGCAAGGACCAGGTCAACCCGGGTTCGCTGATTCTGTCGGCGGAAATGATGTTGCGCCACATGGGCTGGATCGAGGCGGCGGACTTGATCATCAAGGGCACCAATGGTGCCATTTCGGCCAAGACAGTGACTTATGACTTCCATCGCTTGATGGAGGGCGCCAAGTTGCTGTCTTCGTCGGCCTTCGGCGATGCGTTGATTTCGCATATGTAAAGGAAGGGCACAAAAAAACCGGTCACCTCATTGGGTTGAGTTGACCGGTTTTTTCATTGCAATATTCGCACTCAGGGGCTTTTAGGTCGTTAACGTTTTTTGGCTGGGAGCGTTTGATGTGGCTGGTTTTTCAGGCGCATCAACCTTAGCGGCAGAGATTCCCACGGCGTGCAGCCCTTTTGGTCCTTGAATGATCTCGAAGCTTACCGCTTGGCCCGCTTTCAGGGTCTTGTACCCGTCCATTTCGATCGCTGAGTAGTGCGCGAAAAGGTCATCATCCTTGCCGTCTTCAATAATGAAGCCGTACCCCTTGGCATTATTGAACCACTTGACCTTGCCCTTTTTCTTTCCATTGATCTTGACGCCAGACATACCCATATCCCTCTGCACCAGACTCCATCACTGGAGTATCATCCAGTTTATCCGTCCTAACCCGAATAAATAAGGTTCTTCACGGATTGCCGGGAAAGACGCTCTTGATCTTCATGAAGAAGAACTCGCTGTCCCGGTAACCGTACGCCATTCGTTTGATGACCTTTATTCGATTGTTTATTCCTTCCAACTGACCGGTG
>NZ_CAXAQM010000011.1:0-181305 GCF_963970525.1 Pseudomonas sp. EA_65y_Pfl1_P113
GATATTTTGAGTGAAGGTACTCAGGTCAGAAAAGTTGAAAAGGTCGCCGAGGTCGAGCAGGTGCTGCTGAACAGACATAAAAAATCCGATGCCAGATATCTGGCATCGGATTTTCTAGGAACTTCGACGTGAGCTCAAATGCTTAAGTGAACAGCATTAGCCCTTCGGGGCGCTTTTTTTCGACCGGAGTCGGCTTACTTAACGGTCACAGTACCTTTCATCATCGAGATGTGGCCTGGGAACGAGCAGAAGAACGCGTAATCAGTACCGGCGGCCAGCTTCGACACGTCGAAGGTTACCGAGTCTTTCTCGCCAGCACCGATGATCTTGGTGTGGGCGATGATGCGGTCATCGCCTGGCTTGAGGTAGTCTTTGTCGATGCCGGCGGCCATGCCGTCAGTGGCGACTGGCTGCATGTTGGCGGCGCTGGTCAGCACCCAGTTGTGGCCCATGACGTTTTTCGGCAGGTTGCCGGAGTGAGTCAGCTCGACGGTGAAGGTCTTGCAGCTCTTGTCGATTTCGATGGCTTTGGTGTTGAAGGACATTTGGTCAGTGGAGTCGACGGTGACCTTGCACTCTGCAGCAAGCAACTGGCCGCTCGCCAGAGTGAGCAGGGAAACAGCAACGAGTTTGGCAAACATGTGAATCTCCAAGGCAGGGTTTAAAAACGCGTATTGCGACTAGGGTGCCTGAAGCAGGCCGAAATGCTTATGATCTGAATCAACAGATTGTATACAACTTTAGGCTATCAGACCTATCAACACAATCTACCAGCCAAAGTACCGGCACCTGCTTATGATCGGCTCATTCCCCCCTGGAGCCTACGCCATGCACCTCAACCAACTGTTCAACGGCCTGCTGGCTGCCTACGCCTGCGGTAAGTGAGGCACAAGCGCGCTGCTAAGCTGCTACCATAGCGACCCAAGGCAGCTGCCCGCCGCCCACCCTCACCTTCGACCCTAGAGGATCGCCCATGGCCAAACCTAATTACTCCTTCGCCAAACGTCAGAGAGACTTGGCCAAGGAACAGAAGAAAGAGGAAAAACTGCAACGCAAGAAAGCCGCTGCTGACGAAGAAGCGGGCGCACTGAGCCCGGATGCGGAAGGTGAAGTGGCAGTAGACGAAACGGAAACACCGAAAGATCCGGCTGAATAATTTCCTTTGTGCTGAGCCGGCCCGATCGGCGCGACCGGCTCGGCACAATCCACCTCTACTCCAGCGGCATCACCGTCACCCGAACCTCCGGGTCATGACTCCCTCCCCCCAGAATCACCCCTCGCAACGGCGACACATCGGAAAAATCCCGGCCCCAGGCCAGGGTGATGTGCTCCAGAGCCGGCTGCACATTGTTTGTCGGATCAAAATCCACCCAACCTGATACCGGGCAATACACCGAGACCCACGCGTGGGATGCATCGGCGCCGATCAGCCGTGGCTGGCCGGGTGGTGGCTGAGTAAGCAGGTAGCCGCTGATATAGCGCGCCGCCAGGCCCCGTGAGCGCAGGCACGCCAACATCAGGTGAGCAAAGTCCTGGCACACACCGCGCCGGCGCTCCAGCACTTCCACCAACGGCGTCGCGACCTGGGTGGCTTCGGCATCGAAGGTGAATTCGCTGAAGATCTTTTCCATCAGCGCCTGCACGCCCAGCAGTAAAGGCTGGCCAGGCGGGAAACAGCTTTCGGAGAACTCGACGAAGGTCTGCTTCAAGTGCACGTAGGGCGATTCGAAGCGGTAGCGGCACGCTTCGATCAGCTCAGGTGACATGGGATGGCTGCTGTAGGTCAGGCTGTCGCGGGTCTGGTCCCAGGCCGGCGATTGTTGGAAATCCAGCACCGGTCGCGCCAGCACTTCCACGGTCAGCCCGGCATTCACCAGCAATTCGTCATGGGGACGTTCGAACGCAAGACGGGTGATCGGGTTGCCGAACACATCCAGCTCATCACGGCGCGACGTTGGTTCCGGGCTGATCTCCAGCTGCTGCGAGCTGCAACGCTGCCAGGCGCACGGCCGTGGCCACAGGTGCGCCAACTGCTGGGCCAGGGACACCGGGCTGTCGTAGTGGTAATGGGTATCGTGAAAAATCTGGTAGCGCGCACTCATCACACCGACACCGTTTGTTGGCTGACATCATCCACATGGGCAAAGTGGCGTAAGGCCAGGCGATCCGACACTTGCCCACTTTCATCGGCCACCGCTTGCAGCAGGTCGGCCAAGCCGTCCAACGCGGCACGCACGCTGGATTCGCCAAACAGCGGGTTCTCCAGGCAGCCCAGGTCGAAACGCGACAGGCGCTCCACCAACGGCGCGAGACCGGTTTCCCGGGGTACGCCGAAATCGTCGTTGAGACGCCGCAGGGTACGGCTCACCAGTTTGAGCTGGAACAACACCGCATGCGGGTTCTGCTCGTCCAGCAGCAACAGGTCGAGCACAGGGATCAACTGCGGCACCGCCAGGTAGCGCGAGCGATAGGTGATGCTGCTGTTGCCCAGCTCCAACAACCACTCCAGCCCGGCCTGATCGAACACCGCCACACCCCGCAGGAAGGCGGCAAGGCTGCTGCTAAGAAATTGCAGGCGCTCGATGCGCCGGCCCATCATCAAAAAGCGCCAGCCTTCATCGCGTGTCATGTCGTCCAGGGCAAACCCGGACAGCGCCGCCAGGGACATCACCAGGCGGTTGAGGAAATCCAGCAATTCGCCAAAGTCCGGCGTCTCGCTTTCCAGTTCCAGGGCTTCGCGCTGCAGTTCCACCAGGGCCTGCCAGTTTTCCCGGGATAGCTTGCCGCGCACCTGGGACGCCGCCCACTGCAAACGTTGCAGGTTGGCGCGCAGGCTCGAGGGCCAGTCATCACCGAGCAAGGCCGCGAGCAGGCGCTCCGGCAATTCGCCCTCTTCTGGCAGAAGGCGCAGGTTTTCGCCCAACTCGACGGCCGCCTGCAAGGCCAGCGCGTCATCGCCATCGACATACCGCGCCAGCACAACGCGCAACCAGCGAGCGCTGTCATCACAGCGCTCGCAGTAACGACCAAACCAGAACAGGTTTTCTACTACCCGCGACGGCAGATACGGATCGCGGCGCACTAAGTCATGGGCACCAATGGCGCGTTGCGCACGCCAGTGTTCGCTACCGGCTGCGCGTTCGCCGAGCACCCAGGTGTCTTTGCTGGCGCCTCCGCGTTGCATCGACACCACTTCGGCATCGGCCTCGGCGGCCACGCGGGTCAGGCCGCCGGGAAGCACGCGATAACCGTCGGCGCTGGCCACGGCATAAACACGCATGCCGATGGCGCGATGTTGCAGGTGGTCATCCACGGTGTGCCACACCGGTGCCTGGGACAATTGCGCCAGCTCCTGGGCGACGTAGGCGTACGGTCGCGCGCGCATGCGTTCGGCCAGGGCTTGGCGCTCTTCGTCGCTCAGGTCACGGCCGAACACCGGCGCGAAACTTTGCGACGGGAAAGCCGGCTTTATCAGCAGCTCCGGCAACTTTTCCAGAGCCTCGGCCAGCACCGGCGCTTCACCGCACCACCACGTGGCAATGGACGGCAGGATCAGTGTTTCACCGAACAGAAATTCGTTGATCTTCGGCAGGAAGCCGAGCAAACCGGGCGACTCCAGCACACCGCTGCCCAAGGCATTGGCCACCAACACATTGCCTTGGCGCACCGCATCGAGCAGGCCGGGGACGCCGAGGGCTGAATCGGTGCGCAGCTCCAGTGGGTCGCAAAAGTCGTCGTCGAGACGACGCATGATTGCGTGCACCCGGCGCAGGCCGCTGAGGGTTTTCAGGAACACCGTGCTGTCACGCACGGTGAGGTCGCCGCCTTCCACCAGCGGGTAGCCGAGTTGGCGGGCGAGGTAGAGGTGTTCAAAGTAACTTTCGTTGAATCGGCCCGGCGTGAGCAGAACGATCAGTGGCTGTTGATCATTCCCGGGCGCCTGTCGGACCAATGTTTCCTGGAGCGTACGGAAGAACCCCGTGAGGTGCTGCACCTGCAGATCACGGTACAGCTCCGGGAACGCGCGGGACACGATGGTGCGGTTCTCCAGCGCGTAACCAGCACCCGACGGCGCCTGTGTGCGGTCGGCGGTGACCCACCAGCGGCCATCCGGGGTGCGCGCCAGGTCCACGGCGTACAGGTGCAGGAAAGCACCGTCCGGCGGCTGGATGCCCTGGCACGGCCACAGGAAGTTGTTGTGCCCAAACACCAGTTCGGCCGGCAGCAAGCCTTCCTTGATCAGGCGCTGCGGGCCATAGAGATCGGCCAGCACGGCATTGAGCAGCCGTGCACGCTGGGCAATACCGGCCGACAGGTGCTGCCACTCATCGGCTGCGAGCACGTGGGGCAACAGGTCAAGTTCCCATGGGCGGTCGGCGCCCTTGGGGTCGGCGTAGACGTTGTAGGTCACGCCGTTTTCCTGGATCTGCCGGGTCAGCAGCGCCTGGCGTTGGGCCAGTTGCGCGGGTGTGCTGCGTTTCAGGTGGTCGAGCAGGCGCTGCCAATGGGCACGCACCGCGCCGCTGTCGTCCAGCAGTTCATGATAGGTGCCCGCGGTCAGCGGGTAACGGTCGAGCAAATCGGACATGGAACGCTCGGCAGAGGCAAGGGGGCTCAGATTAACTCAACAAACACTGCAAATCCCCTTGTGGGAGCGGGTTTGCTCACGAATGCGGAGGGTCAGTCAATACCTGTATCGGCTGATCTACCGCATTCGCGAGCAAGCCCGCTCCCACATTAGGACCGGCGTTTAGTCATTTTTATTGGGGAAACGCCGTAAGTCCAAGGTCATCGGCAACTCATCGTTAATGACGACTGCCGGCACCGGAAGCTTCCCAGGGCTATGCCCCAACCGGAAAAACCTCGCCATGCGCCGGCTCTCCGCTTCATTGGCATTCACCGGCAAGCTGTCGTAATTGCGCCCGCCCGGATGGGCGACATGGTACTGGCAGCCACCCAGCGCGCGTTGCATCCAGGTATCCAGCAAATCGAACACCAACGGCGCATGCACCGCGATGGTCGGTTGCAGGCAGTTGGCCGGTTGCCAGGCACGGTAACGCACGCCCGCCACAAACTCGCCGACTCGCCCGGTGGGTTGCAAGGGCACCGGAATGCCGTTGCAGGTGAGCAGGTAGCGCTGCGGCGGCAGCCCGGTCAATTTCACCTGAAGGCGCTCAAGGGACGAATCGACATAACGCACCGTGCCGCCCACGGCGCCCTCCTCGCCCAGCACATGCCAGGGTTCCAGGGCCTGGCGCAGCTCCAGTTCGATACCGCTGACGGCATAGTCGCCGACTTTGGGGAAACGGAACCCCAGATGCGCCGCAAACCATTCGGCGCGCAGCGGGTAACCGGCGGCGTTAAGTTCGACGATCACGTCGGCAAAGTCTTGCTCGATGAAGTGCGGCAACAGGAAACGGTCGTGCAGCTCGGTGCCCCAGCGCGCCAGTTTCGGCGGCGCATAGGGTTCACGCCAGAAACGCGCGACCAAGGCGCGCAGCAGCAATTGTTGGGTCAGGCTCATGCGCGCATGGGGCGGCATCTCAAATGCACGCAATTCCAGCAGGCCCAGGCGGCCGGTGGCGCCATCCGGCGAGTAGAGTTTATCGATGCAAAATTCGGCGCGGTGGGTGTTGCCCGTCACATCGATCAGCAGGTTGCGCAGCAGGCGGTCCACCAACCATGGTGGGCACTCTTCGCCGGGCTCCGGCATTTGCGCGAAGGCGATTTCCAGTTCGTACAGCGCGTCGTTGCGCGCCTCGTCCACCCGTGGCGCCTGGGAGGTCGGGCCGATAAACAGCCCGGAAAACAGGTAGGACAAGGAGGGATGGTTATGCCAGTAGCTGATCAGACTGCGCAGCAGGTCGGGCCGGCGCAGGAAGGGTGAGTCCTTGGGCGTCGCGCCACCGAGCACAAAGTGGTTACCGCCGCCGGTGCCGGTGTGGCGCCCGTCGATCATGAACTTCTCGGTGGTGAGGCGGGTTTGCCGCGCTTCCTCGTAGAGAAATTCGGTGCGCTCTACCAGCTCATCCCACGTGGCGGACGGCTGCACATTAACCTCAATCACACCTGGGTCCGGCGTGACGCGGAAGTTGCTCAAGCGTGTATCAGCCGGCGGCTCGTAGCCTTCCAGCAATACCGGGCAATGCAGCTCTTCGGCGGTCGCCTCGATGGCGGCCACCAGTTCCAGGTAGTCCTCGGCGCGCTCCAGCGGCGGCATGAACAGATAAAGGCGCCCGTCCCTAGCCTCCGCGCACAGGGCGGTTCGGGTCAGCCAATCGGCAGACTCGTCGACCTTCGGCACGCGCTCATCGCTGGGAGCGGGTTCGCCGTGGCTTTGCAGCTGAGTGGTGGTCGGCAGCGTCGGCTGATCCTGGTTGGGGTCGGTTGGATGCACAAACGGATATTCCGCCGCCGTGACCCAAGGCTGCGAGGCCAACGGCAGGCGATAGCCCAGCGGCGAATCCCCTGGCACCAGGCGGCAATGGTTATCGCGCAGGTACCAACGACCACTCTGCCAGCGATCATTAGCTGCCGTACGCGCCAGCGGCAGCACTTGGCCGATGACTTTATCCAGGCCCTGACTGAACACTTTGCGCAGGCGTTCGCGCTCCAGGTCGTCGCTCAGGCGCGAGTCTTGGGCGGTGACGTTTTGCGGCAGCGCGCCTTCGCGCCACAGGTAATAGAAATTGTCTTCGAAGGCCGGGAACACAAAGCGCGCCGGCAGCTTCAGGCGCTCGGCGACACTGGCCAGGAAGCGCCCGGCCATGACGCCGTCCGCGCCGTAATCTTCTTGTTCATCGGCAATCAACGCGCTGTTGTGCCAGATCGGCACGCCGTCGCGGCGCCAGTAACAGTTGAGTGACCAGCGCGGCAGTTGTTCGCCGGGGTACCACTTACCCTGCCCGAAGTGCACCAGCCCCTTGGGCGCGTAGTGTTTGCGCATACGCTGAAACAGCTCGGCGGACAGGCGACGCTTGTCCGGCCCGAGCGCGGCGGTGTTCCACTCAGCGCCGTCGGGGTCGTCGATCGAGACGAAGGTCGGCTCGCCGCCCATGGTCAGGCGTACATCGTCTTTGAGCAGGTCGCCGTCGATCTGCCGGCCAAGCGCCTGGATCGCCAGCCATTGTTCTTCAGTGTAGGGCTTGGTAACGCGCGGGGCTTCCCAAATCCGCTCTACGGACATTTCGTGGGTGAATTCGCACTCGCATGGTTCCACCAGACCACTGATCGGTGCCGCTGAAGAGGGATCGGGACTACAGGCCAACGGTATGTGACCTTCACCAGCAAACAACCCGGAGGTGGCATCCAGGCCGATCCAACCGGCGCCGGGCAAATACACTTCGCACCAGGCATGCAGGTCGGTGAAGTCCACCTCAGTACCGGACGGGCCATCGAGGGCTTTGACGTCGGCGGTCAGCTGGATCAAATAGCCGGACACAAACCGCGCTGCCAAGCCGAGGTTGCGCAGCAACTGCACCAGCAGCCACGCTGAATCGCGACAGGAGCCGGAGGCGTTTTCCAGGGTGAATTCCGGCGTTTGCACGCCTGGTTCCATGCGTATCAGGTAGCCGATATCGGCCGCCAGACGCTGGTTGAGGCCGACCAGAAAATCCACGGCAGGCAACGGTGTGCGGTCGATGCCGGCCAGGTAGGCGGCAAACTTCGGCGTCAGCGGCAGCGTTTCCAGGTACGGCGCCAGCTCGCGCTGCTCATCGGCGGCGTAGCTGAAAGGGATTTTTTCGGCGTAAGGCTCAAGGAAAAAGTCGAACGGGTTGAACACCGCCATCTCGGCGACCAGGTCGACTTCGATGCGCAGTTCATCGGTCTTTTCCGGAAACACCAACCGCGCCAAGTAATTGCCCTGGGGGTCTTGCTGCCAGTTGATGAAATGCTGCTCGGGCAGCACTTTCAGCGCGTAGGACAAAATCCGCGTGCGGCTATGGGCCGCCGGGCGCAAACGCACAATCTGCGGGCCGAGTTCGACCGCGCGGTCGTAGCGGTAATGCGTAACGTGGTGCAACGCGACATGAATCGACACGGCGGCCTCCTGCGAGCCAGGGCATGGAAACAAAGCGCGCAAGACTTATGCCAGAGCGGCCGTCATTGCGCTTTATCGTGGGACCCGGTGCAGTACAGCACCAAAACGGCGCCAAAGGGCATGCCGTGGTGCAAGTGACGCACATATTTGTGGCGCCGACGTGAAGGAGGGTGGGGAATCTACCCAGTCAAGCAGCCTTGGCCGCCGTCCGCAGGCGCCGCACCTCAACCAACTTCCTGACCATCGCCCGATAGCCCTTGCTGTTGATCAGCAACAACCCGAGCAATGGCCAGAACAGACTTTCACTGTAGATAAACCAGTGAGGGTGAAATTGCAGCGTCGGAAGCACCACCAGCAGGCACACCACAAAAAAGCTGACCATGCCCCACACCGCCCAGGCGTACCCGCGCACGACCAGGAAGTTGCTGTTGACCACGAACAAGGCCGCGAAGATCACCACGAACCAGGACACGGTGGCATTGGTGGCCATGGGCACGTCGGCAAAATAGGTGGCAGCTGCCAGAGAAATTGCGCCGGAGCCGCCAAGGCAGCCAGCGAGAATCACGCCGATGAACGAGGGGAAATGTTCCAGCAAAAATGGTTTCAACGATGGAGCGCCATTCATTATTCAAGCTCCTCGTACAACCCTATCGCCAAGGTTTTGAGCTGTTTGGGGTTGTCCGAGCGCACCAGCCCCCAGACGCTCAGCCCTGCACTGAAGGCGTCGCCGAGCTGGACGATGGTGGCGTGCTTGAGCTGAGTGTGGGTAAAACGCTTGGGCAAATCGCCACGCAGTTGCAGCAGCTTGCGCATCTTGGTCGACATCTGTGGGTCGGCGATTTTCAGCAGCTCTTTTGTCAGCTTTTCCCGCTCCTGGCCGTTCAGGCCTTTGAGCACTTGGCGCAGGGTTTTGCCGGTGGACGCACGGGCCACATTGACCAATTTGACCGTGGTCAGCGCAGACGCGCCCACGCCAACCAAGGCGGCGCCATCCATGATCTTGGTAGCGGCCTGGTACCACTCCTCATTATCCAGATAGTCATTCATGCCAGGGTTGACGATCTCATTGCGGGTGCGAAATGCCCCCATCAGGCATGACGCCGTACTGGCGGTGGCGCTGGTGTAGCCAATGACCGTGATGACTGAACTGGCGCCACCGCTGAACGGTACCGCGATGGTGCCGCTTAACATCACCAGCCAACCCAGCACCGCTCCGCCGCAGGATAAGGTGGTGTTGAAGGCTTCGCTGATCAACCGTGACTCGCGCGCATTGTTCATCACTTGGTCTGCAAACTGCGCCGGTGCGACGTATTTCTGCGCCTCACGCACAATGATGCGCTTGGGCTGAATGCTGCAGATGGGCTTGAACTCACGCAGGGTGACGACATTGAAGTCGGCGTCGATATACACCACGCCTGCACCGACGATGTTGGGGTCGGCGTCGATGGCGTCAAATATCCGCGGCAGGTTAAGTTCGCTTTCAATGCGCTGGCGCGCCATGAATTGCGAGCGGTTGGAGTCCATGCCGATGCTGAGCAGGGGGTTGCCCAAGGGGTGATCTTCCTTGAAATAGGTGGTGTCTGAACTGACGCCTTCGCGAGCAAGCCCGCTCCCACAGTTGACCGGGTTTCAACATTGGAATGCGGTCCATTGCGGGAGCGGGCTTGCCTGCGATAGCAATCTAATGCGCGCCACCTTAACAAACAGCCTACCCACCCGCTAGAAAGCAAAACGCCAGCACGAGGCTGGCGTTTTGCATGTTCAGGCCGCGATCAACGCGGCACGACCGGGTTGCTGCCGTCGCTGCCACGTGGCGGCAGGCCGGTGTGCTGAGTGAGGATCTGGGTGGTGGTTTCCTTGGCGACCTTGTGGCTGCCGGCTGGCGTCGAGTTCTAAACGGCGCCGTCGTCAGTGCGACGGTGCATGCGCTGATGTGTGGCGTGCGTATGAGTCTAGGTGGTGAATCTACCCCGTCAGCGGGCTTTGTGCTTGGCGATCATGGCTTCGCGCAGGTGGCGGATTTCCAGTAGCTGACGGCGCATTTCCCGATGGCGTTTACTGTTCAGCAACAACAGTCCAAGCATTGGGAACAGTAACCCTATGACATAGGCAGCCATATGCGGCCGATAGCCATAGGTTGGTAATACGATCAAAAAGCACACCACGTAGAAGGCGACGATGGCCCAAACGCCCCAGGTTCTCCCCCTGATCATGACGAAGTGGCTGAACGCCAAGAGCAGCCCCAAGACAACCGCCGCCACAAAGGAATAACGCGCTCGCTCTGGTTCACCGCGAAAAAAGGTACTCGACGCCAATGAAATGGCAGCGGATAGGGAAAAACAGGCAAGGAAAAATGCGCAAATAAACGCAGGGAAGTACTCAGCCAAAAAAGCTTTTAACGAGACTTGGCGCACCATCACTCAAGCTCCTCGTATAACCCTACTGCAATGGTTCGAATGTTGCCGGACAAGGCACTCCCGGTGAAACCAATGGCGGCACCGAGGGAATCCCTGATCTGCGTAACGGTAGCGTGATTGATCTGCGTCGCCGAATAGCGCTTCACCAACTCACCGGAGCGCTGGCGCAACTTCAACAGCTTATTGCTCAGGCGTGGGTCTTTCAGGCTTAGCAACTCGTTGGTGAGCGCCTTACGTTGCTGCCGGGTCAAGCCCTTGGACAACTCGTACCAGCTTCTACCCGTCGTTGCTTTTCGAGCCTGCAACAGTCGAACAGTTGTCAGGGTAGAGGCGCCGACGCCCAATAGCGAAGCCGCGTCCAATACCGGCATTGCATAGCGATACCATTCCTCGTTGTCCATATCGTCGTTGGCGGTCGGGTCGTTGAGTTCGTTGAACGTTCTCATGCCTCCGACCACGCACTGCGCGGTACTGGCCGCCGCAGCGGTGGCGCCGAGGCCCGCCACTACCAGGCTCGCGCCACCCGTGAACGGTACGGCGACAGTGCCGCTGAACACCACAATCCAGCCCAGAATCGCACCGGCACAAGACAAGGTCGTATTGACGGCCTCCCCCACGAGTCGAGACTCACGCGGATTGTTGGTCACCTGATCGGCAAACTGTGCGGGGGCTATGTACTTCTGCGCTTCACGAAGAATGATGCGCTTGGGCTTGATGCTGCAGATGGGCTTGAATTCGCGCAGCGTCACGACATTGAAGTCGGCGTCGATATACACGACACCTGCGCCGACGATGCCGGGGTCAGCGTCGATGGCCGCAAACAGCCGTGGCAGGTTGATCTGGCTTTCAATGCGCTGGCGGGCCATGAATTGCGAGCGGTTGAAGTCCATGCCGATGTCGAGCAGGGGGTTACCCATGGGGTGATCTTCCTTGAAATAGGTGGTGTCTGAACTGACGCCTTCGCGAGCAAGCCCGCACACAGTTGACCGGGTTTCAACATTGGAAGGCAGTCCACTGTGGGAGGTGGCTTGCCTGCGATAGCAATCTAATGCGCGCCACCTTAACAAACAGCTTACCCACCCGCTAGAAAGCAAAACGCCAGCACGAGGCTGGCGTTTTGCATATTCAGGCTGCGATCAACGCGGCACGACCGGCTTGCGCGCAGGCTTCTTGCCTTTGCCCTTCGCCGCATCGGTGCGTTCTTTGGCCGCCTGCTTATTACGCGCCATGGCCGCAGCCTTGGCTTGCTCACGTTTATCCCACGGGTTGCTGCCGTCGCTGCCGCGCGGTGGCAAGCCGGTGTGCTGGGTGAGGATTTTGGTGGTGGTTTCCTTCGCAACCTTGTGGCTGCCGGCCGGCGTCGAGTTCTTGCGACGCGCGCTCTGGTAGCTGTCGGTGCTCGGCTGATGCAGCGGGATCAGTTGCTCCTTGCCCGGCCCGATCAGGTCGGCACGGCCCATGCGGGTCAGCGCTTCGCGTAGCATCGGCCAGCCTTTCGGGTCGTGGTAGCGCAGGAAAGCCTTGTGCAGACGGCGCTGATCTTCGCTCTTGACGATGGTCACCGCGTCGCTCTTGTAGGTGACCTTGCGCAGCGGGTTCTTGCCCGAGTGGTACATCGCGGTGGCGGTGGCCATCGGCGACGGGTAAAACGCCTGCACCTGATCGGCGCGGAAGCCGTTGCCCTTGAGCCACAGGGCCAGGTTCATCATGTCTTCATCGGTGGTGCCGGGGTGGGCGGCGATGAAGTACGGGATCAGGTACTGCTCCTTGCCCGCTTCCTTGGTGTACTTCTCGAACATGCGCTTGAACTTGTCATAGCTGCCAATGCCCGGCTTCATCATCTGGTTGAGCGGACCTTCCTCGGTGTGTTCCGGGGCGATCTTGAGGTAGCCACCGACGTGGTGGGTGACCAACTCCTTGACGTACTCCGGCGACTCGACGGCGAGGTCGTAGCGCAGGCCGGAGGCGATCAGAATCTTCTTCACACCCGGCAACGCACGGGCGCTGCGGTACAGCTGGATCAACGACGAGTGGTCGGTGTTCAGGTTCGGGCAAATGCCAGGGAATACGCACGACGGCTTGCGGCACGCGGATTCGATTTCCGGGCTCTTGCAGGCGATGCGGTACATGTTCGCGGTCGGGCCGCCGAGGTCGGAGATCACCCCGGTAAAGCCCGGGACCTTGTCGCGGATCTCTTCGATCTCGCGAATGATCGACTCTTCGGAACGGTTCTGGATGATGCGGCCTTCGTGCTCGGTGATCGAGCAGAAGGTACAGCCGCCAAAGCAGCCACGCATGATGTTCACCGAGAAGCGGATCATGTCGTAGGCCGGAATCTTTTCCTTGCCGTACACCGGGTGCGGGACACGTGCGTAAGGCATGCCGAACACGTAGTCCATTTCTTCGGTGGTCATGGGAATGGGCGGCGGGTTGAACCACACATCCACTTCACCATGTTTTTGCACCAGAGCGCGGGCGTTGCCTGGGTTGGTTTCCAGGTGCAACACGCGGTTGGCGTGAGCGTAGAGCACTGCGTCGCCACGGACTTTTTCCACCGACGGCAGGCGGATCACGGTTTTGTCGCGGGTCATGCGCGGGCTGGCCAGGATCTGCACAACCTTGGCTTCGTCCGGATCATCAACCGGACCTTTTTCCTGCTCAATGGCGCAAGCCTGGGTGTCCTGGGTGTTCACGTACGGGTTGATGATTTTGTCGATCTTGCCCGGACGGTCGATACGCGTGGAGTCCACTTCGTACCAGCCAGCCGGGGTGTCACGGCGAATGAACGCAGTGCCACGCACGTCGGTGATGTCTTCGATCTTGTGGCCCCACGACAGGCGCTGGGCAACTTCGACGATGGCCCGCTCGGCGTTGCCGTACAACAGGATGTCTGCGGCGGCGTCGATCAGGATCGAGTTACGAACGCGGTCCTGCCAGTAGTCGTAGTGAGCGATGCGGCGCAGGGAGGCTTCGATGCCACCGAGCACGATCGGCACGTTCTTGTAGGCTTCCTTGCAACGCTGGCTGTACACCAGGCTGGCGCGGTCCGGGCGTTTGCCGGCCATGCCGCCGGGGGTGTAGGCGTCGTCGGAGCGGATTTTCTTGTCGGCGGTGTAACGGTTGATCATCGAGTCCATGTTGCCGGCCGCGACGCCAAAGAACAGATTCGGCTCGCCGAGCTTCATGAAGTCGTCTTTGGACTGCCAGTTCGGCTGCGCAATGATCCCGACGCGGAAGCCCTGAGACTCCAGCAGCCGGCCAATGATCGCCATGCCGAACGACGGATGATCAACGTAGGCATCACCGGTGACGATGATGATGTCGCAGGAATCCCAGCCAAGCTGATCCATCTCCTCCCTGCTCATTGGCAGGAATGGCGCAGGACCGAAACATTCGGCCCAGTACTTGGGATAGTCAAATAACGGCTTGGCTGTTTGCATGACGGTGACCGGTGTTGAGATGAAAAATCGCGGGCGCGGAATATAGCACAAAATTTGACCAATTCCGACCTTTGCAGTCGGAATTGGAGGCGTTCATTTACTCGTCTTCGAAGTTGTAACTGCCTGGCGCAAGGTTTTCGAACCGGGTGTATTTACCGATAAACGCCAGGCGCGTGGTGCCGATCGGGCCGTTACGCTGCTTGCCGATGATGATCTCGGCGATGCCCTTGTGCTCGGTTTCCGGGTGATACACCTCGTCGCGGTACACGAACATGATCACGTCAGCATCCTGCTCGATCGCTCCGGATTCCCGCAAGTCGGAGTTGATCGGGCGCTTGTTGGGCCGTTGTTCCAGGGAACGGTTGAGCTGGGACAGCGCCACCACTGGGCAGTTGAATTCCTTGGCCAGGGCTTTCAACGAGCGAGAAATCTCGGAAATCTCGTTGGTTCGGCTGTCACCGCTGGAGCCGGGGATCTGCATCAACTGCAGGTAGTCGATCATGATCAGGGCAATGTCGCCATGCTCACGCACCAGGCGTCGGGTGCGCGCGCGCATTTCTGACGGGCTGATACCGGCGGTGTCATCGATGAACAGCTTGCGGTCGTTGAGCAGATTGACCGCCGAGGTCAGGCGCGGCCAGTCATCGTCTTCCAGGCGACCGGCACGTACTTTGGTCTGGTCGATGCGGCCCAGGGATGAAAGCATCCGCATGATCAGCGATTCACCTGGCATCTCCAGGGAGTAAACCAGCACCGCCTTGTCACTGCGCAGAACGGCGTTTTCCACCAGATTCATCGCGAACGTGGTTTTACCCATCGACGGACGACCCGCAACGATGATCAAGTCAGACGGTTGCAGGCCGCTGGTCATGCCATCGAGGTCGGTGTAGCCAGTGGACAGGCCGGTGATCGCGTTGTCGGTGTTAAACAGGGTATCGATACGGTCGATGGCTTTGGTCAACAGGTCGTTGACGCTGACCGGGCCGCCCGTTTTCGGCCGCGCTTCGGCGATCTGGAAGATCTGTCGCTCGGCTTCGTCGAGGATTTCCTCGGCTGTACGCCCTTCCGGGTTGAAGGCACTGTCGGCGATTTCAGTGGCAATGCCGATCAATTGACGCAACGTTGCCCGCGCGCGGACGATCTGCGCATAGGCCTTGATGTTGGCGACCGACGGGGTGTTTTTTGCGAGCTCACCCAGGTAGCCGAGACCGCCCACCTGTGAGGTCTGACCTTCCTTGTCCAACTGCTCGGCAAGGGTCACGACGTCGATGGGGGAGTTCTGATCGGCCAGCTTGGCGATGGCGCGGAAGATCAAGCGGTGGTCATGGCGATAGAAGTCACCGTCCGAGACTTGATCCAGCACGCGCTCCCAGGCGTTGTTGTCCAGCATCAAACCACCGAGCACGGCCTGTTCGGCCTCGATGGAGTGCGGCGGCACCTTCAGGGCAGCGGTTTGCAGATCGTATTGCTCGGGAGCTGAAATATCGTTCATGGCCACTTGGAATTAGGGGTGTGTAAAAAAACAAAAGGCACGACCTGTAAACAGGATCGTGCCCGATGTTAACCGGCTGTCACGCAAGGTGCCAGCCAGTTGGGTCTTGCTTAAGCTGCTACCACGACAACGCGTACGGTGGCTTCAACTTCGGCGTGCAGGTGCACGGCTACGTCGAATTCGCCTACGTTGCGGATGGTGCCGTTCGGCAGACGAACTTCGCTCTTCTGCACTTCAACGCCGGAGGCGGTCAGTGCATCAGCGATGTCGTGGGTGCCGATCGAACCGAACAGCTTGCCTTCGTCACCGGCGGTGGCAGTGATAGTCACTTCCAGCTCAGCCAGTTGGGCAGCGCGAGTTTCGGCCGAAGCTTTTTTGTCTGCTGCTGCTTTTTCCAGCTCAGCACGACGCTCTTCAAACGCAGCCAGGTTGGCAGCGGTTGCAGCGGTGGCTTTGCCGTATGGCAGCAGGTAGTTACGACCGTAGCCGGCCTTAACGTTCACTTTGTCGCCCAGGTTGCCCAGGTTGGCGACTTTTTCCAGAAGGATCAGTTGCATGTGAAAATCCTCTAACTTTTAACCTTCACCGTTCGCGTTATCGACGTCTTTCGGCGCCAGACGACCGCGAAAATCAATCAGGCCGTCGACAATGGCCAGAACCACGAGTAACGGATAGATCAGCTGCATGAACAGCAACATCGTTACGTACAACCCCACCAGCCAAAACTTGGCCAGGCGCTTCTGCGCGACCAGCCCGTGAATCAGGGCCAGTCCGGCGAACATCAGCGGTACGCTGCAAAACAGCACCATCAAGGCCATCTGCGAACCGAGGTTCGGTCCGATAACCATGAGTGCAAGCAGCAACATCGCTGGGCCCACGGGAATTCTGATGCTGCGAAACTCGCGACCAAAACCACCCGGGTTGTACAACAACGCCTGCCAATATCGCCCAAGCATCAGGCTCAACAAGCTGACGATCTGCATCATTACCGCCATCAGGCCGATCAGGGCCGGTGTAATCAGTGTTGCCAGTCGCGCTCGCTCATCTACCGACAGCTGCTGGTAGAGTTCCCCGAGGGCCATCGGCAGGATCTTGACGATCTCTTGCGACAGCGCCTCGATTTGCGGGCGGAAAGCCGCGTCAATCAACACCGAAAACACCAACCCCAATGCCACGCTGACCAGCAGCGTGCGGACCCAGGACTCACTTGCGCGCAACACCAACGCAAGGCTCGACGACCCCAGCAGCACCAGAAGCACCTTGGGTTCGCCCAGTTGCAGCCACCAGATCAAGGCGGCCAACACTCCCAGGGCCAGGACGCCAACGGCGCCCTGCAAACCGCGCCGCAGGAGCACAAGGCATCCAGCGGCAGCACCCAACCAATACAACAACGGCAATGCTGCACATCCAGCCACTACCAGAGTGGCCTGCACACGACCGCGCATGATGAACTCAGCTAAGGCGCGCATGCATTCAATCCCTTACTACTTGTCGACTGCCCGGTCTCAGCGGCCGTGGCTGTCGGTGTAGGCCAGCAGGGCCAGGAAGCGGGCGCGCTTGATAGCGGTGGCCAGCTGACGCTGATAACGTGCTTTGGTACCGGTGATACGGCTTGGAACGATTTTGCCGGTCTCGGATACGTAGGCTTTCAGAGTGTTGAGATCTTTGTAATCGATCTCTTTCACGTCTTCAGCGGTGAAGCGGCAGAATTTACGACGACGGAAGAAACGTGCCATTTGATAGGCTCCTTAAAAGGTCCGTGGATTACTCGTCAGCGTTATCGCTGTTGTCGCTGTCATCACTATCAGCGCTATCAGCGCCTTCGTGCTCAGGACGGTCGCGACGCTCACGGCGCTCACTGCGGTTTTCTTCAGCCTTGAGCATCTCGGATTGGCCGGTAACGGCTTCTTCGCGACGGATGACCAGGTTACGGATCACTGCATCGTTGTAGCGGAAGTTGTCTTCCAGCTCGGCCAGGGCCTTGCCAGTGCATTCAACGTTCAGCATCACGTAGTGAGCCTTGTGAACATTGTTGATTGCATAGGCCAGTTGACGACGGCCCCAATCTTCCAGACGGTGGATTTTGCCGCCGTCTTCTTCGATCAGCTTGGTGTAACGCTCTACCATGCCGCCGACTTGCTCGCTTTGATCCGGGTGGACCAAAAAGATGATTTCGTAATGACGCATGAATGCTCCTTACGGGTTGTAGCCTGCCGCTCAAAAACGGTCAGACAAGGAGTGAATGACACTTATGGATCTTGCCAAAGGGAGGCACATCGGTGCCCGCCAGGAAGGCAAGGGGCGCAATTGTAGAGAAGGGGGAGGAACGGCGCAAGGTGATTGGTGATTATTTGAACAATCCTCCAAACACCCTAAAACAGATATGGGAGCGGGCTTGCTCGCTCCCACATTTTCGACCTGCGCCAGACTTGGTTATTTCTTAGGCTTGGTTTTGGCCTTGGCGCCACGCTGGCGCTGGGCTTCAAACAGGCACACGCCGGTAGCAACCGACACGTTCAGACTGCTGACACTACCCGCCATCGGCAAATGCACCAGGTAATCGCAGTGCTCACGGGTCAGGCGACGCATGCCCTTACCCTCGGCACCCATGATCAAAATGGTCGGGCCGGTGAGGTCCTGGTCATAAATGCTGACCTCAGCCTCGCCTGCCGTACCCACGATCCACAGGCCACGCTGCTGGAGTTTCTCCAGGGTGCGCGCCAGGTTGGTCACAGCCACCAGCGGAATCACTTCCGCCGCGCCGCAGGCCACTTTACGCACGACTGGCGTCAGGGTGGCCGACTTGTCTTTAGGCACAATCACTGCCAGCGCGCCGGCAGCATCCGCCGAACGCAGGCAAGCGCCGAGGTTATGCGGGTCGGTCACGCCGTCCAGCACCAGCAACAGCGGGGCACCTTCGGTACGGTCAAGCAGCTCGTCGAGCATGGCTTCGCCCCAGACCTGGCTCGGACTGACGTCTGCAACCACGCCTTGGTGAACGCCCTCAACCCACACGTCCATTTCACGACGCTCAGCCTGACCGATAGCCACCTTGTTTTGGGTGGCCAGCTCGACCAGCGATTGCACGCGTGGCTCGCTGCGACCTTCTGCCAGCCACACTTGCTTGACGCGCTTAGGGTGGTGACGCAGCAGTGCTTCTACGGCATGCACGCCGTAGATTTTTTCCAGACTCATGACTTGGCCTTAGGTTTGCGCGACCCACCGCTTTTCGCGGGGGTCGAACCCGCTTTGGGCGGGCCTTTACGGTGCTTACTTGGTTTGCTCGACGGGTTTTCGTCCCCGCGAGACTTTCCCCCAGACACCGCTTTACCACCGCTTTTGGCTTCGTTGAGCAACTTCTGCTTCAACTCGCGGCTTTTGCGCAATTCGGCGTTTTTCGCCGCTGCGTCGCTTGGGCGGTAGGCCTCAGGAGCCTTTTCCTTGGTAGACGAGCGACGACCCGCCTTGGCTGGCGCAGGCTCGGCGGCTGCCGCTTTCGCGGAAGTGCCCCTGCCTTTGCCGGCTGGCGCAGTAGGTTCGCTGCCACGTTTTTTACGGCTGCCCGGCGCCTCGGCAGGCTTCTCAGGCATACCGAAGTCGATCTTGCGCTCGTCAAGGTCGACGCGCATGACCTGCACTTCAACCGTGTCACCCAAACGGAAGCTACGACCGGTGCGCTCGCCCGCGAGGCGGTGATGCACAGGGTCAAAGTGGTAGTAGTCACCCGGCAAGGCGGTGACATGCACCAGACCCTCGACGTAGATATCGGTCAGTTCAACGAACAGACCAAAGCCAGTCACCGCAGTGATCACACCCGGGAACGACTCACCCACGCGATCCTTCATGAACTCGCACTTGAGCCAGTTCACTACGTCGCGAGTGGCTTCGTCGGCACGGCGCTCGCTCATGGAGCATTGCTCGCCCAACTGTTCCAGCGCCGCTTCGTCGTACGGATAGATCCGCGCCTTCGGAATGGTCATCGCACCGGCACGTTTGACGTGCGGGGTGTTTTGCTTGGAATGGATCACGCTACGGATCGCACGGTGCGTGAGCAGGTCCGGGTAACGTCGAATTGGCGAGGTGAAGTGGGTATAGGCTTCGTAATTCAGGCCGAAGTGGCCTTGGTTATCAGCGCTGTACACCGCTTGACTCAGGGAACGCAGCATCACGGTCTGGATCACGTGGTAATCCGGACGGTCCTTGATGCTCGCGAGCAACGCCTGGTAATCCTTCGGCGATGGGCCATCTTTGCCTTTGTGCAGGGACAGGCCCAGCTCACCGAGGAATGCACGCAACTTCTCCAGACGCTCCGGCGGCGGACCGTCGTGCACCCGGTAGAGCGCAGGAATTTCGTGCTTTTTCAGGAACTCAGCAGTGGCCACGTTGGCCGCCAGCATGCACTCTTCGATCAGTTTGTGAGCATCGTTACGCGTGGTCGGGGTGATCGCGGCGATCTTGCGCTCGGAACCGAAGACAATTCGGGTTTCCTGCGTTTCAAAATCGATCGCGCCACGTACGTGACGGGCACCCAGCAACACCTTGTACAGCGCATAGAGCTGCTTGAGGTGCGGAACCACGCCTGCGTACTCGGTACGAAGGGCCTTGGCTTCGCTGGTTTTCGGCGTTTCCAGGATAGTGCTGACCTTGTTGTAGGTCAGGCGCGCCTGGGAGTGGATCACCGCTTCATAGAACTGGTAGTCGGTCATTTCGCCGGTTTTCGAGATGGTCATCTCGCACACCATAGCCAAACGGTCGACTTTCGGGTTCAGGGAGCACAGACCGTTGGACAGCTGCTCAGGCAGCATCGGGATCACGCGCTCAGGGAAGTACACCGAGTTGCCGCGCACCTGGGCTTCGTTGTCCAAGGCCGAACCGATTTTCACGTAGCTGGACACGTCGGCAATGGCGACAAACAGCTTCCAGCCACCCGAGAACAGGCGCAGCTTGCCAGGCTTGGCTTCGCAGTAAACCGCATCGTCGAAGTCGCGGGCATCTTCGCCGTCGATGGTGACAAACGGCAGATGACGCAGGTCGATGCGTTTTTCTTTGTCTTTTTCTTCAACTACCGGCTTGAGCTTGGCGGCTTCTTTCAGCACAGCGTCAGGCCAGACGTGAGGAATATCGTAGGTGCGCAGCGCAACGTCGATTTCCATGCCCGGCGCCATGTAGTTGCCGACCACTTCAACGATATCGCCCTGTGGCTGGAAGCGCGGGGTTGGCCAGTGGGTGATTTTCACCTCGACGAACTGACCGACCTTGGCAGCGCCATTGCGGCCCGGGGTAATCAGCACTTCTTGCTGGACCTTCGGGTTATCCGGCACAACAAAGCCGATACCGCCTTCTTCGAAGTAACGACCGACAATGGACTCGTGGGCGCGGGACACCACTTCAACGATCACACCTTCACGACGACCACGACGGTCCAGGCCGGAAACGCGGGCCAAGGCACGGTCGCCGTCGAACACCAGGCGCATTTGCGCCGGGCTCATGAACAGGTCATCACTGCCGTCGTCCGGGATCAGGAAGCCGAAGCCGTCACGATGGCCGGCAATGCGGCCCAGGATCAGGTCGAGCTTATCCACAGGCGCGTAGGTGCCACGGCGGGTGTAGATCAGTTGAGCGTCGCGCTCCATGGCACGCAAACGGCGGCGCAGGGCTTCGAGCTGGTCTTCGGTGGTCAGACCGAATTCTTCAACCAGTTGCTCACGGCTAGCAGGCGAACCCCGATCGGCGAGATGCGCCAGGATCAGTTCACGGCTAGGAATAGGGTTTTCATATTTTTCCGCTTCACGAGCGGCCTCGGGATCGAGGGACTGCCAATCGGCCATTAGAGAGTTTTCACCTTGTCTATATACGGGTTAGTTTGGCATACGCGTATTGAAACGGGAAATTTCAGGCACGAACAAGCCGTTAAAAGCACTTTACAGCTTCCGAAATGCAGCTTGCACGCCCGGCTGTGATATTTTCCAGTTTTTTTTGATAGCGGGGGTTTACAGTACAAATACCACTCCGTATAGTGCGCGCCATCGACGACGGCAACGTTGTTGATGCTGCCCAGGTGGTGAAATTGGTAGACACGCCAGCTTCAGGTGCTGGTGATCGCAAGGTCGTGGAAGTTCGAGTCTTCTCCTGGGCACCAAATTCAGATAAAACCCGCGAAAGCGGGTCTTTTCGTTTCAAGCCTTTGATTTTTAAAGCAAAACCCGATTTATTTTTTCGAATCAGGGGTTTACAGATCAAAAACCCCGCCGTATAGTTCGCCCCATCGACAGCGGCAACGTTGCTTGATAATGCCCAGGTGGTGAAATTGGTAGACACGCCAGCTTCAGGTGCTGGTGATCGCAAGGTCGTGGAAGTTCGAGTCTTCTCCTGGGCACCAAATTCAGATAAAACCCGCGAAAGCGGGTCTTTTCGTTTCCGGGGATTGAAAACATTAGCGTGGAAACTTCCCCAGCGATTTCCCCCTCGCCCGCACTTGAGAAGTTTTATCGTTTATCCTTGTAAGTATTTGTTGAATACAAGTGAGGAACAACCCGGATGATGATCCGCGATACCCATCTCAAGACATCCCTTCTGCGTGGCCTGACCATCACTCTGCTCGGCCTGACCCTGCTCTCGCCCACCGCCTATTCCGCCGATAAGGCCTCCCTGACCCTGTACAACGGCCAGCACAAAGAAGTCGGTGATGAACTCGCCAAGGCCTTCGAAGCCAAGACCGGCATTCACGTCAACGTACGCAAAGGCAGCAGCAACCAACTGGCCAGCCAGGTCGTCGAAGAGGGTGACCGCTCCCCTGCCGACGTGATCTACACCGAAGAATCGCCACCACTGAACAAACTCGGCGAACAAGGCCTGCTGGCCAAAATCGACGCGAGCACCCTCAACGTATTGCCCAAGGATTATGTCGGCGCCAATGGCGACTGGATGGGCGTGACCGCACGCACCCGCGTCGTGGCCTTTAACCCAAAACTGATTGCTGAAAAAGACCTGCCGAAATCGGTGTTGGATTTCGCCGGCCCCGAGTGGCAAGGCAAGGTTGGCTTCGTGCCCACCAGTGGCGCATTCCAGGAGCAGGCCGTGGCGATCATCAAGTTGCACGGTCGCGAAGCCGCCGAAGAATGGCTGACCGGCCTGCGTGCCTTCGGCAAGGTGTACAGCAATAATATGGTCGCCCTCAAAGCCGTGGAGAACGGCGAAGTGGCCACGGTGCTGGTGAACAACTACTACTGGTTCGCGCTGAAGAAAGAAAAAACCAACCTGGACTCCCAGTTGCACTACTTCACCAATGGCGATGCGGGCGGCCTGATCACCGTGTCTTCGGCTGCAGCGCTGAAATCCAGCAAGCACCCCAAGGAAGCGCAGCAACTGTTGGCGTTTATGGCCAGCGAAGAAGGCCAACGCGTGATCACCAACACCTCGGCTGAGTACCCGCTGCGCAAAGGCATGGAATCCAAGCGCGGACTCAAGCCTTTCAGTGAGCTGCAACCTCCGAAAGTCACCCCTGCCGACTTGGGCAACGCCGAAGAAGCCCTGGAACTGGAACGTGACGTTGGCTTGAACTGATGAACCCATCGCTATCCGCCCCTGCCACGCGCAGGGGGTTCAGCCCAAAGCGCAAGCGCCCTTCTATCTGGCTGTTACTGCCCGTGCTGTTGCTGGTTGGCCTGAGCCTGCTGCCGCTGGCGTATGTCGGGCTGAAGGCATGGCAGGCCGGCTGGGCGGAAGCGGTGCACCTACTGTGGCGCCCGTACGTGTTCGGGCTGCTGCGCAACACCCTGGCGCTGATGGTCGGCGTGACGCTGGCATGCGGCGTGATCGGCCTGTCACTGGCCTGGCTGCTGGAGCGCAGCAACCTGCCGGGGCGACGCATATGGGGCGTGATTTTATGCCTGCCATTTGCGGTGCCGGCATTTGTCAGCAGCTTTACCTGGGTCTCGCTGAGCGCCAACTTCGAAGGGCTCGGCGGCGCGATCCTGGTGATGAGCTTGTCGAAATACCCGCTGGTGTTTTTGCCAGTGGCGGCGACGCTGCGCAACCTTGATCCCTCACTGGAAGAGTCGGCCCGCACTCTGGGGCTGAATCGCTGGAGCGTGTTCTTGCGCGTCACATTGCCTTTGCTATGGCCATCGCTGCTGGCCGGGGCACTGTTGATCGCGCTGCACATGCTGGTGGAATTCGGCGCGCTGTCGATTATCGGACTGCAGACCTTTACCACCGCGATCTACCAGCAATTCGAACTGGAATTCAGCAATGCCAACGCCGCAATGCTCTCGGCAGTGCTCCTGGTGATGTGCCTGACGCTGTTGTGGCTGGAGTTGCGCGTGCGCGGCAACGGCCGACATGTGCGCATAGGCCAAGGCGCAGCGCGGCACGCCGAGCAGGTTCGACTAGGTAAGTGGGCACCGCTGGGCCAGGCGTATTGCCTGGTACTGGCGATAATCGGCAGCGGCATACCACTGGGGATGCTCGGTTACTGGTTGGCAGTGGGCTCTTCCGCCGCATTCCCGGTGGATGAGATCAGTGAAGCGTTGTTGTCTTCGTTGGCACTTTCTCTCGGCGGTGCGGCACTGTGCTTAGTATTGGCGGTGCCAGTGGGCCTGCTAGTGGTGCGTTACAAAGGCCAACTGGCAATCTGGGCCGAGCGCCTGCCGTATCTGTTGCACGCCCTGCCCGGGCTGGTGATTGCGCTGACGCTGGTGTATTTCGCCCTGCATTACGTGCCGGCGCTGTATCAGACATCGGCACTGTTGTTGATCGCTTATGCGTTGTTGTTTTTGCCACTGGCCCAGGCGCCGATTCGCACAGCACTGAACAGGGCCGCGCCGCAGCTGGAAGAGGCCGCACGTACGCTGGGGGCGTCGTCGCTCAGTGCGTTTTGCCGAGTGACGTTGCCAATTATTTTCCCGGCATTGGGTGCAGCGTTTGCGCTGGTGTTTCTGGATGCGATGAAGGAATTGACGGCGACGTTGCTGCTGAGCCCGACCGGGTTGAATACATTGGCGACGGCGGTGTGGGCGCACACTTCGAATGTCGAGTTTGCAGCGGCGGCGCCATATGCGGCGTTGTTGATACTGGTGTCGGGGTTGCCGGTGTACCTGCTGACGACCCGGATGTATCTGAGCCGCTGAGACCGCTATCGCGGGCAAGCCCGACACCCACATTTGGAATGCATTCCAAGGCGGGAGCCAGGCCTGCTCGCGATGACGCCGGAACAGGCGACGCTAGGCCCGGAACTGTCCCAGGCTTGCCTTCAATTGCGCCGCCAACCCATCCAGCACCTTGCCACTGGCCGTCGTCTCCACCACCGCCTGCGCAGCACGCTCAGCCTGGGCATGGATCACTTCAACGCGACCACGCACCGCATGCGCGCCCTGCGCCTGATGCTCAGCCGCGCGCGTCGCCAAGCCAATCGCCGCATGGACCTGCTCCACCGAGGCCTGCACCGTCTGCTGCAAGCGCACGCTATCGCGCAGCACCAGCAAACCCTCATCAGCCTGGCGTCCGGCCTTGCCGATGGTTTCCACCGCCTCACGAGCGCCTTGCTGCAACGCCACGATATGCGCCTGGATATCACCGGTGGAGCTCTGGGTTTTACTCGCAAGCGCGCGCACCTCGTCTGCCACTACGGCAAAGCCGCGACCGGTCTCACCCGCGCGGGCCGCTTCGATCGCCGCATTGAGCGCCAGCAGGTTGGTTTGCTCGGCGATGCCGTGAATCACGGTCAGCACCACCTCGATCTGCTCGCTTTGCTGGGCCAGACGCTCAATCACTTGGGAGCCTGCCTGCACCTGGCCCGCCAGCGCCTCGATCAAACTGCCGACCTGCGCCGAAGTCCGCGAGTTCTCATCCGTGGCCTGGCGAATATCCACCACCTGCTGCAACGCCGCCTGCATCGCATGGCTTTCGGCTTGCGCTTCGTCTGCCATTTGCGACAACGCGCGCAAGCTCTCGGCCACTTCATCACGCTGCAAGCCCGCCGCCGCATCAGCACCGGCATTGCGCAAGGTCATGGCGCCGATTTCCACGCCAGTACGCTGGGCCACATCCCCCGCCTCGCGGACGATAGGCTGCAACTTATCCACAAAGCGATTGACCGCCGAGGCCATGTCGCCGATTTCATCCTTGCTGCTGATCTGCACACGCTTGGTGAGGTCGCCCTCACCCGCCGCCAGGTCATCCATGGCTGCGATCAGCAGCTTCAAGCGGTTGACGACACGGCGCCCCAACACGATGGCGATCAGCAGCAATACACCAAGACCGACCAGCGCGAGCCCCATGCCGATGCGCCAGCGCAAGGTGCCAGCAGCCTCCTGAACGGCGCTGGCGGTATTGGCCGTCATCTGGGTGGCCGTAGCTTGCGCGGATTGCAGGCGGGCGCCCATGGCGGCCGCGCTATCAGCCGACGCGCCTTTGAGGCTGTCGCCGACCAGTTGATCGCCGCTGGCAATCAGCGCCGCGAAACGCTTGTCCAGTGCCTGCAGGTCGGCTTCAACCGACACGGTCGAAACGCCCATGCGGACTTTGCCAATTTCTACCCCATTGGGGCTGATAGACGCCTCGACGTAGTACACGGAAGGGTCGTTCTTGGCAGCGTCGAGCACCTTATCCAATGCGCGATCACCCACTCCCTTGGCCAGCAGCGCCTGGTTGATCGGATTCTCGCGATTCAGGTAGCGGGTCAAATGCTCACCCGCGGCGTCGTCATAAACTACAAATAGTACGTTGGGATTGCGCTGCGCACGGCGCGCAAACTCCGACAACGTCGGCACGTCGCTGTCCCACATGGCGCGAGGCGCTACAGAGGCCAGTAGTTGCGCCATGTCATTGGCGGAGTCTTGCAGGTCTTTTTCCAGGGTCGCACGCAGCTGCTTCTGCTCTTCTTGCAGGCGGGTCGAAAGCCCTGCTGTCAGGCGCTGACGGGTGCTGGTAGACAAGCTATCCAGACTGGACGTGACTTCTTTACCAGCCTGCGCCAGTTCACCAGACAGTTTCTGGCTATCGATGCCCAGGCGATTGCCCAGATCAGCCTCCAGCGCCGTGACCGTGCTGCGTGTGAGAGCAACCGCTACCAGCACTTGCACCAAAAGAGCGATACCTAGGGTAACGAACACCGGCCGCAACAGACGGCTTTGTAACAATGAGAGAACGGCAGACATCGGGAATCCCTCGACCACGGGTGCCATTAATTTGATAGCACCGCAAAAGAGAGAACCAAAGCAAAGGTCGTGCCGCTAAGGCGACAGAAACGACAAAGGGCTCCATTAGGAGCCCTTTGCTTTTTACATCAACAGCTTATTAAGCGAACGGGTGACGCAGAACGATGGTTTCGTTGCGGTCCGGACCTGTCGAAATAATGTCGATGGGTGCTCCGATCAGCTCTTCAACACGCTTGATGTAGGCACGAGCGTTAGCTGGCAGCTCTTCCAGGGTTTTGGCACCCACGGTCGATTCGGTCCAGCCCGGCACTTCTTCGTACACAGGCTGCAGGCCCACGTAGCTGTCAGCGTCAGTCGGGGCAACGTCCTTGCCTTCTGCATCTTTATAGCCGATGCAGATATTGATGGTTTCCAAGCCGTCGAGTACGTCCAGCTTGGTCAGACAGATGCCCGAGATGCTGTTCACATCGATAGCGCGACGCAGGATAACGGCGTCGAACCAGCCACACCGACGAGCACGGCCGGTGGTTGCGCCGAACTCGTGGCCTTGTTTGGCCAGGTGCGCACCGACTTCGTCGAACAACTCAGTCGGGAATGGACCTGAGCCTACACGGGTGGTGTAAGCCTTGGTGATGCCCAGGATGTAGTCCAGGAACATAGGACCAACGCCCGAGCCAGTCGCAACGCCGCCCGCGGTGGTGTTGGAGCTGGTCACGTACGGGTAGGTACCGTGGTCGATGTCCAGCAACGAACCCTGGGCGCCTTCGAACATGATGTCCTTGCCAGCGCGACGCAGGTCGTGCAACTCAGCCGTCACGTCCAGCATCAGCGGCTTGAGCAGCTCAGCGTATTCCTTGCACTCGGCCAAGGTCTTTTCAAACTCGATGGCCGCCTCTTTGTAGTAACCCACCAGCATGAAGTTGTGGTAATCCACCAGCTCACGCAGCTTGTCTTCGAAGCGCGGCATGTTCAGCAGGTCGCCAACACGCAGGCCACGACGAGCCACCTTGTCTTCATACGCAGGGCCGATGCCGCGACCAGTAGTACCGATCTTCAGCTCGCCACGGGCCTTTTCACGGGCCTGGTCCAGCGCTACGTGGAAGGACAGGATCAGCGGGCAGGACGGGCTGATACGCAGGCGCTCGCGCACCGGCACGCCTTTCTCTTCCAGCTTGGTGATCTCGCGCAACAGGGCGTCAGGTGCAACCACCACGCCGTTGCCGATCAGGCACTGCACGCCTTCGCGCAGCACACCCGACGGGATCAGGTGCAAAACGGTTTTTTCGCCATCGATGACCAGGGTGTGGCCAGCGTTGTGGCCACCTTGGTAGCGCACTACGGCGGCAGCATGTTCGGTCAGCAGATCAACGATCTTGCCTTTGCCCTCATCACCCCATTGGGTGCCCAGGACTACGACATTCTTACCCATAACACTTGTCCTCATTCGCGCAAACTTGGTGCCGGCGATGGCCGGCAGGAAAACTCAAGAAGCCAGTGGCGATACTTGCCAAAGCCCGTTCTGCAGAATCAATTGCCGGTCGCAGTCCGCTTCACGGGCGGCGGCCAATGGCTGACCAGGCAAGGCCTGGACAACGCGCTGACCTTCACTGCGCAACTGGCAAACCCGCTGCCAGAGTGCTGCGTCCGTACTGTCGGGCATCCAGATGCCACCAGACGGCAGCTCGACCTCAGCACGCCCCAGGGTCACCAGGGTTTTCAAATCGGTGGAAAAGCCGGTGGCCGGGCGCGCACGGCCAAAATCGGCGCCGATATCGTCATAACGACCGCCTTGGGCGATGGCTTGGCCGACCCCTGGTACAAACACCGCGAACACCACACCGGTGTGGTAGTGATAGCCGCGCAACTCACCCAGGTCAAAATACAGCGGCAGCTGCGGGAACCGTGACGACAACTGCTCGGCAATCGCCAGCACATCGTCCAGCGCAGCCAGTACCGGTGCCGGCGCATTGGCCAGGCGCTCACGCGCAGCCACCAGCACTTCACGGCCGCCGCACAGGTTCACCAGCGCACGCAGCATGTCGGCCAGATCGGCAGGCACGCCAGCGGTCAGGGCAATCACTTCATCGATGGCCTTGCGTTGCAGGGCATCGAACAACTGTTGTTCCACTTCACCGGACAAACCGGCTGCGCGGGCCAGGCCACGGTAGATACCCACGTGGCCCAAGTCCATGTGGACATCAGGTACGTCAGCCAATTGCAGCATGGCCAGCATCAAGCTGATCACCTCAACGTCGCTGCTCGGGCTGGCATCGCCGTACAGTTCGGCACCCAATTGGATCGGGCTGCGCGAAGACGACAGTGCACGCGGTTGCGCATGCAGCACGCTGCCGGCATAGCAGAGGCGGCTCGGGCCTTCGCGACGCAGGGTGTGTGCATCGATGCGCGCCACTTGCGGCGTGATATCGGCACGAAAGCCCATTTGCCGGCCCGATTGCGGGTCGATGACTTTGAAGGTGCGCAGATCCAGGTCCTGGCCCGCGCCGGTCAGCAGGGATTCCAGGTACTCGATATGGGGGGTCACGACAAACTCGTAACCCCAGCTCTGGAACAGATCCAACACCTGGCGACGCGCTACTTCAATGCGCGCAGCCTCCGGTGGCAGTACTTCTTCGATGCCATCTGGCAGCAGCCAGCGGTCTACCGTTGCCATTACGCCATTCCCCTATGATCCGGGCGGCCAGCCCTCGGCCGAGCCTTGAGTAGAGCAGAAAATACCCGCCCCTTGCATAAACCACGCGCAAGAACGACGTGACGAACGACCTATCACCGGCCTCGTCGGGCACTTTCCTCGAAAAACCTGTAACGCCTGCCGAATCAAACATGCAGACGCAAAAAAGCCGGGAATTTCCCGGCTGCCGCATCATACACCCGTTTTCTGAAAGGATCACCCCGCCAGGCGTTTTAGCCGCCCGACGGGAGTGACACCTACAGAATCACAGGCTGGTTACTTGGACTTTTCCAGGTAGCGGAAGAAGTCGCTGCTTGGGTCCAGCACCATGACGTCGGTTTTGTTCGCGAAGCTTTCACGGTAGGCACGCAGGCTACGGTAGAACGCGTAGAACTCCTGGTCCTGGCCGTAGGCCTTGGCGTAGATCGAAGCAGCTTGGGCATCACCATCACCACGGGCCTCTTCAGACTCGCGATAGGCTTCGGCCAACAGTACACGGCGCTGACGATCGGCATCCGCACGGATACCTTCCGCCAACTCGTTACCCTTGGCGCGGTGCTCACGGGCTTCACGCTCACGCTCGGTGCTCATACGCTCGAACACGCTGCGATTCACTTCCTTCGGCAGGTCGATAGCCTTGACCCGAACATCAACCACCTCGATGCCCAGCTCTTTTTCCGCCATCGTGTTCAGCGATCGCGTGATGTCAGCCATCAGCGCATCACGCTCACCGGATACCACCTCGTGCAGGGTGCGCTTACCAAACTGGTCACGCAGGCCCGACTCCAGACGGCGCGACAAACGCTCGTCAGCAATCTGCTTGAGGCCGGAGGTCGCAGTGTAGAAGCGCTCGGCATCCTTGACGCGCCACTTGGCGTAGGCGTCAACCATCACGGCTTTCTTTTCCAGGGTCAGGAAGCGCTGTGTCGGTGCATCCAGGGTCATCAGGCGGGCGTCAAACTTACGCACCTGGTTGACGTAGGGAACTTTCACATGCAAGCCCGGCTGGACATCCGCCTGGACCACGCGACCGAATTGCAGCAGCACCGCACGCTCGGTCTGAGCCACGATGTAGAAGCAGTTCCAGGCAGCGATGACCACGACGACGCCCACAATCAGGGCGGTCAGCGATTTATTGCTCATCAACGACTCTCCCTGGTACGTGTTTGCTGTTGCGACAAGTCAGCGGCCGCACGGGCGCTCGCTTCGTTGGCAGCGGCATTGGAACCGGTGGACGGTGCGCCGGTGCTGCTACGACCACCTTCGATCATCTTGTCCAGCGGCAGGTAGAGCAGGTTGTTCTGCCCGCCTTTGCTGCCAGTCACGAGAACCTTGCTGGTGTTGCTGAAGACTTCCTGCATGGTATCCAGGTACAGACGCTCACGCGTAACTTCCGGCGCCTTGCGGTACTCGGCGACCAATTTGGTAAAGCGATCCGCCTCACCCTTGGCACGGGAGACCACTTCGTCGCGGTAACCATTGGCATCCTCAAGGATACGCTGGGCCTGACCACGGGCTTCCGGCACGACGCCGTTGGCGTAGGTTTCAGCCTGGTTGCGCGAACGCTGCTCGTCTTCACGGGCACGGATCACATCATCAAAGGCTTCCTGCACTTCGCGCGGCGCGGCCGCGTTCTGTACGTTGACCTGGGTGACGGTAATACCGGTGCGATAGGTATCGAGGAACCGTTGCAGGCGCTCCTTGATTTCGCTGGCCATCAACTCACGACCTTCGGTCAGCACCTGGTCCATGGCGGTAGAACCCACCACGTGGCGCAGGGCGCTTTCAGTTGCGTGTTGCAGGCTGATTTCCGGCTGGTCAACGTTCAGCACGTAGTCCTGCAGGTTGCTGATCTTGTACTGCACGGTCAGCGGCACTTCGACGATGTTCTCGTCTTCGGTCAGCATCTGGCCCTGCTTGGTGTAGGCACGCTCACGCGTGACATTCTCCATGTACTTCTTATCGATCGGCGGGAAGTAGATGTTCAGGCCCGGGCCGACGGTTTCGTAGTACTTGCCGAAGCGCAGCACCACGGCTTGCTCCTGCTCGTCCACCACGTAAACGGCGCTGTACAGCCATACGGCCGCCAGCACGACAAGACCCAGGCCAAGCAGGCCATAGCCACCGCCCTTGCTTGTGCGACCGCCGTCGTCACCACCACGTTTTTTCCCACCACCGAACAACCCATTCAGGCTTTCCTGCAGCTTTCGGAAGGCCTCGTCGAGATCTGGTGGCCCTTTGCGGTCGCCATTATTGCGGCGTTTACCACCCCAAGGATCCTGATTATTCGAGTTGCCACCCGGCTCATTCCAAGCCATAGCGCTCTCCATCTGATAAAGCAAAGACGCACCCACGGCGCGCCGACCAATGCTACAGAATGCCTGCCACCGCGGCACAACCGCTTTGGGAGGCTTTTATTGCAAAGTGTGTTGTTCGATGAACTCTGCCGGTATAACGCCTTCACGGCTGACCAGCCGATTCAGCTCCGAGCGCGGCAATCGAACGGCCAGCAAGCTGACCCCCTCTTCGTCGTGTTCTTCTTTCTGTACCGCGCCCAATTCGAAAAACTGTGCACGCAGTCGAGCAAAACGCTGCGGCAAGCGCAAGGTGCCAACGAACAAATCGCCGCCGAGCAATTCGGCAATGGCTTGTTCAAGCAACTCAAGACCACTGCCATCACGCGCCGATAGCCAGACCCGCTGGGGCTTGCCGTTCTCGTCGCGCTGGATTTGTGGCTCAACCCCTTCAAGCAAATCGAGTTTGTTATAGACCTCGAGGATCGGCAAGTCCTGGGCACCAATCTCGCCCAGCACCAGCATCACCTGTTCAATCTGCAACATGCGATCCGGTTCAGCCGCATCAATCACATGCAACAGCAGGTCGGAATTGCTCGACTCTTCGAGCGTAGACCGAAATGCCTCGACCAGCTTGTGCGGCAGGTGACGAATGAAACCCACGGTATCGGCCAGGACAATCGGCCCCAGGTCGTCCAGATCCAGACGGCGCAAGGTCGGGTCGAGGGTCGCGAACAGTTGGTCGGCCGCGTACACGTCCGATTTCGTCACGTTATTGAAGAGTGTGGATTTGCCGGCGTTGGTATAACCCACCAGGGACACGGTAGGGATATCCGCACGGGAACGGCCACGTCGCGATTGCTCGCGCTGGCTGCGCACCTTCTCGAGGCGACCCTTGATCTGGCGCAGGCGAACCCGCAGCAGACGTCGGTCGGTTTCGAGCTGGGTCTCACCCGGGCCACGCATGCCGATACCGCCACCTTGGCGCTCAAGGTGAGTCCAGCCGCGAACCAGCCGGGTACTCATGTGGTCAAGCTGGGCCAATTCAACCTGGAGCTTGCCTTCATGGGTACGGGCGCGCTGAGCGAAAATATCCAGAATCAGACCGGTACGGTCGATCACGCGACACTCGAAAACACGTTCGAGGTTACGTTCCTGACTGGGCGTGAGGACGTGATTGAAGATCACCAGATCAGCTTCTTCAGCGTGGACCAAGTCGCGAAGCTCCTCGACCTTGCCGCTGCCGATCAGGTATTTGGCGGTTGGCCGATGACGCGGCACGTTAAAAAACGCAACGGTCTCGGCGCCGGCCGAATTTGCCAACTCCTGAAACTCCTGCGGATCTTCGCGCGCCTCAGGGTCCTGTCCATCCAAGTGAACGAGGATTACTCGCTCACCACCACCGTGGCGCTCAAAGAACAAAGGAGACTCCTATCAGGCGTTACCTGGCTCAGCGTCAACTGCATCTTCACCTGCTGCGCTAGGCAGACGGATTGGACGAACAGGGACGACTGTCGAGATAGCGTGCTTGTAGACCATCTGGCTGACGGTGTTTTTCAGCAGGATCACGAACTGGTCAAACGACTCGATCGTGCCTTGAAGCTTGATACCGTTGACCAGATAGATGGAAACACCCACTTTCTCTTTACGTAAAGTATTCAAGTAAGGGTCTTGTAGCGAATGCCCTTTTGACATGTGCCGCACTCCTTTAAGGATCAATAATAAAAAATCGGAAAATAGATAACTTATGGCCGTCACACCCCCAAGGATAGACGGCTATTGCAAGGACTCAGCTCAATATGGAGACCGTTCCCAAGTATTTCAAGGCGCGTGACAGATTGTCGCTGTCCAGGCTGTCCAGCCAGTGCAAGTCGCTCCAGCTGCGCAACCAGGTGAACTGGCGTTTCGCCAATTGGCGCGTGGCAATGATGCCGCGCTCCTGCATTTCGGCTGACGTCAGCTTGCCATCCAGATGATCCCAGACTTGGCGATAGCCCACAGCACGTATCGAAGGCAACCCTGGATGCAGGTCACCTCTGGAACGCAGTGCTACGACCTCGTCGACAAACCCCTGTTCCAACATAATTGTGAATCTTTGTGCAATTCGATCATGCAGCACCTGGCGATTTGCCGGAGCGATGGCAAGATTCGCCACAGTATAGGGTAATTGTGGCTGTCCAGATGCGCCTGCGTCAGCACTTTGCGCACTTTGTTTCAGCCGATGTTCAGTCATGGTCTGGCCGCTGACACGCCAGACTTCCAAGGCACGCGTGAGGCGCTGGGGGTCATTGGGGTGGATGCGTGCAGCAGATACCGGGTCCACGACCGCCAACTGGTCGTGCAGGGCTTGCCAGCCAAGGCGTACAGCCTCTTCCTCAAGCTCGGCGCGCACCAGGGCGTCGGCGGGCGGCATGTCCGCCAGGCCTTCCTGCAAAGCCTTGTAATAGAGCATCGTGCCACCGACCAGCAGCGGAATATTGCCGCGTGCGGTGATTTCGGCCATGGCCGCCAGGGCGTCGGTACGGAAATCCGCCGCCGAGTAGCTCTCGCAGGGATCAATGATATCGATCAAACGATGCGGATACTCAGCCAACAGCGCTTTGGAAGGCTTCGCGGTGCCAATGTCCATGTCCCGGTAAACCAGGGCAGAGTCGACACTGATCAGCTCGCACGGCAGCACCTTGGTCAGCTCGATGGCCAGGTCGGTCTTGCCGGCGGCCGTTGGGCCCATCAGGAAGATCGCGGGGGGCGAGGCACTCATCAACGGCCGCGCAAGAACAGTTTGTCCAGATCGTCCAGGCCCATCTGGGTCCAGGTCGGTCGGCCATGGTTGCATTGACCGCTGCGCTCGGTGTTCTCCATATCGCGCAGCAGGCCGTTCATTTCCGGCAGGGCCAGGCGGCGGTTCGCGCGGATGGCGCCGTGGCAGGCCATGGTGCCGAGCAGTTCGTTGATGTGCGCCTGGATGCGGTCGCTGGTGCCGTATTCCATCAGGTCTGCCAGTACGTCGGCGACCAAACGGTTAGCCTCGGCCTGCTTGAGTAACGCGGGAATCTGGCGGATGGCCAGGGTTTCCGGCCCCAGTCGTTGCAATTCAAAGCCCAGCTTCTGGAACACAGCATGGTGCTCTTCGGCACAATCTGCCTCACGCTGGCTGACCGCAAGGGATTCCGGCACCAGCAACGGCTGGCCGCTGAGGCCTTCGCTGGCCATGGCAATCTTCAGGCGCTCGTACATGATCCGCTCGTGGGCGGCATGCATGTCCACCAGCACCAGGCCGTGGGCGTTTTCCGAAAGAATGTAGATGCCCTTGAGCTGCGCCAATGCATAACCCAGCGGCGGAATATCACCGCCACCCTCCGGCAAGGCCACAGCAGCGCCAGGCTCGGCCCCGGGCAGCGGCGCGAAAAACTCGCGATATGCCGCCTGGGCCTCGGCCACTGGCACTGCCGACTGCGGGCGTGGCGTGTATTGGTACTGGTAACCCGCACCCGAGCCAGAACCCGGCGTGGTGTACGACGGCTGCGGCTGTGGCGATTGCAGCAGGTTTGCCGCCAGGCTCATTTCGCCCTGAGGGCCGAACTCACCCGCTTCCGGGCCGCTCGGGCGGACCATCGCCGTCACAATCGGTGCCGACAGTTGATCATCCGGACGCACGTCACCCAAGGTGCGGTGCAAGGTGCCGTAGAGGAAGTCATGCACCATGCGCCCATCACGGAAGCGCACTTCGTGTTTGGTCGGGTGCACATTGACGTCCACCACCGATGGGTCGACTTCGAAGAACAGCACGAACGTCGGGTGCCGCCCATTGAACAACACGTCGCGGTAAGCCTGACGCACCGCGTGGGCCACCAGCTTGTCGCGCACAGCGCGGCCGTTCACAAAGAAGTACTGCAAGTCCGCCTGACTGCGGGAGAAGGTCGGCAAACCGACCCAGCCCCACAGCCGCAGGCCATTACGCTCGATTTCAATCGGCAGAGCCTGCTCCAGGAAACCCGCGCCACAAATCGCCGACACCCGGCGCGCGCGCGCGGCGTCATCATGGGCTTCATGCAGGCTGAGGATGGTCTTACCGTTGTGGCGCAGGTGGAAAGCCACGTCGAAACGGGCCAGGGCCAGACGCTTGATGACTTCTTGCAGGTGATCGAATTCGGTTTTTTCGGCCTTGAGGAATTTGCGCCGCGCCGGGGTATTGAAGAACAGGTCGCGCACCTCTACCGATGTACCGACCGGATGGGCTGCCGGCTGAACCCGAGGCGCCATGTCGCGGCCTTCGGTTTCCACCTGCCAGGCTTGGTCGGCGTCACGGGTGCGCGAAGTCAGGGTCAGGCGCGCTACGGAGCTGATCGAGGCCAGAGCCTCACCGCGAAAGCCTAGGCTCATCACGCGCTCAAGGTCTTCCAGGTCGCGAATCTTGCTGGTGGCGTGACGGGCCAGGGCCAGCGGCAGGTCATCGGAGGAGATGCCGCTGCCATCGTCACGTACGCGCAGCAGCTTGACGCCGCCCTGCTCCACATCGACATCAATGCGCTTGGCACCGGAGTCGATACTGTTTTCCAGCAGCTCCTTGATCACCGACGCCGGGCGCTCAACAACCTCGCCCGCAGCAATCTGGTTAGCAAGGCGCGGGCTCAGCAGCTCAATGCGCGAGCCGCTGTTCAGGGTGGACTCACTCATTACTGCGCCGCCAATTCAGTGCCAGGGATGGTCAACACCTGGCCGACTTTCAACTCATCCGTCTTCAGTTTGTTAGCACTGCGCAAGGTAGCGGCCGACACTTGAAAACGCACCGCCAGCATGGCCAGAGTATCGCCCGGCTGCACGCGATGGTCACGCGGGCCTTGGGCGATTTTCCCCGAGTCACGCAGCCAGGCGATGTAAGTGCCCGGCGGTGGGTTCTGCTGGAAGAACTGGCGAATACCGGCGCTGATGGAGCGCGACAGGGCCTGCTGGTGGCTGGCGCTGGCCAGCTTAGAGGCTTCCTTGGCATTGGAGATGAACCCGGTTTCTACCAGGATCGACGGGATGTCCGGCGACTTCAACACCATAAACCCTGCTTGCTCCACACGATGCTTGTGCAGCGAAGTGACTCGACCGATATTGCTCAAGACCTTCTGGCCGACGTTCAAGCTGGAGGTCAGCGAAGCCGTCATCGACAGGTCGAGCAGCACCCCCGCGAGCATTTTGTCCTTGTCATCGAGGGACACGTTGCCGGCGCCGCCGATCAAGTCGGAACGGTTTTCACTGTCGGCCAACCAACGCGCGGTCTCGGACGTAGCGCCGCGATCCGACAGGGCAAACACCGAAGCACCGAATGCAGCGGTCGAGGGCGCGGCGTCGGCGTGAATCGACACAAACAGGTCGGCGCCTTTCTTACGGGCGATTTCAGTTCGGCCGCGCAACGGAATGAAGTAGTCACCGGTACGGGTCAGCTCGGCGCGGTAGCCTTTCATGCCATTGACCTGGCGCTGCAGCTCACGGGCGATGGCCAATACCACGTCTTTCTCGTGCTGGCCGCGCGAACCGGAAGCACCTGGGTCTTCACCGCCGTGGCCGGCGTCGATCACTACAATAATGTCGCGCTTGCCTGCCGGGGCCGGTGGCGGCGGTGGCAGCTTGACCTGGGGTTGCGACGGGCTCACCGGGACTGCCGGTACCGTTGCCACGCTTGGCGTTGGGGCCGGCGGCGGCGCGGCATCGGCGGCGTTGTCGAACAGGTCGACCACCAGCCGGTTGCCATATTGGGCGTTTGGCGTCAGCGAGAAGCTTTTCGGCGTTACAACCTTTTTCAGGTCGATCACCACGCGCAGGTCAGTGGGCGTGCGCTGGGCCGAGCGTATAGAGGTAATCGGGGTGTTGGCAGTGGATACCTTCAACGGCGCGGCCAGGGTCGCGCCGTTGATGTCGATCACCAGGCGATCAGGAGACGTGAGAGTAAAGACGCTGTGCTGGACCGGGCCAGACAGGTCGAACACCAGCCGCGTGTTATCCGGCGCTCGCCACAGGCGAACACTCTTCACCTGTGAAGCAGCCAGAGCATTGACAGTCATTGCCGCAAGCAACACCCCCACGACAGCAACCAACGCGCGAAAGCGCATACCTAACCCCACCAATTATTTGAATTCCAATGCCAAAGCGGCGCACCACGACTGGCCGCGCGCGCTCTGGGGCAACAACTTCAACTGACGTCCGTGCTCATGCGGCGTAATGGTAATGGTCAGGTCCGGCTTTGGCAAAAAGCCTGTGCCTTTATCTGGCCACTCAATGAGGCACAACGCATCTTCATCGAAGTAATCACGGATGCCCATGTACTCCAGCTCTTCGGGGTCTACCAGGCGATAGAGGTCGAAGTGGAAGGCGCGTACTGCACCGATCTCATAGGGCTCGACCAGGGTGAATGTCGGACTCTTCACCGCCCCCGCATGACCCAAACCGCGAATAATCCCCCGGGACAACGTGGTCTTGCCCGCCCCCAAGTCACCTTCAAGGAAGATCAGCCCGGCCCCGGCCGTGACCTGGGCGATGCGCTGACCGAAGGCAACCATGGCGTCTTCATCGGCCAGGAAAAGAATTACTTCAGGCACGGCGACTGTTCCTCCAACAATTGACGAATGGCGGGTATCAGATCGCTCGCAGCCAGCCCTCGTCCAAAAGTACCCTGACGGTCCCCCGCCGTGGCGTGCAACCACACGGCCAGGCAGCTTGCTTCATAGGCGTGAATGCCCTGGGCCAGCAGTGCGCCCACCAGGCCGGCCAACACATCGCCGAGCCCTGCCGTTGCCATCGCCGGGTGGCCTTGGTCACATCGCGAAACACGTCCGTCTGGGCTGGCAATCAAACTGCCAGCACCCTTGAGGATAGTCACTGCGTTGAATGTCTGGCTCAACGCGCGCGCCACCTTAAGGCGATCGGCCTGAACCTCGGCTGTCGAAATGCCCAACAAGCGCGCGGCCTCCCCTGGATGCGGGGTGATCACACAGTTGGCCGGCAGAGCCACGGTGCCGGTGGCGAGTTGATTCAAGGCGTCGGCGTCCCAGACCTGCGCCTGTTTAGCGTTTGCGGCAGCAGAAAGCAGGCTTTTGCCCCAGGAGGCGTCTCCGAGCCCTGGCCCGATCACGATGACCGAGATCTTTTCCAGCAAGCCCATTAATTGATTAGCCGAGCTGACCCCCACGGTCATGACTTCCGGCAAACGCGCCAACGCAGCAGGCACATGCTCCAGGCGCGTTGCCAGGGACACCATGCCGGCGCCACTGCGCAAGGCACTTTCGGCGCTCAACAGCGCAGCGCCGCCAAAGCCGCGGTCACCGCCAATGACCAGCAGGTGACCGAACTGACCTTTATGGGCGTCCGGGGAGCGCGCAGCCAGTTGCGGCAAATGGCCGGGCAACAGGGTCTGTACGTCGGTTATTGCGTGTTTTGTCTGCGGCATGCGTCTTCAAGCTCCGATGTCTGGCAGAATTATACCTATCTAACCTGTGGTTTCCCGTGTCTCATGCCCGCCATTACCTCCGATCTGCCCGCCCTCGCCCAATCAATCAAAGACTGGGGCCGCGAGCTGGGCTTTCAACAAGTCGGCATCAGCGGCCTGGACCTGGCCGAGCATGAGCAGCACCTGCAACGCTGGCTCGACGCGGGCTACCACGGCGAGATGGAATACATGGGCGCCCACGGCAGCAAACGCTCCCACCCCGACGAGTTGGTGCCGGGCACGTCGCGCGTCGTCTCGCTGCGCATGGATTACCTGCCAGGCGATACGCAGATGGCTCAACTGCTGGCCCAGCCAGAAAAAGCCTACATCTCGCGCTACGCCCTGGGCCGCGACTACCACAAACTGATTCGCAAGCGCGTGCAGCAATTGGCTGACCGCATCCAGGCGCAGATCGGCCCCTTCGGTTTCCGTGCCTTTGTCGACAGCGCGCCGGTGCTGGAAAAAGCCATCGCCGAGCAAGCTGGCCTGGGCTGGATCGGCAAAAACACCCTGGTGCTCAATCGCAAGGCCGGCAGCTACTTCTTCCTGAGTGAGCTGTTTGTCGACCTGCCGCTACCGGTTGACGCCCCTCACAGCACCGAACACTGCGGGCGCTGCACCGCGTGCCTGGACATCTGCCCCACCAACGCCTTTGTCGGCCCCTATGTGCTGGACGCGCGGCGTTGTATTTCCTACCTGACCATCGAGCTCAAAAGCGCCATTCCTGAAGACTTGCGCCCATTGATCGGCAACCGAGTGTTCGGCTGCGATGACTGTCAGATCGTTTGCCCATGGAATCGTTTCGCCCGCGCCACCGCAGAAAACGATTTCAAGCCACGCCACAACCTGGATAACGCAGAATTGGCCGAGCTGTTTATGTGGGACGAGGATAAATTCCTCAGCAGCACCGAAGGCTCGCCCCTGCGCCGTGCCGGATACGAGCGCTGGCTGCGCAACCTGGCGGTGGGCCTGGGTAATGCCCCCTCAAGCATTCCGGTGCTGGAAGCCTTGAAGGCGCGTCGGGACTATCCGTCGGAACTGGTGCGCGAGCATGTGGAATGGGCACTGAACCAGCACGCCACCCGCTAGTGCACGTCGTCGTTATAGACGAACTTGGGCATTTCCCAATGGAAACGGATCGCCAGCAGGCGCAATAGAAAGCCGCTGAACAGGGTCAGGAGTATTGCCTGTTCGCTGGGCAGCTCCAGATAAAGGCACAGCAGGTAAAACCAGGCGGCGAGGAACGACACGCTGGCGTACAACTCGCGGCGGAAAATCAACGGAATGTCGTTGCAGAAGATGTCCCGCAGGATGCCACCGAACACGCCGGTAATCACGCCGCTGACCGACGCGACCAGCATGCCGTGGCCCATTTCCAGGGCGGTCATACAGCCGATCAACGTGAACGCCACCAGGCCGACGGCGTCCAGCGCCAGGAACAACGAGCGTAGGTGGCGCATCAGCGGGGCAATAAAAATCGTCACTAACGCCGCGATGGAGGTCAGCACCAGGTATTCCGGGTGCTTGACCCAGGTCAGCGGATAATGGCCTAGCAACACGTCGCGCACCGAGCCACCGCCCAACGCCGTTACACAGGCGATCAGCACCACGCCAAACCAATCCATGCCACGCCGGCCGGCGGACAGGGCACCGGTCATGGCTTCGGCGGTGATGGCGATGAGGTAGAGCATCAGCAGCATGGTGGCGATCCTTGCGATTAGGCCGGCAGTCTAATCATTTGGTGGTGGCACCAAAAGGGGGCGCTAGTCGAAAGACCGAGTCGCCCCTATCGCAGGACCAGGCGCCACAGACTCAAGCCTTGATGAAATGCTTACGGTAATGCTGCAACTCGGCAATCGACTCGCGAATATCATCCAGCGCCAAGTGGGTGCTGCCTTTATGGAAGCTGTCTTTGACTTCCGGCGCCCAGCGCGCAGCCAGCTCTTTAAGCGTCGATACATCCAGGTTGCGGTAGTGGAAGTAACTCTCCAACGCCTTCATATGCGTATAGAGGAAGCGACGATCCTGGCAGATGCTATTGCCGCAGATCGGCGACTTGCCCTTCGGCACCCATTTTTCCAGGAAGGCGATGGTTTCAGCTTCGGCTTCGGCCATGCTGATGCGGCTGTCGCGCACGCGCTGGGTCAGGCCAGAGTTGCCGTGAGTGCGGGTGTTCCACTCATCCATGGTGGCCAATACGGCATCGCTGTGGTGGATGGCGATCACCGGACCTTCGGCCAAGGTGTTGAGGTTGCTGTCGGTGACAATGGTCGCCATCTCGATGATGACGTCAGTGTCGGGGTTCAGACCGGTCATTTCCAGATCGATCCAAATCAGGTTCTGTGGGTTTTGCATGGCTTGATTCTCTTGGCACCTTGGCGTAGCTGCGCAGTTTAGCAGGCAGGGCCGTGCTAGACTCGCGACCGTTTCACCTAAACCTTTGCATTATCGACACGGAACACCAATGGCCAAACGCCAGCTCAATCGACGCCAAAACTGGCGCATCGAAAAGATTCAAGGTGAGCGCGCCGCACGCGCCGCCAAACGTGAATCCTCCGCGGTAGAAGCGCTCGAGGGCGGCGACCTGGGGCCCGAACAGACGGGCCTGGTGATCGCGCACTTTGGTGTGCAGGTCGAAGTCGAGGCGCTGGAAGGCGAACTCGCAGGCTCGGTCTCCCGCTGCCACCTGCGCGCCAATCTGCCTGCGCTGGTCACCGGCGACAAAGTGGTCTGGCGTGCCGGCAACCAGGGCATCGGCGTGATCGTCGCCCAGTTGCCGCGCAACACCGAACTGCGCCGCCCCGACAGCCGAGGTCAACTCAAGCCGGTAGCGGCCAACGTCGATATGATCGTGATCGTGTTCGCGCCGTTACCTGAGCCGCATGCCAACCTGATCGACCGCTATCTGGTAGCAGCCGAACATGCCGGCATTCGCCCGCTGTTGCTGCTGAACAAATTCGACCTGATCGACGAGCAGAATGCCCCGGCGCTGAATGCGCTGCTGGCGGTCTACCGCACGCTGGGTTACCCGGTGCTGGAAGTCTCGGCGCATCACGGTAACGGCATGGAACAACTGCAACAGCAGTTGGACGGGCACATCAGCGTGTTCGTTGGCCAGTCGGGCGTGGGTAAATCCTCGCTGGTCAACAGCCTGTTGCCGGAAGTCGACACCCGCGTGGGCCCGCTGTCGGAACTGTCCGGCCAGGGCACCCACACCACCACCACCGCGCGGTTGTTCCACTTCCCCGGCGGCGGTGAGCTGATCGACTCCCCAGGCATCCGTGAATTCGGCCTCGGCCACGTCAGCCGCAGCGACGTGGAAGCGGGCTTCATCGAATTCAATGACCTGATCGGCACCTGCCGCTTCCGCGACTGCAAACACGACCGCGAGCCAGGCTGTGCGCTGCTCAAGGCGCTGGAAGATGGCCGTGTGCAGCAGCAGCGGATGAACAGCTATCGGTCGATTATTGCGAGTCTGCCGCAAAGCACTCACTAAACCGCTCCCAGAAGGTAGATACAACAAGGCCGCGATCATCGCGGCCTTGTTGTATGTGGACATCTACGAACCCGTACCAGGCACCGTAGGATCCTTCACGCCACCATCATCAAACAAATTCAGCTTCTGACGCAGCTCATGCGCCGGCAACGGCTCCTGCCCTGGCGGTATGGCGTTCGGGTCGGCCGGTACTTCACCCGGCGCACCTGCGCCTGGGGTGGGTTGCGGCGCCGGCGGCTGATCACCTTCAATCGCACGCTGGGCCTTTTTGGTCAGCACCACGATATCGATACGGCGGTTGGACGGGCTTAACGGGTCTTGATGATCAAACAGCTGCGAGGAGGCAAAACCCACCACGCGTGCCACTTGCGGGTCCGGGTAGCTGCCGGCCACCAACACGCGGCGTGCAGCGTTGGCGCGATTGGCCGAGAGTTCCCAGTTGCCGAAGTCGCCCTGGACCGCATACGGCTGGGCGTCGGTGTGGCCGCTGATGCTGATCTTGTTCGGCACCGTTTTGATGGTGTCGGCCATGGCCAGCAGGATGTCTTCAAAGTACGGCTTCAGGCGCGCGCTGCCGGAGTCGAACATCGGCCGGTTGGCCGCGTCGATGATCTGGATGCGCAGGCCTTCAGGCGTGATTTCGAACGAAATCTGATCCTTGAATTTCAGCAGTTGCGGGTTTTCCTCAACCTTGGTCTGCAACTCTTGAAGCAACAGCCCAAGGCGTTCCTGCTCGACCTGCTCAGCCATGGATTCGACAGTGTCGCGCTCGATCGGGATTTTTTCCTGCGGCGCTTCGGTCTTGACCTCTGGGTTAATGGTGCGCTCAGGCGCCAACTGCGGGGAACCGCCCAGGTCGATCACGAAGGGCGTGCCGCTTTCCGAGAAACCAATCGGGTCTTTGAAGTAGCCGGCGATGGCGATTTTTTGTTCGGGGGTGGCGGTGGACATCAGCCACAGCACCAGAAAGAACGCCATCATCGCCGTCGCAAAGTCGGCGAAAGCGATTTTCCAGGCACCGCCATGGTGCCCCGCGGCGAAGCGCTTGACGCGCTTGATGATTATCGGCTGGTTGTTTTCCATGGCTTAGCGACCGCGAACCGCTTGTTCCAGCTCGGCGAAGCTTGGGCGATGTTTCGGGTACAGCACCTTGCGACCGAACTCCACCGCCAGCGAGGGCGGCACGCCGGAAGCGGAGGCTACCAGGCTGGCTTTGATCGATTCGTACAGGTTGATTTCTTCCTTGGCATCATGGGCCAGCGAGGTGGCCAGCGGGCCGAAGAAGCCGTAGGCCGCGAGAATACCGAAGAAGGTACCTACCAGCGCCGCACCCACGTGCATACCGATGGCTGCCTGGTCGCCTTCGCCCAAGGAGGCCATGGTCACAACAATACCGAGTACTGCCGCAACAATACCAAAACCCGGCATGCCGTCGGCGATGCCTGTCACCGCGTGAGAGGGATGCTCCAGCTCTTCTTTAAGGCTGAACAATTCCATGTCGAACAGGCCTTCCAACTCATGGGGGGCCATGTTGCCGGAGGACATGATGCGCAGGTAGTCACAGATGTAGGCGGTCATGCGCTCATCTTTGAGCACGGCCGGGTACTTGGCGAAAATCGGACTGGCCGAGGCGTCTTCGATGTCGGCCTCGATGGCCATCATGCCTTCGCGGCGGCTTTTGTTGAGGATCTCGTAGACCAGCCCCAATACCTCCAGGTAGAAGGTGTGGGTGAAGCGCGAACCGAACATGCTCAGGGATTTCTTGAGCACGTGCATGGTCATGTAGCCAGGGTTCGCCTGCAAGAATGCGCCGAACGCCGCACCACCGATGATCAGCACTTCGAAGGGCTGGATCAGCGCAGCAATTTTACCGTGGGACAGGACGTAGCCACCTAGCACACTTGCGATGACGACGATGATGCCGATAATTTTAGCCATAGGAGATGAGTACTTGCGCCGTCGGGTTCATGGACATATTGGGGGGAACTGAAAACTCTTGTTCCTCTTATCGGCAAAACTGCGCCAGACTATAGCCCGTTAAGGCGAAAAGCCAGTTCGGCCCGCTCCGGGCGTGTTGACCGCAAGTGATGATCTCGCCCCAATCATGGCTAATGAAACGACAGTCCCAACTGCAAAACCTACTTCTCTCGCCGCTTGGATCAAGCGCCTGGACGATGTGCTGCTGCCTGTTCCCCAGGCCAGCCACGACCGCGTGTGCAAAGGCATCCGCGACAGCCGCAGCTCATTACGAGATATTGCCGAGCTGATGCAAGACAGCCCGGCCCTCGTGCTCAGCGTGATGCGCGAAGCCAACAGCCACACCCATGGCAGCCTGGCGGAACCGGCGGAAAACCTCGAAGTGGCACTCAACCGCCTGGGCCTCAAGCGCGCCGAGGAACTGTTGGCGCGCCTGCCTTCGGTGCCCGCCAACGAGATTCCCGTGGCGCTGCGCCAACTGTTGTTGATAAGTCAGCACGCTTCGCAGCAAGCCAACGGCTTGTTTGGCAGCCGCCTGGCACGACTGTGGCAGGACATTCACTGGGGCAGCCTGCTGTTTCTATCGCCGCTTTGGCCGATGGCGGTCGCCTACCCCAAGCTCCTGGAAGAATGGGAGCTGCGGGTTATCCACAAAGGCCAGCCAGCCCGTCTGGTCGAGCAGGAATTGTTCGGCGTGCGCCTGCTGGACCTGTGCGTCGGCCTGACCGAAGCCTGGCACCTGCCGATTTGGGTCTCCCAAGGCTACAAGCTGCTATTGAGCGAACAGCGCTTGCTGGTCAAGGCATTGCATATCGCCCGCGAAGATGACCCGCTGCACCATCAGCAATTGCTCGACGCCGAACCCAACCTGCGCCGCTGGCTGAACCAGCCGGCCAATACCGTGTTGCTGGCCAACGGCTTGGCGATGTCGGCGCAAGAGTCTTGGACCTGCCCGCACACCGAACGCTGGCAGCTCCTCACTGCGCTATACCTGCAGCAACCCTTGGGCGAGTTACAGCAACACGTCCATCAACAAGCCGTGACCAGCGCCCGCAGCACGCTGATGCCCGACCTGTGGCACCCGGCGCTGTCACTGATCTGGCCCTGGCATGTGCAGAAGATTCATCGCGGCCTGCTGCCGGCACCGCCGCCTACCGCCGAGTCGCTGGCCGTCTGGCGTAAACGTTGTACAGAACTGCTGGTAGAGCCGAGCCGTTTTGCCAACGCGATGCACCTGACCACCTGCGCCAAGGAGGCCCTGGTGGCCAGTGGCATGCAACGGGTCATGCTGCTGATGACTGATCGCGCCCAGAGTACTTTGCGCGTGCATCAGGTCGACGGCCTGCCGAAGGACGCCGCTAACCTGAGCCTGGACGTGGTCAACAGCACGCTGCTGCTGCGCCTGCTGGAAAAGTCCGCGCAGGTGCGTCTCAACCCTGAAAACCACACCCAGTTCTCAGCCTTGCTGCCACCGATCCTGCGCCGCCTGTTTACCGGTGAACACCTGCTACTGCGCTCCTTGAGCTGCAATGGCAAGGTGGTGATGCTGATGGTGGCCGACCAGGGTGGGGGACCGTTCTCGGAAACCACCGTGCAGGCCTTCGGCAAAACCGCCCAATGCATCGAGAAAGCCCTGCTCTGCTTTACCAACCGCAGCGCCTGATGCTTGCGCTACAATCGCCCTCTTTATATCGCCAACATTTGTGCCCAGGAGACCTCACATGCCTGACTTCTCTGGCTTGCCGCTGGTGATCGAACCCAGCGACCTGCTCGGTCAACTGGATGCCGAACACCTGATTCTGGTGGACCTCACCAGTGCCGCCCGCTACGCCGAAGGGCATATCCCCGGCGCGCATTTCGTTGACCCCAAGCGTACCCAATTGGGCCAGGCGCCGGCACCCGGCCTGCTGCCCAACAAGGCGGACCTGGAGAAGCTGTTCGGCGAACTGGGCCACACCCCGGACGCGACCTACGTGGTCTACGACGACGAAGGCGGCGGCTGGGCCGGGCGGTTCATCTGGATGCTCGACGTGATCGGCCATCAGAAATACCATTACCTGGATGGTGGCCTTCTGGCCTGGCTGGAAGAGGAACGCCCGGTCTCCACCGATGTACCCGCCCCGGTCGACGGCCCGGTCAGCCTGACGCTGCACGAAGGCCCCACCGCCACCCGTGAATACCTGCAAAGTCGCCTGGGTGCTGCCGACCTGGGCATATGGGACGCACGCGGCCCGCTGGAATATTCCGGTGAAAAAGTCCTCGCCGCCAAAGGCGGGCACATCCCCGGTGCCGTGAACTTTGAATGGACTGCTGGCATGGACCCGACACGCAACCTGCGTATCCGCCGCGACATGCCGCAGATCCTCGAAGGCCTCGGACTGACCAAAGATAAAGAAATCATCACCCACTGCCAGACTCACCACCGCTCTGGCTTCACCTACCTGGTGGCCAAGGCACTCGGTTATCCGCGAGTCAAAGGTTATGCCGGTTCGTGGGGCGAATGGGGCAACCACCCCGACACCCCCGTCGAGATTTAAGGTTTAAGGACAGTTATGAAAAAGCAGTTGTTTATCCTCAGCCAGTACTTGCTGCCACACCACTTGCTATCGCGCCTGGCCGGCTGCATCGCCGAGTGCCGCGTGCGCTGGTTCAAGAATGCCTTCACCACCTGGTTCGCCAAGCGCTATCAAGTGGACATGTCCCAGGCGCTGGTTGAAGACGTGACCGCCTACGAGCACTTCAACGCCTTCTTCACCCGCGCGTTGAAAGACGGCGCGCGCCCACTGGATCAAACCCCAGGCGCGGTGTTGAGCCCAGCCGATGGCGCGGTCAGCCAGCTCGGCCCGATCGAACATGGCCGCGTGTTCCAGGCCAAGGGCCACAGCTTCAGCGTGCTGGAGTTGCTGGGCGGCGATGCCGCTGTAGCGGCGCCGTTCATGGGCGGCGATTTCGCCACCATCTACCTGTCGCCAAAGGACTATCACCGGGTGCACATGCCACTGGCCGGTACCCTGCGCGAGATGATCTACATCCCGGGCCGTATCTTCTCGGTGAACCAGACCACAGCCGAAAACGTACCAGAGCTGTTTGCACGTAACGAACGTGTTGCCTGCATTTTCGACACCGAACGCGGCCCGATGGCCGTGGTTCTGGTGGGCGCGATGATTGTGGCGTCGATTGAAACCGTGTGGGCCGGCTTGGTGACCCCGCCGAAGCGTGAGCTGAAAACCTTCCGTTATGACGAAGCTGCGCGCGCGCCGATCCACCTGGAAAAAGGTGCGGAGCTGGGTCGCTTCAAACTGGGGTCGACGGCGATTGTGCTGTTTGGGCCGGATCAGGTGAAGTGGGCGCAAGAGCTGGTGGCAGGTACGCCGGTGCAGATGGGCCAAGGCATCGCTGCACCTAAAGCCTGACAAAAAACCCAATGCGGGCGCGGGCTTGCTCGCGAATGCGGGGTATCGGTCGACACATCAGTGACTGAACCACCGCTGTTCGCGAGCAAGCCCGCCCCCACATTTTTTACCGCACTTATTCAGTTACAGCTGACCGTCGCGATCGCGGAAGCCCAGCAGATACAACACCCCATCCAACCCCAGGGTCGAAATCGCCTGCTTCGCCGACTGCTTCACCAACGGCTTGGCGCGGAACGCCACACCTAACCCGGCAATTGCCAGCATCGGCAAGTCATTCGCCCCATCGCCCACCGCAATGGTCTGCTCCAGACGCAAACCTTCCTTGTGAGCCAGCTCCTTCAGCAGATCTGCCTTGCGCTGTGCGTCGACAATCGGCTCCACGGCCACGCCAGTCACCTTGCCATCCACCACTTCCAACTCGTTGGCGAACACGTAGTCGATGCCCAGCTTGGCCTGCAATTGCTTGGCGAAGTAAGTGAAGCCACCCGACAGGATGGCGGTCTTGTAGCCCAGGCGCTTGAGTTCGGCGAACAGGGTTTCTGCGCCTTCGGTCAGGCGCAGGGACGCACCGATGGAGTCCAGCACGCTGACGTCCAGACCTTTGAGCAGCGCCAAGCGCTCCTTGAAGCTGGCGCGGAAGTCGAGTTCACCGGCCATGGCGCGCTCGGTAATTTCCGACACCTGCTCGCCGACGCCAGCAGCCTTGGCCAACTCGTCGATAACTTCGGCCTCGATCAGCGTGGAATCCATGTCGAACACCGCCAGGCGACGGTTGCGGCGGAACAGTGAGTCTTCCTGGAAAGCGATATCCACGTTCAGTTCCTGCGCCACGCTGAGGAACTCGGCGCGCAGAGCTTGCGGGTCGGCTGGCTCACCGCGTACGGAGAACTCGATGCAGCCCTTGCCCTTGTCAGCGGGCGTGTCCAGCGGCATGCGACCCGACAAACGGTCGATATGATCGATATTCAAACCGTACTGCGCGGTGATCGAGCTGACACGCTGCAATTGCTCAGCGGTGACCTTGCGGGTCAACAGGGTCACGATGTGGCGCTTTTTGCCCTGACCGGCCACCCATTGCTGATAATCGGCTTCGGACACCGGGGTGAAACGCACCTGTTGATCCAGCTTGTACGCCGTAAACAGGATGTCCTTGAGTACCGATGACGCCTGTTCAGTGCTCGGGATCTCAACCAGAATGCCGAACGACAAGGTGTCGTGGATCACCGCTTGGCCGATGTCGAGAATGTTCACACCACCCTGGGCCAGCACACCGGTAATCGCTGCGGTCAGACCTGGGCGGTCTTCCCCCGTGATGTTAATCAGGACAATTTCGCGCAAGGCGCACCCCCAGGCTGGAAAAAAACCGCATTCTACCCACTTTCAGTGACCATCGGGCACAGCCAGCGCTTTGCCGGCCCTAGGGCTGTCGCTATACTGCGCGTCAACTTCACGGACCAAGAGCCGAGCGCAAGTGAACCGGCCCACGCCAGTAAAAACCGATAACTTCTTCCTGCTGATCTTCCGGGCACTGCGCCACCGCCGTGTACCGATCGCATTACGCATCGCCAGCCATAACGTGATCCTGGTCGCCCTGGCCCTGGTGATCTACGCCTGCGTGATGGGTTTGCAGTTCAAACAGGCCATGCACGAGCAAGCCGACGCCCTGGGCGAGAGCCTGACCACCCAGACCGCGACCTCGGCGACTGAGCTGCTGGTGTCCAACGACATCCTCAGCCTCAACGTGCTGCTCAACAACCTGACCAAAAACCCGCTGGTGGCCCACGCGGCCATCTATAGCGTGGACAACCGGATCATGGCTGAAGCCGGGCAACGCCCGAAAAACGGCCTGCTGGGTGAAGCGCAAGGGCTCTACCAGAGCAATATCACGTTTCAGGATGTAAAGGCCGGCCAACTGCGTATCAGCCTGGACATGCAGCAATTCCAGCAGCCGATGACCATCAGCCTACAAAGCATGGGCATCCTCAGCGCGATCCTGCTGGCATTGGCCCTGGCGTTGAGCCTGCGTCTGGGCCGGCACATCTCTACGCCGCTGATGCAACTGCGCATCTGGCTGCGGGACATCGATGAAAACACCCCGGCCACTGACCGCCAGGATGAAATAGGCGACCTGGCCCGCCAACTGCACGCCAGCTTCGCCCCGGAACCGATAGTGCGTGAGGTTGAACCTGAGCCTGAGTTCGATGATACGGACTACGACGACGAGCCCGAATTTGAAGTGCAAGACGCTCCGGTAGCGGGCTTGAAGCCTGCCACCCGCCGCGCGTTCAAAGCTGAAGAAGACGAACTGGACGATGAAGACCCGTTCGCCGACCTGCGCGACACCTCGGCAAGCGCCCCGGCCATGGCGCCAAAACCGGCCCCGATCAAGAGCACTGAACCCCAGTACAGCGCCGTACTGGCTGTGCAACTGGGTGCGCAGGACCAACTGCGTCGCCTGCCCCGTGCGCGCCTGACCGAATTGCTGGAACGCTACCGTGACTGTCTCGACCAGGCCGCTTCGCTGTACCAGAGCGAACTGCACACCCTGAACGATGGCAGCACGCTGATGTTGTTCCACAGCGAAGACAGCGGTGAGGACTACCTGACCAACGCTATCTGCTGCGGTGAACTGCTGCGCGCCCTGGGTCACGCCCTGCAAATCGAAGTGGCTGACAGCGGCATTACCCTGCAATTGCAACTGGGCCTGACCGTAGGCGACGACCTGTTCGGCATGAGCCAGATCGACCTGTTGCTGACCGAGATCGCACAGGACGCCTTGGCCTTGTCGCAACATAGCCGCAATTTGCTGCTGGTGGAGCGCAAGATCAGCGAAGACACGCTGATCCGCCAACGCGCACGCATCCGCCCGATTGCCAGCCCAGAGGGCGCCAGTTGCGTGGAACGGTTGATGGAGCCGTATCCGTCGATGCTGGAGCGGCAGTTGGCACGGATGCACGAGACCCGCACCAAGAACTAACGCGCTCAGTCAAATCGTGTACAAACAAAAAGGCCCGCTGAGTCAGCGGGCCTTTTGTTTGTGCGCGATTCAGATCAGAACCTGAACACTTCCATATCTGTACGAATCGGCACCGCCATCGGCATCTTCGGCTTCTGCGGCTCTGCCGGTTTGGCCTGTGCCGGGGCACTTTGCTTGCGGGGTGCCTCGGCGATCGGCGGCTGGTTGGCCAACGGCTTGAGCGCCACCGACAATTGCTGCGCCAGATGCTGCAGCAGTACACCCTGGGCCTGGACCTGGGACGCAGTGGTGCCGGCGTGTTCTTCCTGCAGATGCACGATGCGGTTATCGCGCACCTGGCCACGACGGTCGATCAAGCGCCATTGCGCATCGAGGATCGCCGGTTGCGATGTACCAGAGTCAAGCCGGGTAATAGTCAGCAACACCTGCACATCCGGGCTAAACCCGGTGGGCGCAGGCGCGAGTACAACACGCTGGCTATCCAAATGCCCCGCCACCTGGCGCAGCATCAATTGGCTGATGTCGGAGGACAAACTGCCCGCCCAGCGACCATCGGTGGAACCTCGCAGGCTGCCGTCGTTTTGACGTTGCAGCAGTGTTTCGCGTTGCAGGTAGTCGGCTACGACCACCGGCCCCAACAAAACGGCCAGGCCAGCGCTCTGTGCTGGCTGAGCCGGACTTCCGCTGTCCAGTTGGTACAGCGACACAGGCTGATGTGTGCTGCAACCCGCCAACCCCAAAAAGCCAGCGAGCACGAAAATAAAAGGAAGGCGTGGAGCAGTCATCATCCCATCCAGGTGGCTGCCACAAGGCGAACCACAATGTAATACTAAAAATAACCTAAACACGCTCGGCCACGCCGGCGCTGGAAAGGCCATATCATCCGTGAATATGCGCCATGACTCCAGCGCCAAAGCGTCGATCTACGCTTTAAATCCTAGATCGAGGGCTCTAAACCGCCTTAAACAGGCGTTTCCACCAATAAAGCATCCACTCGCTGGAAGCCACGAGGCAATTTGTTACCACGGCGACCGCGCTCGCCCTTGTAATGTTCAAGGTCGTCAGGGCGCAGCGACAGGGTGCGTTTACCGGCTTGCAGCACCAGCGTGGAGCCTTCTGGTATGACAGCAATGTCGGTCACGTACTCTTCGCGGCTGGCAACCCGCTCGCCGGGGATACCAATAATCTTGTTGCCCTTGCCTTTACCCAGTTGCGGCAGGTCGCTGATCTTGAACACCAGCAAGCGCCCTTCGGTAGTGACCGACGCCAGCCAGTTGCTCTCGCGGTCGTCCACCGGCCGCGGGAGGATCACCTTGGCGTTGTTCGGCAGGTTCAGCAGGGCCTTGCCCGCCTTGTTCTTGGCCTGCAGGTCTTCACCCTTGACCACAAAACCGTAACCCGCGTCAGACGCAATCACGTATAGCGCATCGTCGTCCGGCAGCAGCACGCACTCGAAATTCGCCCCAGGCGGCGGTGTAAGGCGCCCAGTCAACGGCTCGCCCTGCCCCCGTGCAGATGGCAAGGTGTGGGCCGGCACCGAATAACTGCGCCCGGTGGAATCGATAAACACCGCAAACTGGTTGGAACGCCCGGCCGCAGCGGTCTTGAACCCGTCGCCAGCCTTGTACGACAAACCAGTGGCGTCGATATCATGCCCCTTGGCAGAGCGAACCCAACCCTTTTCCGACAGAACGACGGTGATTTTCTCGTTCGGCAGCAGCTCGGTCTCTGTCAGAGCCTTCGCTTCGGCGCGTTGCACGATCGGCGAACGGCGGTCGTCGCCATAGGTTTCGGCGTCTTTGATCAGCTCGCTGCGCACCAGTTTCTTCAGCTTGGCTTCACTGCCCAGCAGCGCTTGCAGCTTGGCTTGTTCCTTGAGCAGCGCGTCCTGTTCGTCGCGCAGCTTCATTTCCTCCAGTCGCGCCAACTGGCGCAAGCGGGTGTCGAGGATGTAGTCAGCCTGGATTTCGCTCAGTTCGAAACGCGCGATCAACTCGGCTTTCGGGTGCTCGGCGGTGCGGATGATGTGGATCACTTCATCCAAGTTGAGGTAGGCGATCAGCAAGCCGTCCAACAGGTGCAGGCGGCGCTCGACCTTATCCAGGCGGAATTGCAGGCGGCGGCGCACAGTGTTGACGCGGAATTCCAGCCATTCCACCAGCAGATTGCGCAGGTTTTTCAGCTGCGGCTTGCCATCCAGGCCAATGATGTTGACGTTGACCCGATAGCTCGACTCCAGGTCCGTGCTGGCGAACAGGTGCTGCATCAGCACTTCGTGGTCGACCCGGCTGTTGGTCGGGATGATCACGATGCGGCATGTGTTTTCGTGGTCAGACTCGTCACGCAGGTCGGCAACCTGCGGCAGTTTCGACGGTTTCGCCTGCATCAACGCGGCGATCTGCTCCAGCACCTTGGCGCCCGACACCTGGTGCGGCAGCGCGGTGACAATAATGTCGCCGTCTTCAATGTGGTACACGGCGCGCATGCGCACCGAGCCTTTGCCGGTTTCGTACATCTTCAGCAGGTCGGCACGCGGCGTGATGATTTCCGCTTCGGTCGGGTAGTCCGGGCCCTGGATATGCTCGCAGAGCTGCTCGACCGTGGCTTTCGGCTCGTCGAGCAAACGCACGCAGGCCGTGGCAACTTCGCGCAGGTTGTGCGGCGGCACGTCGGTCGCCATGCCGACCGCAATACCGGTGGTGCCGTTGAGCAGGATATTCGGCAAACGTGCCGGCAACACCAGCGGTTCGTCGAGGGTACCGTCAAAGTTCGGCCCCCAGTCCGCAGTGCCCTGGCCCAGCTCGCTGAGCAACACTTGCGAATAACGCGACAGGCGTGCTTCGGTATATCGCATGGCGGCGAAGGACTTAGGATCATCCGGCGCACCCCAGTTACCCTGGCCGTCCACCAGGGTGTAGCGGTAGCTGAACGGCTGGGCCATCAGCACCATGGCTTCGTAGCACGCCGAATCGCCGTGGGGATGGAACTTACCGAGCACGTCACCGACGGTACGCGCCGACTTCTTGTGCTTGGAATCGGCATCCAGGCCCAACTCACTCATGGCGTAGATGATGCGCCGTTGGACGGGCTTCAGGCCGTCGCCGATATGCGGCAAGGCACGGTCCATGATCACGTACATGGAGTAGTTGAGGTAGGCATTTTCGGTGAAGTCAGCCAGCGACCGGCGTTCTACGCCATCTAAGCTGTCTGCGAGGATGTCACTCATGCGGGCCTCATCATTGTCGGGTAAGGCGCAGCGGAACTGCCGCTGCGCCGGGTCAATTCAAAAAAACAGCGTTTCATGGCTGGGCGCTCCAACCACCGGCAGGGGCGGCCAAACGATAGACCACGGGGCGCTTTTCACCATCGGCACGCGGGCCGAAATTGTTGTCGATGCCCAGCCAGGCACCTTCTGCGTCCACCACCAGGGCTTCAGCCAGACCGTAAGGTTGGGGATAACGCCGCTCGGGCGTCAGGGTTTCGTCGGCAAACGACCAGCACCGCTCGACCTTGGCCGTGACCGCATCACGCCGGCAAATCTGGAACGCATTGCGCTCCAGTGTGAACAGCTTGCCGTTGAACAGCGCCAGGTCGGCGAAATCCTTGGACACCGCCTTGGCGTTAGGGAACTGCGCCGGTTGTACTTCCTGGCCGGCCTGGCTCAACAATACACAGGGGCCGTCACAGTCCCATAAGCTTTGCGGACGCTTGATCGAAATCAGGCCGCGCCTTTCACGCTCGGCTGCCAGCCAAATCTGATTGCCCTCGGGATTGATCGCCAACCCCTCGAATAACGCATTAAAGTGCAACAACATGCCGCTGGCTCGCGCTTCACGCACCATGCCCGGCGCGATCTTCAACCACTCAGGCGCGCCCGTCACCGGCACTTGCAGCACCGCCGCATGGGCTTCACTGACAATGTAACGATTACCCACGGCATCGCAGGCAATGCCTTCAAAATCCAGGTCGCCGCCACGAATGAACGAGGCGGCCTTGGTGCGCGAACGCAACCCCCACGGCAACCCGGATTCCGGCACCGGTGGCACGTCGATCTTCACAACCTCGGCTTGCCAGGTCGGTGCGCTGATATCCAGGCGGTAGATCTGGTCGTCATCGCGGTCGGAAACTGTCCACAGCTCGTGACCGCAGATGGCCAGGCCCGACAGGTTACCGCCGCGCATGCCGTCCACTGGGTGTTCGGAGAGAAGCTTGAGCTCTGCAACGGGCGCGGCGACCACCTCGGTGGCCGCCAACCCGCTCAACATCAGGATCGCCAGGGCGAAACCTGTGCGCATCAGCCCAGCACCTCGGCCAGGTTGCCTTTGGATTCCAGCCAGGACTTGCGGTCCGGCGCGCGCTTCTTCGCCAGCAGCATGTCCATCATTTCCGACGTGGCGGCGTAGTCTTCCAAGGTCAACTGCACCAGGCGCCGAGTGTTCGGGTCCATGGTGGTTTCGCGCAGTTGCGGTGGGTTCATTTCACCCAGGCCTTTGAATCGCGTGACCTGCGGCTTGCCGCGCTTCTTCTCGGCCACCAGGCGGTCGAGGATGCCATCGCGCTCGGCTTCGTCCAGGGCGTAGTAAATCTCCTTGCCCAAGTCGATACGGTACAGCGGCGGCATGGCGACGTAGACGTGGCCGGCATCCACCAACGGGCGGAAGTGCTGGACGAACAGCGCGCACAACAACGTGGCGATGTGCAAGCCGTCGGAGTCGGCGTCGGCGAGGATGCAGATCTTGCCGTAGCGCAGCTGGCTCATATCGGCCGCGCCCGGGTCGACACCGATGGCCACGGCGATGTTATGCACTTCCTGGCTGGCCAGGACTTCGCTGCCATCGACTTCCCAGGTATTAAGGATCTTGCCGCGCAACGGCAGGATCGCCTGGAACTCCTTGTCCCGCGCTTGCTTGGCGGAACCACCGGCGGAGTCACCTTCCACCAGGAACAGCTCGGAGCGCATCGGGTCCTGCCCCGCGCAATCGGCCAGCTTGCCCGGCAGTGCCGGGCCCGCCGTGACGCGCTTGCGCTCGACCTTTTTACTGGCCTTGAGACGACGGCCGGCGTTGTTGATCGCCAGTTCCGCCAGGGCCAGGCCCAGCTCAGGGTGCTCGTTGAGCCACAGGCTGAATGCGTCCTTGACCACACCGGAGACAAACGCTGCCGCTTCACGGGATGACAGACGCTCTTTGGTCTGGCCGGAGAATTGCGGCTCCTGCATCTTCATCGACAGTACGAACGCAATGCGCTCCCACACGTCTTCCGGCGCCAGCTTCACGCCGCGTGGCAGCAGGCTGCGGTACTCGCAGAATTCGCGCATGGCATCCAGCAGGCCTTGGCGCAAACCATTGACGTGGGTACCGCCCTGGGCCGTCGGGATCAGGTTGACGTAGCTTTCCTGCACGCTGTCGCCACCTTCCGGCAGCCACAGCAGCGCCCAGTCGACGGCTTCTTTATTACCGGCCAGGCTGCCGCAGAACGGCTCGTTAGGCAGGCGCTCGAAATCGCTGACGGAATCTTCCAAGTAGGAGCGCAGGCCGTCTTCGTAGTGCCACTCGACCTTCTCGCCGGTGCCTTTGTCTTCAAAGGTCACCAGCAGGCCTGGGCACAGAACAGCCTTGGCTTTAAGTACGTGCTTGAGGCGGCTGATGGAAAATTTAGGCGAATCAAAGTATTTCGGGTCCGGCGCGAAGTACACGCTGGTGCCGGTGTTGCGCTTGCCAACGGTGCCGATCACCTGCAGGTCGGTGGCTTTGTAGCCATCGGCGAAGGTCATCTCGTACTCGTTGCCGTCGCGCTTGACCTTGACCCGGACGTGGTTCGACAGGGCGTTGACCACCGAAATACCGACACCGTGCAGACCACCGGAGAACTGGTAGTTCTTGTTGGAGAACTTGCCGCCAGCATGCAGCTTGGTGAGGATCAGCTCGACGCCCGACACGCCTTCTTCAGGGTGAATGTCCACCGGCATGCCGCGACCATCGTCGGACACTTCCAGGGAGTGGTCAGCGTGGAGAATGACGTGCACCGACTTGGCGTGCCCGGCCAAGGCTTCGTCGACGCTGTTGTCGATGACTTCCTGGGCAAGGTGGTTCGGCCGACTGGTGTCGGTGTACATGCCGGGGCGTTTGCGCACCGGGTCGAGGCCCGAGAGGACTTCGATGGCGTCGGCGTTATAAGAGCTAGCGCTGGGAGTGGCCATGGGGTCTCGTCGTGAGTCGTTCGATTAAAAAATGACCTGCGACTTTACAGTGCTGCAAAGTCGAAGGATTGATACTGATCTGCGCCAATCCCGGCAAAGCTCAGCAACGCCGGTAATTGCTGGGCGAACCCCTGGTAACCATGGTCGCCACCGGCCTGGATGCGCAAGGCACAGGCCCGGTAATACTGTTGGGCGAGGCGATAGTCCAGGGTTTCGTCCCCGGTCTGCAACCACACCTGATAACGCGCGGCGTCCTGGGGCGCCGGGACTTCCAGCTCGGCCAGCGCCGTCACGTGGTCGTGGGTCAGTTCCCAGGTTTCGTCGGTGTAGAGGTTCTTTTGGGTGCCCAAATAACCGTCGAACATCCGATGGGGGCTGACCGCAGGGTTCACCAGCAGCGCCTTGAGGCCATGGCGTTCGGCAAGATGGGTGGCATAGTAGCCGCCGAGTGAGCTGCCGACCAGCAGTGGCCGCCCCAGTTCAGCGATAGCGGTTTCCAACTGGGGAATCGCCTGACGGGGATGGTGATGCAGCGCCGGAACCCGCAACTGGCCGGAAAGGCCGATCGCCTCCATCACGGTGATCAACTGGCTGGCCTTGTTGGACGCCGGCGCGCTATTGAAACCGTGGATATAAAGGATCGAAGCGGACATGCCGGGCTCTCCGTGACGTGGCCAAAGAGGCGCAGTTTACAGGGATCGGGGTGGTGTGTGAGTCCCCTATCGTCCAGCCGCTGCAGAACCAATGTGGGAGCGGGCTTGCTCGCGAAGGCGTTGGGTCAGCAAATACAGATGTCGACTGTTACACCGCATTCGCGAGCAAGCCCGCACACATTTTTGATCAGCGTTTACCGCTTTTAATAGCCGTTGCTGCCGTAGTCCACGGTAAATGCAAAATCCTGGACCCGCTCCACCCCCGTTTCCAACCGTCCGTCGGCATGCAAGCGCAACCAGCGATACCCCGGCGCCTGCTCGCTGACCTTGAAATCCTCGCTGCCCGGCGCGAACTGGATGCAAGTGGACGGCGACGCCAACAGCCGCACGCCGTTGCGATCGCGGTCGATCTCCTGGTGCACATGGCCCCAGAGCACCGCCCGTACCTGTGGAAAACGGTCGAGCACGGCAAATAAAGCATCGGGATTGCGCAGGCCAATGGGCTCCATCCAGGCGCAACCGATAGGCACCGGATGATGGTGAAAGCACACCAGATGATGCCGATTCGGCGCTTCGCTCAGGGCCTGGGCGAGCAATTGCAGTTGCTGGTCTTGCAGATAGCCCGGTACCGAACCGGGTACCGCCGAGTCCAGCAAGGTGACGCGCCAGTTACCGATATCGACCACCGGCTCCAGCAAGTCGCTGTGCATGGCGGCGTCGGCCATGATCTGCGGCTCGTCGTGATTACCGGGAATCCAGCGGGCCGGGGCACCGATGGGCGCGGTCATGGCGCGAAATTGCTGGTACGACTGCAATGTGCCGTCCTGGGACAAATCCCCCGTGGCCAACACCAAATCAATCCGGGGCTGCTGCGTTTGCACCAGCTCGATCACCCGTTGCAGGCTTTCACGGGTATTCATGCCCAGCAGCGTGCCATCGGCCTCGGCAAACAAATGGCTGTCGGACAGTTGCACCAGCAAGGCTGGCGCATCAGGACTCACAGTGGATACGCTCGGCAAGGCGCTCTCCCAAGGCAATCACAGGAATGGACGTTTGGCGTGATTATGCTGGGGCAGGACACAAAGAGGAAACCCATGAAGCGGACGCAGTTCACATCTACCGCACAGCTTCGAACTCATGGCCCAGGGCCAGGCAGTGGCTCAACCATTCACCGAGGAACACATTGAGTTGTGCTTTCTCATCGGGCTGGTGCATGAACACGTTGGGGTAAGGATAGATGCTGCGAAAGCGTCGCGCATGTTCGGCGCTGATCACTTCAGCCATGCGCGCATCATGGTAGACCTGCACTTCCAGTTGCGGCACCGGCAGCCATGGCAGGCTGTGTTCCTGGCGCACGCGCAGGGTGGTGGTGTACGGGCAGTTGACGATGACGTCCAGGGCCAGCACGCCAAGCATCTGGTCGCCATGGGTCACACCGATGCGCCGAGCCGCAGGGGCATGGCGCATGTCGGGGAGCAAGCGCATCAGCCGCGCATAGTTGGCCTCGCAGGCGGCTTGCAGCCCGATCAGGTCGACTCGATAACGTTCCCGTGCCTTTACTGCCATAACCCCCTCACTTCCGCGCGATTAAGCGCAAGCCATTGCAGGGCGATGATGCTGGCTGCGTTGGAAATTTTGCCGTCACGCACCGCTTGCAGGGCATCTTCGAAAGCCCATACGGTGACGCGGATATCTTCAGCTTCTTCTTCCAATCCATGGACGCCACCTACACCGGTGCTGTCGCAACGGCCCAGGTACAAGTGCACATATTCAGTACTGCCGCCGGGCGAAGGGAAATATTGGGTGATCGGCCACAACGCAGAGAACGTCAGCCCAGCTTCCTCTTCGGCTTCGCGGTGTGCAACCTCCTCCGGTTGCTCGTCCTTGTCGATCAGGCCGGCGACCATTTCGATCAGCCAGGGGTTGCCGGTACGGCCCATGGCGCCGACGCGAAACTGTTCGTTCAACACTACTTCATCGCGCTGCGGGTCGTAGGGCAATACGCACACGGCATCATGACGCACAAAGACCTCGCGATTGATCACTCGGCTCATGCCACCATCAAATTTCTCGTGACGCAGCTGCAGGCGGTCGAGCTGGTAGAAGCCCTTGAAAGCATTGTCGCGCTGAACAATTTCAATCTTGCTCGGCGTCGATTTCGCAATGTCCGTCATATCCTTCCTCGTTAGCCTGTGCAATTCGCGCCATCCTAACGCGCTCACGCTGGTTGGTGCAGCCCCTTTCCAGTTGCCGGGATAGACGGCGAGCGTCAAACTCAGGGGGGCGCTCTCAATTAGTTTCCCCGTCGCGGCGGGAAAACTAATTGAGAACGCCCCCTGATCAGCTTAGTGGCGAACTGACTGCCTTGCCGGTAGTCGAAGCTCCACAAATTTCGCTCTTATCGTTAGACGAAGGACATCCATGTCGCTTTTAAAAATCGCCTCCGTGGCCTGCATCGCATTGACCCTGGGTGCCTGCCAAAGCCTGTTCCAACCGAGCTTTAGCACCCCGCTGGAATCCACCCGCGACGCCACCGAGCAGAGCAAGCCGGGCTGCGCCAGCACCGATTGCCCGCTGGTGAATATCGACACCGTGCACTTTGCCAAGGAACCCAAGCTGGACGCTTTGATTGAACAGCGCCTGCTGGAAATGACCCAAACCGACCCGCTGCCGACGAGCCTTGCGACGTACAGCGAGCAGTTCCTGCGCACCGCTGCACCGCGCAATAGCATGTATTTGCAGGCCAAGGTACGGGAGCAGCATGACGGTCTGGTGATCATCGAGCTGTCCAGCTACCTGGACCAGGGTGCTACCCACGGCGAACCAGGCCGTGCGTTCATCAACTATTCGCGCCAGCAGCAAAAGGCGCTGACCCTGACCGACATGCTGTTGCCGGGCAAGGAGGACGCGTTCTGGAAAGCGGCCCAGGTGGCTCACAACAGCTGGCTGATCAGCACCCGCCTGAGCCTGGAGCCGGAGTTTGTGAAAACCTACCCCTTCCAGAAAACCCCGAACGTGGCGCTGACCTATGGTGGCGTGATCCTCAAGTACCCGACCACCACGATCGCCCCCTATGCCCTGGGCCATGTCGAGCTGCAGATCCCCTACTCGCGCCTGGACGGCATCCTCAGGCCTGAACTGGTGCCCGCACGCCGCTGAAGATCCGACTCAGGATCAACTGCAACAGCCCTGCCAGCACCAGTGCCGGCAGGGTCGCGCCGATGTCCGGATACAGATCGGCCAGCAGGTGGTAAGTCGCGATGCCACCCAGCCAAGCCAATAACGCCGGCCAGCGCAGGTTGGCGATTGCGCCCTGGCCACGACGGCGCAGGATGAAGTGATCCACCAGCACCACGCCAAACAGCGGCGCAAACACCGAGCCGATCAATAGCAGGAAATTCTGGTACTGAGCCAACGGTGCAAAGCAGGCGATCAGGGTGCAGATGACGCCAATGGCCAATGCCAGGTGCTCGACCTTCAAGCGCAACAATATCCCGCTGGAGACTGCCGCCGAGTGAATATCGGCAAAGGCGTTTTCCGACTCATCCAACAGAATCAATAAAAGCGGAATGCCCAGGCCCGCCCCGGCCAAGGCCAGCAATAGCGCATTCACTTCACCGCTCGGCGCAAATGCCAGGGTGTACGCCACGCCCAGGCTCATCAGCCATAAATTACCGATAAAGAATCCAAGCGCAGTGCCGCCGAACACGCTTTTTGCGCGTTTGCCGAAGCGTGAGTAATCGGCGATCAGCGGCAGCCACGAGAGTGGCATGGCGATGGCGATATCGAAGCCCACGGCAAACGGCATCGAGCCGTCTCCAGCCTGGGCCCAGAGTGCAGCGAGGTCGGCTTTGGCGAACAGGTTCCAGGTGAGCCACACGCAGGCGGCAAGCAACAGCCAAATGCCCCATTTGCGCAGGATTTGCCGCACAAAAGTCAGTGGGCCGCTGACGGCCAGCAGGGTCGCCAAGCCGCCGAAAAACAGCGTCCATAACAAAGGACTGGCTAGCAGGCTGCCGTCACTGAACGCCCGCGCGCCCAACAGGCTGGCAGCGTCGCGCATCACAATGATTTCAAACGAGCCCCAGCCGATCAGTTGCAGCAGGTTGAGCAGCGCCGGTAGGCTCGCGCCTTTGGTGCCGAGGCTGAGCTTGAGGGCGGCCATGGCGGACAGGCCGGTGTCACTGCCGATCACGCCGACGGCGGCCAGCAACAGCACACCGACCAAAGTGCCAAGGAGGATCGCCACCAAAGAGCCCGACAAGCCCAGGCCAGGCGCGAGCAATGCGCCGGTTTGCAGGACCATCAGGCCGATGCCGAGGGAGAACCAGAGGGAAAAGAGGTCGCGGGCGCCGAAGACGCGCTTGTCAGCGGGGACTGCGATGTCCGGGGAGTAGGTGCTGGGTTGAATGCTCAAGGGGGTTATCTCTGAGGGACACGTTGTTGTTTGGGAGATCGCTATCGCGGGCAAGTCGAATCGTCGCACCGCCGCTCCCACACTGGAATGCATTCCAAATGTGGGAGCCGGTCTTGCCCGCGATGGCGGCGGCACAGTCACCGCCGCCTCTGGATCAGACCTTCTTGTACAACTGACTGCCTTCCTGCTTGAACCGCTCCGCCTGCTCCGCCAACCCCTTGGCTACATCGACATCCACCGCTTCAATGCGCTGGTTGGCCGCGTACTCACGCACTTCCTGAGTGATTTTCATCGAGCAGAACTTCGGCCCGCACATCGAGCAGAAATGCGCGACCTTGGCCGAGTCCTTCGGCAGGGTTTCATCGTGATACGAACGCGCGGTGTCCGGGTCCAGGCCGAGGTTGAACTGGTCTTCCCAGCGGAACTCGAAGCGCGCCTTGCTCAAGGCGTTATCGCGGATCTGCGCACCTGGATGGCCTTTGGCGAGGTCAGCCGCGTGCGCAGCGATCTTGTAGGTGATGATCCCGGTCTTCACGTCATCCTTGTTTGGCAACCCCAGGTGCTCCTTGGGCGTGACGTAGCAGAGCATCGCGCAACCGAACCAACCGATCATCGCCGCACCGATGCCGGAGGTGATGTGGTCGTAACCCGGCGCGATGTCAGTGGTCAGCGGGCCAAGGGTGTAGAACGGCGCCTCGTCGCAGCACTCGAGCTGCTTGTCCATGTTTTCCTTGATCAACTGCATCGGCACATGGCCAGGGCCTTCGATCATGGTCTGCACGTCGTGCTTCCAGGCGGTCTTGGTCAGTTCGCCAAGGGTTTCCAGCTCGCCGAATTGCGCGGCGTCGTTGGCGTCGGCAATCGAACCGGGACGCAGGCCATCGCCAAGGGAGAAGCTGACGTCATAGGCCTTCATGATTTCGCAGATTTCGTCGAAATGCGTGTAGGTGAAGTTTTCTTTGTGGTGCGCCAGGCACCACTTGGCCATGATCGAGCCGCCACGGGACACAATGCCGGTGACGCGTTTGGCGGTCAGCGGCACGTAGCGCAGCAACACGCCGGCGTGGATGGTGAAGTAATCGACGCCCTGCTCGGCCTGCTCGATCAGGGTGTCGCGGAACAGCTCCCAGGTCAGGTCTTCGGCGGCGCCGCCGACTTTTTCCAGGGCCTGGTAAATCGGCACGGTGCCGATCGGCACCGGCGAGTTGCGGATGATCCACTCGCGGGTTTCGTGGATGTGCTTGCCGGTGGACAGGTCCATCACGGTGTCCGAGCCCCAGCGAATGCCCCAGGTCAGTTTCGCCACTTCTTCTTCGATGGACGAACCCAGGGCGCTGTTGCCGATGTTGCCGTTGATCTTCACCAGGAAGTTACGACCGATAATCATCGGTTCCAGCTCGGTGTGGTTGATGTTGGCCGGGATAATTGCACGGCCACGGGCGATCTCTTCACGCACGAATTCGGGGGTGATGATCTTCGGCACGCTGGCGCCAAAGCTGTAGCCGGCGTGTTGCTGGTCGAGAAGGCCACTGGCGCGGGCTTCTTCAAGCTTCATGTTTTCGCGGATGGCGACGTATTCCATCTCAGCGGTGATGATGCCTTTGCGCGCGTAGTGCATCTGCGTGACGTTGGCGCCGGCCTTGGCGCGGCGCGGGTTCTTCACGTGGGCGAAGCGCAGCGCGGTCAACTCGGCATCGCTGAGGCGCTGTTGGCCGAAGTGCGAGCTCAGGCCGGGCAGGCGCTCGGTGTCGCCACGCACTTCGATCCACGGCGAACGTACATCGCCCAGGCCTTTGCGCACATCAATGATCACGTTAGGGTCGGTGTAGGGGCCGGAGGTGTCGTAGACGACGACGGGCGCGTTGATTTCACCGCCGAAATCGGTGGGGGTCACGTCCAGGCTGACTTCGCGCATCGGCACGCGGATGTCCGGGCGAGTGCCCTGCACGTAAATTTTTTGCGAGCGGGTAAAAGGTTGCACGGAGCCTGAGTCAACCTTGGCCGATTCACTCAGGTGCACGGTGTTTTTCAGTTTTGTACTTTTTTGTTCTGTGCTCATCACGGGCTCTCCAACTTATCCAGGCGGTGGATTTTTGTCGGAGCGAACCTGTGACGGATGGACGCACTGAAACCAGTGCTGTGCTTGGCGCACGAGGGCTGTTCGATTGTCGAACAACATCCCGGACGAAGCACAAGAGGACTCGCCGGGTGACGAGAAATCTTGTTCCCTACGCAGGCGCTAACCTGATCAGGTTCAACGGGATCCGGTATTTACCGATCTCAGCCTTCCAACAAGGCACCCCGACAAGAACGCGTCCAGTCTAGACCATGCCGTGGGCAAATTGCCAACACCCGAGCATTCAGCGTGATGAATGGCTCTTTTGCAGATTGTTGTGTGGTGAACACGCCACTACACTCGGGAACTGCTCAAGCCCTTGACGCCAGGAATCGGCCGTCTCAGCCTTGAGCGCAAATTACAGCCGTAATATTCAACTCATTATTTTCAACAAAGGATCGCCTCATGCTGCGCAAACTTTCACTGGCGCTTGCCGTGTCTTGTGCGACCAACGGAATGGTCTGGGCAGCAGAAGCGCCCTTGTCTGCCAGAACTGACCTGGTCAGCGTCTACCAGGAAGCGGTGGACAACAACGCCGACCTGGCCGCCGCCCGCGCCCAATACGGCGCGCAAAAAGAGGTGGTGCCCCAGGCACGCGCCGGGCTGCTGCCGAACCTGACCGGTGGTGCCGATATCAATAACGTGCGCACCCAGATCGACACGCCCGCCGCCACCGCCAACCGCGATGCTCACTCCTGGCGCGCAACGTTGAGCCAGCCGCTGTTCCGTGCTGATCGCTGGTTCCAGTTGCAGGCTGCCGAGGCCACCAACGAACAGGCGGCGCTGCAACTGTCGGCCACCGAACAGAACCTGATCCTGCAAAGCGCCGAAAACTACTTCGCCGTGCTGCGCGCCCAGGACAACCTGGCGTCGACCAAAGCCGAAGAAAATGCGTTCAAGCGTCAGTTGGACCAATCCAACGAGCGCTTCGACGTGGGCCTGTCGGACAAGACCGACGTGCTGCAATCCCAGGCCAGCTACGACACCGCCCGCGCCAACCGGATCCTGGCCCAGCGCCAGGTGGAAGACGCGTTTGAAGCGCTGATCACCCTGACCAACCGTCAATACAACTCAATCCAGGGCATTGTCCACACGCTGCCGGTGCTGCCACCGCTGCCGAATGACGCCAAGGCGTGGGTGGAAACCGCCGGCCGCCAGAACCTGAACCTGCTCGCCAGCAACTACGCCGTTACCGCCGCTGAAGAAACCCTCAAGCAGCGTAAGGCAGGGCATGCCCCGACGCTCGATGCTGTTGCGCAATATCAGAAAGGCGATAACGACGCCCTCGGTTTCAGCAACCCGAATGCCTTCGGCACGCCGTATCGGGGTGATGTGGAGCAACGCACCATCGGCCTGCGCCTGAGCATCCCGATCTACAGCGGCGGCCTGACCAGCTCGCAGGTGCGTGAATCCTACTCGCGCCTGGGCCAGACCGAGCAGCAACGCGAAGGCCTGCGCCGCCAGGTGGTGGAAAACACCCGCAATCTGCACCGTGCGGTAAACACCGATGTGGAACAAGTACAGGCGCGCCGCCAGTCGATCATCTCCAACCAGAGCGCGGTGGAAGCCACGGAAATCGGCTATCAGGTGGGTACGCGCAACATCGTCGACGTGCTGGAATCACAGCGCCAGCTCTACGCCTCGGTGCGCAACTACAACAACAGCCGCTACGACTACATTCTCGACAACCTGCGTTTGAAGCAGGCAGCGGGCACCTTGAACCCAGGGGATCTGCAGGACCTGGCGCGCTACCTCAAGGTTGACTACAACCCGGATAAAGACTTCCTGCCACCAGACCTGGCCAAGGCCGCAGCCGAACAGCTCAAGGCCCGCCCGAATAATTAAGCACACCGCATGACCCCTGTGTGAGCTGGCTTGCCTGCGATGCAGACGCCTCGGTACTTCTGGTACACCGAGGCGATGCTATCGCAGCCAAGCCAGCGCCCACGTTTGATTGGTGTTGTCAGCGCGCAAGCAGTTTGTCCAAACCATCCAGCAAACGCTTGAGCGCGCCCTGATTGGCCTGCATCACCTTAAGGCCAGCCTGGGCCATCTTGCGTGCATCCTGCGGTAGCTCGAACAGCTGGCGCACGGCTTCGGCCAGTCCTTGGGCATCATCCACCTCTAGCAACGCCCCGGCTTCCCGCATCATCGCGGTGATTTCGAGGAAGTTGAACACGTGCGGCCCCATGATCACGGGTTTGGCCAACGCTGCCGGCTCCAAAGGGTTGTGCCCACCGGTCGCCACCAGGCTGCCGCCAACAAACGCGCTGTCGGCCAACGCATAGAGAAACAGCAGCTCACCCATGGTATCGCCGAGCAAGACTGACGTTTGCGCGGTAACCGGTTCGCCGCTGGAACGGCGCACGGTAGCAAAGCCTTGCTGCTCGCACAGTTCAAACATCGGACCGAAGCGTTCCTGATGGCGCGGCACCAGAATCAGCAACGCGTTGGGATAGCTGTCGAGCAGCTGGCGATGGGCAGCCAGCACCACGTCATCTTCACCTTCGTGGGTGCTGGCGGCGATCCACACCGGACGCTCGCTGGCGCCCCATTGTCCGCGCAACGCAGCAGCTCGCACCGGCAACTGGGGGTCGATGGTCAGGTCGAATTTGATCGAGCCGGTGACGTCGACGGTTTCCGGACGAGCCCCCAGGCTAAGGAAACGCTGGGCTTCGGTTTGCGTCTGCACGGCGAACAGGCTCAGCTCAGACAGCATCGGCGCCGTCAGCTTGGCGAAGCGCCCGTAACCCTTGGCCGAACGCGCCGACAATCGCGCGTTCGCCAACGCCACCGGGATCCCGCGCTGGGCGCAAGCGTGGATATGGTTGGGCCACAACTCGGTTTCCATGATCACCGCGAGTTTCGGCTGCACACGATCAAGAAAACGCTTGGCCGCGTACGGCAAGTCATACGGCAAGTAGCAGTGCTGAATGCGCGGCTCGTTGGCGAACAGCGCCTGGAGGCGCTCGGAACCGGTGGGCGTCATGCAGGTGACGGTGATTGGCAGCTCTGGATAACGCGCAAGCAACCCCCGAACCATCGGCGCAGCAGCGATGCTTTCGCCCACCGACACCGCATGCACCCAGATCCCGCCCGGTTGCATCACCGGCAAGCCATAGGAAAAGCGCTCGCCGACGCGCTTGGCATAGGCCGGCGCCTTGCGCGCACGCAACCAAAGACGTAAAGCCACCAACGGCAGCGCCAGGTAAAACAGACAGCTGTAGAGAGTTCTATTCATGGCGCAGGAGTTTATCGGCTTTTTCAGTCGATCGCCTGCAAGCACTCAGCAAAACGTTTGGCCAGGAAGCGCGCGGCGGGCCCCAAGTGCTCGTCGCGGCGCCACACCAATTCCACCACCAGGGCCGGCGGCGTCCATTCGCTGTCCAATTCGACCATTTGTTGCTGATAAGTCGGGTACTGCACGATATGCCGGGGCAGCCAAGCCCAGCCCAGGCCACTCATCAGCCATTCGGCCAGCACGTAGAAGCTGTCGGCGCGCCACACCAGCGGGCTGGCGGCTTCACTGCCGGGGTAAACGCTGGTCTGGGTCGACATCAGCAGTTGGCGAAATTGCGCCAGGCGCTGGCAATCCACGTACTTTTCCTTGGCCAGCGGGTGATTGACACCGCATACCGTGACCATCTCCACACTGCCGACTACTCGCCGCTCGAGTGCTTCGGGGATCTGGTCGTGATAGAACAACAGGCCCAGGTCCGCCTTGCGCTCCACCAACTTGCGCGCGACATCACCCTGGGCGGCGCTGGACAGTTGCACTTCCAGCAGCGGGTACTGCCCCGCCAGCGCCTCAAGGCTATCGAGGACCGGCTGGAACAACATGGCTTCATCCTGAGCCAGGCGCAAGCAAGCCTCCTCGCCGCGCGTCAATGACAGCGCCCGGCCATTGAGCCGCTCGCATTGGCGCAGCACTTCGCGTGCTTCTTCCAGCAACACGCTGCCGGCTTCAGTCAGCCGCGGTTGGCGGCCACTGCTGCGCTCGAACAGGCTCACGCCCAGGTCCGCCTCCAGCATGGCAATCGCGTTGCTGACTGCCGATTGGGCCTTGCGCTGCTCACGCGCCACCGCCGAAAACGAACGCTGCTCGGCGACGCTGACAAATAGGCGCATCTGCTCCAGATCCCACTGCACGCTCATGGCTCAACCCATCTCTAATTCGGATAGGTAATGACTTTACCCCATCTGATAAAACTCTAAAATGCCAGCCTTATCTGATTGCTTTACCCCGAGGATTGACCCATGAACGCCGCCTACTATTACTTGGCAATCGCCATTTGCTCGGAAGTGATCGCCACCGTTTCGATGAAGGCCATCAAGGGCTGGAGCACGCCAATTCCCCTGCTGCTGGTGATCGTCGGTTACGGCGTGGCATTCTGGATGCTGACGTTGGTGGTGCGCACGGTACCGGTCGGCGTGGCCTACGCCGTGTGGGCCGGGATGGGCATTGTGATGGTGAGCATCGCGGCGCTGTTTATTTATGGGCAGAAGCTGGATATCCCGGCGGTGCTGGGAATGGGCCTGATTGTGCTTGGGGTTGTGGTGATACAACTCTTTTCGAAAACAGCAGGGCATTGAGGCGATAGCCAGCGGCAAGTTTCAAGCTACAAGCGGCAAGAAAAAGCAACGCGGTTCGCTTCTAACTTGCCGCTTGCAGCTGATAACTACCAGCTGCGCGCTATACTAGCGCTCCTTTTTCTACGCCAGAGGTCCCGCGCGCATGCCTATTTCCACCGACGTTCTGATTGTCGGCGCCGGGGTTGCCGGCCTCTGGCTGAATGCGCGCCTGCGCCGCCAGGGCTTTTCCACGGTGGTCGTGGAAAGCGCCACCCTGGGTGGCGGGCAAAGCGTGAAGTCCCAGGGGATCATTCACGGGGGTGCGAAATACGCCCTGCACGGTGCCCTTACCGGCGCTTCTGAAGCGATTGCCGATATGCCGCGCCGCTGGCGTGAAGCGCTGGCAGGTAAGGGTGAGCTGGATTTGTCCGGCGTACGCTTGCTGTCCGAGGCCCATTACCTCTGGTCCCCCGGCACGCTCGCTGGCAACCTCACCAGTTTCTTCGCCAGCAAGGCCGTGCGCGGCCGTGTCGACCAGGTCAAGGGCGATGACCTGCCACCCGCCCTGCAAGACCGCCGCTTCAAAGGCAAGGTCTATCGCTTGGCCGAACTGGTAGTGGATGTACCGAGCCTGATCGAACGCCTGGCACAACTGGCCGGCGACGGGTTGCTCGCCGGGCAACAGATTGAACCGTTGCTGGAGGGCGACGCGCTGGTGGGTTTGAAGGTCGACGGTCGCGACATTCGCGCCCAACGCATCGTGTTGAGCGCCGGCGCCGGCACGGCAGATGTGCTGACCGCGCTGGGCATCAGCCAGCCCGCCATGCAAAAACGTCCATTGCACATGATCATCGCCAAAGGGCCCGGCCTGAAGCCGTTGTACGCCCACTGCCTCGGCGGCGGCACCAAGCCACGCATCACCGTCACCACTCACCCGGCGGCTGATGGCAATTGGGTGTGGTACATGGGCGGCGACATTGCCGAAGCCGATGGCGTGGCGCGCACCCCACAAGAACAGATCGCCACCGCGCAGAAAGAGCTTGCTCAGCTGTTGCCATGGATCGACATGAGCCAGACCCAGTGGACCACCCTGCGCGTCGACCGTGCCGAACCATTGCAATCAGGCTTATCCCGCCCCGACAACGCCTTCATCGCCGAGCAAGGCCGGCTACTAGTGGGCTGGCCGACCAAGCTGGCGTTGGCGCCTGACTTCGCTGACCGGGTGATCGACAGCCTGGCGCGTGATGGCATCCGCCCAAGCGCCAGCGAGCCACTGCCCGCGCTGCCAAAACCCGCCATCGGCGTACCTGCCTGGGAGCAACTGTTGCCATGAGCCTGCCAACCCTGCACGACCTGCATCGCCCCTTGGGCAGCACCGGCCTGCTGGTCTCGCCGCTGGGCCTGGGCACCGTCAAGCTGGGTCGCGATCAAGGGGTGAAATACCCCAGCGGTTTCCAGATTCCCGGTGACGACGAGGCCCGTATGCTGTTGCGTCAGGCCCGTGAACTGGGCATCAACCTGATCGATACCGCACCGGCTTATGGCATGAGTGAAGAACGCCTGGGGCCGCTGCTGCGGGATCAGCGCAAGGACTGGGTGATTGTCAGCAAGGTCGGTGAAGAGTTCGAGAATGGCGCGTCCAGCCACGACTTCAGCGCGGTTCATACGCGGATGTCGATTGAACGCAGCCTGAAACGCCTTGAAACTGATTTTATCGACCTTGTGCTGGTGCATTCCGACGGTAATGACCTGCATATCCTCAACGACTGTGAGGTCTACCAGACCCTGGCCGATCTGAAAAAGGAAGGCAAGATTCGCGGTTTCGGGTTTTCCGGCAAAACCGCCGAAGGCGGTGTGAAGGCTCTGGAACAGGGCGATTGCGCAATGATCACCTACAACTTGAACGAACAGGCCGAGAAAGCCGTCATTGAGTATGCGGCGGCACACGGCAAGGGCATCCTGGTGAAAAAGGCCCTGGCCAGTGGTCACGTATGCCTTGCGCCTGGAGTGGATCCAATTCGCGCCAGTTTCACGTTGTTGTTTGCGCAAACCGGCGTCGCCAGTGCTATTGTCGGGACCATTAATCCGCTGCACCTGGCCCATAACGTGGCGACCGCTGCCCAAGTCATTCGTCAACTCTGATGCCGCCGACGCGGCCGACCCCGTCGCAAGAAGGAGCCGACATGGCGCGTACGCTCATAAGAAAAAACCCCAGCAACTTCAAAACACTGCCGCTGCACGTCGAAGCCACCCCCGAAGGCCTGAGCTACCAGAGCGTCGGCATGCCGCTCAACTTTGCCCAGACCCTGCAGCGGCGCAAGCCGGTGGAGGTGGCAGACCCCGAGCGCTTCGCGCTCGAACTGGCCAACCTGGGGGTTTCGGTACGCCTGACCCTGCATTGGCAGAACCGCGATTACTGGGTGCTGGTACGCCAACGCCGGCAGGACCGTGGCGATGTGGTGCTCAAGCTGATTTCCGGCTACGTGCCCGCCCATGAACTGAACCTGCCGCTGCACACTGCCATCCAGGAAATTGCCGAAGAGTGCCTGCTGGAAACGCCGGAAGGTTGGCTCAGCGGGCGCTTCAATGACACCTGGCTGCCCGCGCCCTACTCGGCCGCGCTGCATTACCGCGAAGCGCTGCCGTTTCGCCTGAGCCCCTTGTCCGGCGCTGCCCGCCCGGTGCGTTGTGCCACAACCCAGTTGATCGAACGCCCGCGTGCCTACGTGCACTTGCCCACCGCATCGCTGCAATTGATTTACGACCTGCGCCTGGAAGTGCCCAAGGAAGCCAAATCCCTGAGCCTGTTCCATGTGGACGAGCGCCTGGAAGGTGATCAACTGGTCGCGCGCCTGGACCGCAAGCGGCCGGACCTGTACCTGATGCCACTCAAAGACGGCCAACCCTTGGCCGAGCTGTACACCGTCAAGAAGGACCAGCTGTATCCAGCGAGCACCCGGGGTTTGTACCTCGCAGAAAGCTTCGCCCAACAGGAAGGCTGGGTGGTGCGTGAGGAGCGGATTCGCTGGAAGGATTGGCTGCGCCAGCAAGGGCTCGCGGTGCCGGAGAAAGAATCGAAATTGAAGCGCTTGGCAAAGCGGGTGCTGCGCAAAATCGTGCCGAAGAAAAAAGCCAAGGCTTAACACGAAACAAATGTGGAAGCGGGCTTGCCTGCGATACACACACCTCGGTGCATCAGGTAGACCGAGCTGATGCCATCGCAGGCAAGCCAGCTCCCACAATTGATTGCGTTCAGCCTTTGAGCAAGCGCTCCAGGCCGACCTTCAACGGCGTAGGCTCCGGCAGTGTGAAGCTCGCCAACAACCGCTGATTGTTCGCCCGCGAATGCCGGATATCCCCGGAACGCGCCGGCCCGTAAGTCACCGCCGGCAACTTGCCGACTATTTCTTCCAGGGCTTGCAGCACTTGGCTGAGGGTGGTGGTGCGGTTCCAGCCCACGTTGATTGCGCCCAAAGGTGCGGCGGGCGCTTCTACGGCCTGGACCAATACGTCCACCAGGTCTTCCACGTACATGAAGTCACGGGTTTGCTCGCCGTCGCCAAACACGGCAATCGGCACGCCTTGCTGTACGCGCTCGCTGAAGATACTGATCACGCCCGAATACGGCGATGACGGATCCTGGCGCGGCCCGAAGATATTAAAGAAGCGCAAGACCACCGGCTCCAGGCCATGCTGGCGGCGGTAGAAGTCGAGGTAATACTCACCGGCCAATTTGTCGGACGCATAAGGCGTCAACGGCGCCTTGGTGGTTTCTTCGTCAATCGACGCGCCCTCGCCATTGTTGCCGTAGACGGCAGCGCTGGAGGCATACACCACACGCTTGACGCCAGCCTTGCGCATGGCTTCGCAGACATTCAAGGTGCCGACGAAGTTGCTCTGGTGCGTGCTGACCGGATCATCCACCGATGCCTGCACCGAGGCCACCGCCGCCAGGTGCACCACCGCTGCCGCGCCGACAGCGGCACGCGCCACCAGCTCGGCATCGGCCACATTACCTTCAAGCAGTTCGACGCGCGGATCGTCCAACGGCAGGTTGCTGCGCTTGCCGGTGGAGAGGTTATCCAGCACCCGCACGCTGTAGCCTTTAGCGAGCAGCCCATCGACAAGGTGCGAGCCGATAAAGCCTGCACCACCGGTGATCAGTACCCGCTTACTCATTGTTGCGTATCTTCTCGACGATAGCCGTAGTCGAGCTGTTCTCAACCAGGCCCAGCACTTTGACCGTGCCGCCGTAGGCGCTGACAATATCCGCCCCCACGACCTGGTCGACGGAGTAGTCGCCCCCCTTGACCAACACGTCCGGCTTGACCTGGGCCAGCAGGTTTTCAGGGGTCGCTTCAGGGAAGCTGATCACCCAGTCCACCGCGCCCAAGCCTGCCAGCACCGCCATGCGACGGTCGACACTGTTGATCGGGCGGCCAGGGCCTTTGAGGCGGCTGACCGACGCGTCGTCGTTGACCGCGACGATCAGGCGATCGCCTTGGGCGCTCGCCTGCTCAAGGTACGTCACATGACCAGCGTGCAGGATGTCGAAGCAGCCGTTGGTGAACACAATGCTTTCGCCGTGGGCACGGGCATCGTCGATCGCCAGCAGCAATTGCTCAATCGTCAGCACACCGCGTTCCGAGCCTTCGGAGCGCTGGATCGCGCGACGCAATTCCGGTGCACTGATGGCTGCCGTACCCAACTTGCCGACCACGATGCCCGCTGCCAGGTTGGCCAGGGCCACCGCATGGGGCAGCTCTTCACCGGCCGCAATCGAGGCGGCCAGGGTGGAAATCACTGTATCGCCGGCGCCGGTGACGTCGAACACTTCACGCGCTCGCGCCGGAAGGTGCATCGCCGGGTGGCCCGGACGCAGCAAGGTCATGCCGTGCTCGCCACGGGTGACCAGCAAGGCGCCCAGGTCGAGGTCGGCCATCAGCGCTGCGCCCTTGGTCACTAGGTCGTGCTCGTCGGCGCAACCACCGACGATGGCTTCGAACTCGCTGAGATTCGGCGTGATCAGGCTGGCTCCACGATAAATCGAAAAGTCCTTGCCCTTCGGATCGGCCAGCACCGGGATGCCTTTGGCCTTGGCGGCCTGGATCAATACCTGGTGATTCTTCAAGGCGCCTTTGCCGTAGTCCGACAACACCAGCACCTTGATGCCTTCGAGCAGCTCGTCAACCTGGCCACTGAGGGCCAGGGCGTCGGTGGTGAAGGGTTCTTCGAAATCAATACGCAGCAATTGCTGGTGACGGCTCATGACCCGCAGCTTGACGATGGTCGGCTGATGGGCAATGCGCTGGAACAGCGCGCGCACGCCAGCACCGCGCAGGCTGTTGGCCAGGCTGTCGGCGGCTTCATCGTCACCGGTCACACCCACCAGGGAGGCCGGGGCGCCGAGGGCGGCAATATTGAGGGCAACGTTGGCAGCGCCGCCTGGGCGGTCTTCGATTTGCTCGACCTTGACTACCGGTACCGGCGCCTCAGGGGAAATCCGTGAGGTACCGCCATGCCAGTAACGGTCGAGCATGACATCGCCGACCACCAAGACAGGGGCTTGATCGAATCGCGGCATGGACAACTTCATGGAGCAACCCACATACAAAATGAACAGGGGCGCGATATTAGCACAGGGTGAGCGCCGCCTAGTTCGAGAGCTTTATCCGGGAGGCATCACAGGCTACATCTGCTCATTTTTTAAACAAAGCAGCCAGGATGTGGTCCACCGCGTCGGCCAGTTCGACCTCATCGGTGTTGACTTCGCAGTCAGCTGCAAGCGGCGCTTCGTAAGGGCTGTCCAGCCCAGTGAAGGCCTTGATGCGCCCGTCCAGCGCCGCACGGTACAACCCCTTGGGATCGCGCCGCGCGCGCACGTCAAACGGCGTGCTGATGTAGACCTCGAAAAACTGCCCCGGCCCGAACAGTGCCTTGGCAGTCGCGCGATCGGCGCTGAACGGAGAAATCGCCGAGACGATCACGATCAATCCCGCGTCAACCATCAGTCGCGCCACCTCGCCAATGCGCCGGATGTTTTCCTTGCGCGCCGCATCACTCATGCCCAAGTCATTGCACAACCCCGTGCGCAAGTTGTCGCCATCGAGCACAAAGGTATGCCGCCCTTGCTCATTGAGCTGCACTTCCAGGGCGTTGGCCAAGGTCGACTTGCCGGACCCGGACAACCCCGTCAGCCACAGGCAGCAAGGCTGCTGGTGCTTGAGCGCGGCGCGCGCGGCGACCGACAACGACAAGGCAAAGGGGCGAATGGAGGCAGAACCACGGGAGAGCGACGGACTATTCATAACCCAGGACCTCGTAGTCACGTTGATAAGCACGCCGGACCAAGCGGCGCGTACGCAGGGTGCAGAAGTCCCTGACCGGCTCGCTGCGCCGCCCGAGTGAAACATTGAGATGGGGCAGCGAAGACGTTACGCCGAGGCGGTCGCACAGCTGCTGGAAGTCTTGCTCCAGGGACTCTTGGCGACCCATGAAATCCATGGCCATTTGCCCCATGTGATCGACCAGGAAGTCGGTCTGGGGAGCAAAGTGCAGCTGGCGGCGCAGGTTTTCCGGGCACAGCCAGTGGGCAACGAAATGGTCAAAGTCGCGGTAGCTGCATACCAGTGCCTGTGCCTGCAGGTCGCGGCGGCCCAAGTGGTTGCTGCGCAAGTAGGTGTAGGCCGAGTAGGCGCGCTCCAGCGGGTCACGCACAAAGGCAAATTTGAAACTGCGTTGGCAATGTTCGGGGAATTGTTGCTGATACCAGTAATACGGCAAATGCCCTGGCCAGCGCCCATCGAGCAACGCCGAACAGACGCTGCTGCCGGCGCATTTGGGTACATGGATAAACACGCAGTTGTGTCGTTCGAAAGCAGGCGGAAGTGCCGTCACCCCAGACAACGATTTGTTCACCGCCTGGCGATCCACCACTGACAAACGTCCCAGCAAAAACACCCTTTGGGTTTTGGGAAGCAGTTTCCAGAACAGACGTTGCAACATTCCATTACCCACGCAAGAAGGTTAGCCCTCTCGTTCGTCATTCGAATCGAGAAGGCCAACATAACAAACGATAGGCTGCGAATTATTTGGCTTTGGTCAAGCCGAGTAAGGGGCTTGATACAAACGCCGGGACGCATTGCGCGCCCCGGCACATCAGGTGATGTTAGCCGTGACGGGCTCATCCAGGCCCATGGCGTGCAGGCGCGAGTAATAGCCGCCCAGAGCCAGCAGTTCCACATGTGTACCACGCTCGACAATTTCACCGTGGTCCATCACCAGAATCATGTCGGCTTTCTCGATGGTGGACAGCCGATGCGCGATAACCAGGGTGGTACGGCCCTTCATTACTTTGTCCAGCGCAGCCTGAATGTGGCGTTCGGACTCGGTGTCGAGCGCCGAAGTCGCTTCGTCCAGGATCAGCAACGGGGCATTTTTCAGCAGGGCGCGGGCGATGGCCAAGCGCTGACGCTGGCCGCCGGAGAGCAGCACGCCGTTTTCACCGACTTCGGTGTCCAGGCCTTTGGGCAGCTCGGCGATGAAGTCCATGGCATAGGCATCGGCGGCAGCTTTTTCGATGTCGGCACGCGGTGCATCCGCCAGGTCGCCGTAGGCGATGTTATTGGCCACGGTATCGTTGAACAGGGTCACGTGCTGGGTCACTTGAGCCACATGCCGGCGCAGGTTGCGCAGGCGGTAGTCTTCGATCTCCACCTCATCCAGCAGGATTTCGCCGGTTTCGTGGTGGTAGAACCGCGGAATCAGGCTGGCCAGCGTGGACTTGCCACTGCCTGAGCGCCCTACCAGCGCGATCATCTGCCCAGGTTCCGCCGTGAAGCTGATGTTCTTCAGCACTTCGCGCTCAGCACCCGGATAGGTGAAGCTCAGGTTGCGCACGTCCAGGCGACCGCTGACGCGATCACGCTCCACGGTACCGCTGTCGACTTCCGGCTCTTCATCCAGCTGTTCGAAGATGCTTTCGGCACCGGCGACGCCTTTCTGGATCGTCGAGCTGACTTCCGACAACTGACGGATCGGCTTGGGCAGCAGGCCCGCAGCGGTGATGTAGGCCACCAGGTCACCCGCCGTGGCGTCGCCGCGCAGCAACAGCACCAGGAACATTAAGGTGGCCATGGCCGTGTAGATCACCAGTTGCAGCATGGGCGTGTAGACCGCACCGGTCTTGTTCATGCGCAGCTGTTTGTCGGTGTTGCTTTGGCTGGCGGCGGCAAAACGGCGCTCCTCGTAGCTTTCGCCACCGAAGCTGCGCACCACGCGGTAACCCTGGATGGTCTCCGAGGCCACGTGGGTGACATCGCCCATTGCCACTTGGATCTTCTTGCTCTGCTTGCGAAATTTCTTGCTGGTGCTGCCGACCATGATGGCGATCAGCGGCAGGATCGCCAGCATCACCAGGGTCAGTTTCCAGTTCATCCACAGCAGGTAACCGAACAGGAACACCACCGTCAGACCTTCGCGGATCACGACCTTGATCGCATCCGTGGCGGCGCCGGTGACCATGGTCACGTTAAAGGTGATGCGGGAAATCAGGTGCCCGGAGTTATGCGTATCAAAATAGCGATTCGGCAGTACCAGCAGTTTGTTGAATAGCTGGACGCGCAGGTCATGCACCAGGCCAAGGGAGACCTTGGCCAAGTAGTAGTTGCCGAGGAAAGAGCCGAGGCCTTGCCACGCGGCGATCAGGATGATCAGCAGCGGCACGGCCATCAGCAGCTTGAGGTCCTTGAACAGCGGGATCTTGGGCAGGAACACCACGTCGGGATTGCTCAAGCCATCCACAAAGTACTTGAGGATCCCGGCGAGCATCGGCTGGGTGGAAGCAAAGATCACGAAGCCCAAGATACTCAGCATGAACATGCCGATGTACGGTTTCACATAGCCCAGCAGCCTGAGATAAATTTTCAGGCTGGATTCCTGGTCCGCTTTGGGCGGTGCGTCACTCATGTGTCGAGCTCACTGATTGGGTAGGACGCGAACTTTATCACATGCATCGGGGTTGGCCCGAGCCCAGACCAAGACACTGGCCAGCGCAATGGGCAGCCACGAGATAAACCACTCGGCCCGCGGGGTGCCCGTTAGGCTGGCCGCATCGAACTGCATGGCCAGGAACGAAAACATCCACATACCGATGATGCCTTTGCCATAGAGCGTGTCGCGGGCCTTCCAGGCTTGCCACAACACGCCAAACCACAGCCCGCACCACAACAGCAGGCCGGGCAGGCCCAGTTCGATCGCGACGTGGGAGAACAGGTTGTGGGCGTGATCGAAATAAAGACCGTCGGCAAATACCTTGTAGTCGCCACCCAGGCCCAAACCGGTCCACGGGCGCTCGGAAATCATCTGGACGGCCGCCATGAAGATCTGCGGCCGGTAGGACACACCACGGTCCAGCATCAGCGACTTCAGGGCGAAGAAAATCGCCAGCGCCGCCACGACTGCCGCAATTGCGGTCACCGTTGTCCGTCGGTCGCGGCACCAAGCCGGCATCGCCACGACGGTCAGCAGCAAGGCCAGTGCGGCACCGCGGCTTTGGCTGAGCACCACAAAGAGCCCGAGCAGCGCAATGGACACCGCCCACGCCACCTGCATCCAGCGCCCACGCGGCAACCAGTGCAGCAACCAGATGGCGGCCAGGCCAATCACATAGGCGCCCAGGATCGGATGGGACAACTGCCCCAAGCCCTCGATGCGCGCACTCCAGGCGTTATGCTCAAGGCCATAGAACTTGATGATCGTCACCAGCGAAGACAGGGCCAGGCCGAAACCACCCCACTGCATCACGCGAATGACTCGCTCGGTCTGCCCGCAGGCAAACACCGGGAAAAACAGCAGGAACACGCCGATGTACAGCAAGCGCTTGGCCTCGCGCGAAGGGTCTTCGGCATTGGTCCACGACAAACTGACTGCACCCCAGACGGCAAGCGCCGCAATCATCAGGCACATCCAGCGCTGTTCACGCCAGACTTCCTTGAGGCGCTCACGCGCCGACCAGGCAAACACCATGGCGGGCAACCAGAGAAACAACGTCAAACCTTGTTGATAAATCTTGTTGGTCGGCGCGAAAGCAATCGCCAGCAAAAACCAAAGTAACCCGAAAATCATCCATACCTGCGCCCAACGACTTACTTGCATCACCCGCTCCTGAATACGTACAACCCGCCAACCTGGCATGGTTAAAACCCAAAACTTTCGGCATTATTACCGATCACTGTGCCCGCGACTCCCACAAGGCTTTCCGACGATGCAATGTTCAAGGCTTCCCCAAGCCGATTTAAACGCGATGATTGAAGGTGCCCGAATCCTCGAACAGGACAGCTACGGCCCCAAAGTCTACCTGTTGGCCGACGGGAATATCCTAAAACTGTTTCGCCGCAAGCGTCTGTTTTCGTCAGCGCTGTTGCGCCCCTACTCCAAGCGGTTCATTGACAACGTGGCGCAATTGCAACAGCGTGGCATCCCCACCTTGACCGTACTCGCGTTCTTTCAACTGGCCGCGCCCGGCATGACCGCCGTGCTGTATCGCCCGCTGCCGGGTGAAACGCTGCGTCAGATTTCCAACAAGGAAGGCTATGACTGGCAATCGAACCTCGATCCGCTGGTGGCGCTGATCCGCCGCTTGCACGGTGCGGGGATTTACTTCCGCTCCCTGCACCTGGGCAATATTGTTGTCACACCGGATAACGAAATGGGGCTCATCGATGTGGCGGATATGCGCTTTTTGCGCGCGCCGCTGAGCCCGGAACTCGCACGGCGCAACTTGCAGCACTTTGCACGTTATATTGCACGCGAGAAGCTGAACGAACGCTTTCCAATGCAGGCACTGGAGCAGGCGTTGCTAGCGGCATGAAAACAGGCGCTGGGAGGTTTCACTGAAATCTTTCCAGGCTTGGTCCGGGGCCAGCGCTTGCGCCTGAGCCTCCAGTACTTCCTGGATTGATGTGGCGAACGCACGCTCCATCAGACTGCCCCAGGCCTGCACATCGTCTGACGGCGCGTACCAGCCCGCATTCGCCAGTTGCTCGCGAAACACGGCCAATTCGCTGGTCAGAACGGGCACGCCCGCCATCACCGACTCTTGCAGGATCAACCCCAAGCCTTCTTGCGTCGACGGAATGGCGACCCAGTCGAAGGCCCGGTAAAGCGTCGCGGCGTCCGGCAGATGGCCCGGCAACGAAACCTTGCCCTGCAAGCCGAGCTGTTCGATACGCGCTTCCAGGGTCTGCCTCGCAGCGCCCTCGCCGATAATCACCAGCCGCGCATCCGGCTGCTGGGCCGACACGCCGGCAAACGCGTCCAGCAAACAGCCAAAACCCTTGCCGCCTACCAGCCGGCCTACCGCCCCCAACACGGGCGAGGCGTCCAAAGACAGGCCCAGGCGAGACCGCGCCTGCGCTCGAGAAAGCGCAGCCGCACGGAAAGCCACCGGATCGAAGGCGCTGCGCAGCACTGTCACGGGCCGCTGCAGGTAACGCTCAAGCGAGTGAGCCAGGGTTTGCGAAACAGCCGCCAGGGTTAGTTGCGTAGCCGGAAACTGTTCGAAGAGCTTCTGATCCGCCCGGCGCATGCGCGTGACGCCATGGAACACGACGACGGCGCGCACATGTGGCAAGTGCTTGAGCACCGGCAACATCACACGGGCCACACCAACCCCGTCCAGCAGCACAACTTCCAGATCGTCAGGCAGCGCCTTCTGAAAACGCGCGCGCATCCAGGGTGCCAGCAACTTCCACAGGTGCCGGCCCTTGAGCTGGGCTGAGGAGAAGTTCCATTCCAATGCCGGCGCGCTCTCGTCCGAACCGCCTTGAAGCAACCAGGTAGCGATCGGTGCCCGGCAAATAGCGTGGGAAAGTATCTGTTGGTGAACCTTCTGCACCGAAGCGAATGCAGAACCACCGGCCCACATGATGTTGAGGATACTCATCTGAAAAATGACCTTTTGCGGCGTTGTGGTGGCTTGCTGCATGTACTTAACGGATCAACCAGCCGATACCGACACCCAGTACCAACATGACTGCCAGCTTGATCCGCTCTCGCCGCTTGCGCCGCGCCTTGGTCAAGCGCTCTTCTGACGTAGCCACATGCAAACCGAAACCCGTGTGCAAAACCGCATCGCCTTCCAGTGTCACGGCCGCCAGGTTCAGCTGCGCGTAACGCTTGGATAGCCCCTTCTCACCCTCGAATCCGGCGTAGGGCGCGCACAAGCGATATTCCTTGATACGCCGCAACCCGGGATTCAGCGAAAAACCCTGCCACTCAGGCTTGTCGGACAGCAGGGGATAACACGGCACCCCGCCAATCACCTCACGTGGCCCCAGATGGATATAAGGGCTGTGCACCTGCAAGTCATAAACGTAGTTACGCAACCACACCTGCAAAATATCGGGTCGCTGCTCCAGTACCGCCTTGGAGTCTTCGACAAAGCCTGGTCGATAAAACGCCCAATCATCCTCGCAATGGAATATGTAGGGGGTCTTGACCGACGCGTAGGCCAAGTCGACGGATGCCAACTGCCCAAGCTTCGGGCGGTTGATCAGGAAATGGCAATGGCCGTGCCAGTGCTGCGGCACCGCAAGGCGCACGGCTTCATCGCCAGAGTCTTCGGTAATGAAAACTTCGCGGATATCCGCCGTATTGAACAGATCGAAGCTCTCGAGCGTCCGCTTCAATAAATCGAAGCGACCACAACTGGTCACCACGAGCGTTATGTCGCTTTGATCGGAGAACTGCATTCAAGCCTCGATAATATCATATAGCCACTATTTGCGGCCATATCTGACCGATATTAAACGCCCACCTTCAGACGCAACCTTTCCAGCACATTCAATGGCGCACGAGGCCGCAAGGGCGGCTCGAGGACTTCGACAATACGCTGGCCGATACGGGCGAAACCGAACTGGCCGACGGCCAAGTCCTGCCCACTGCGCGCGATGTCTGCCGCCAACTGCGGGTTGGACCGCAGCACGGCCAGTTTTTCCTGCAACTGCGGGATGTCCTTGTAGAACACCACATTGACCATGTCTTCGAACCCGAGGGCCGCGTTTTCCTCGACTCCCTGATCGAAGGCCAGCAACACGCAACCACAGGCCATGGCTTCGAAGTTCTTGATCATGTACTCGCCCATGCCCACATCGGCACTGACGAAAAAACGAATCCGGTTGAGGGTCGCGCAGTATTCCTCACCCGATTTGGTGCGCGTCACTACCAAAGGTTCAACCCGCGCCAGCTCATCGAGCAGAGCCTTGCGACCACTATAGGCCACGCTGTTGGTACTACCGACAAACGCCAGTTCGATATCTCGTTCACGATCCTGGGGCTGTAGCAGTGCCTGGTCATAGCCCTTGGGCACGAACACCGCATCGAAACCTTCGGCGCGCAGGCGCTCGGTCACCATGTAGCCTGAACTGATCACGCGAACCCACGGCAAGCGACGGTAGTGGGCGCTGAATTTGCCGGTGTACTTGCAGGGAATGTAGTTCTGGTAAGCGTCGTGCTCGAGGATCACCAGGTTTGGGATCGTACGGATAAACCCGGCCTGGCGGATTTCCTGCTTGAAGCGCAGGAAGAACACAATACGGTCGTAACGGGTCACGTCGACTTCGCGCCGAAAGTAACCGCGCAGGGTGCGCTGCTCATCGCTGCTCAACCAGCGGATATCACATTCGCAGTGCTGGGCCACACCTTCGTACAAGCGGTCGAGGATGGCGCGCTGCTCTTTCTGCACCAGAAACAAGACTTTCATTACTTATCCTTTCCCAAACGCCAGAACAACTCATGCCGTCGTACGGCCTTACGGAAAAATTCGTTCTCACCGTAGGGCGATTTCGCGCGACCTGCCAACACCCGCTGCAACCAGCGTCGCACACGGCGCTTGAACGGCGGTGCCGGCTGCAAGTCATGCATCATGCCCAGCGCCATGGCCTTATCACGCTGCTGAGCCAACGTCAGCGGCAGGTTGCACGGCAGCAACTCCACGGTCGCGTCGAACAACGGTGGCAACGCAATACCGGCTCCGGAGGCGCCCATTGGCCAACGATCATTGTCATGCAAGTGGTTGGCATAGCCCAGCACAGTGGTCGGCTGCCACTCCAGCCCTTGCAGCGCCTCCATCACGGCTTGCTGCGCACAGACATGGTCTGGATGCGGGTCCAATACCGGATGCGGCAACACGATCACTTCCGGGCGCGCCATTAACAGTACTTGGCGCAGGTCGGCCAAGAGGTTGTTCCAGGTGGGCAGGCCGTCGCTGTCCGCCGGTAATGGAAAGGGGTTGAACTGACGGAATGGCCGCACGTCCGTCAGCTCTGCCTCGCGGGAAGCGAACGGCAGGTCCGGCGCGGCCTGCATCGCCTGCAACTGCAGGCAGAAATAGCCCAGCTGCACGCAGTGGGCCTGGGGCACACCCGCCCAGAGCGGCACGGCGATGCTGTCCCAGGCACGCAGGCGGCCTTTGATGCGCGAGGCTTCGACCGCGTCCAGGCCCATCTGCTCATAATGCTCGGCTTCGATTTCACCTGCCGTCAGGGTGACGATCCAGGGATTTTCAGCCTGGCTGTACAGGCCGAAGGCCGCCAATTCAGCATCGTCGGCGTGGGGCGCGATCACCATCACGCGCTGTGCGCGGTAGTCCGGATGGGTCCAGGCCCACAGACGGGGCGTGCCGAGCAATCGGCAATGGCGACCGCGCAACGTTAAGTCGCTCAGCGCCAAACCGCTGAGGTTCAGGTAACGCACGCCGTTGACGCCACGCTCAAAGGTTTGCCGATCGTCCACCAGCTCGACGCTCGGGTCAAAAAAACGCCCCAGCCAAGTGCTCTTGACCTTGATCGCCAGCACCACCGTCGCGTCCGCGTCCACCGCCTGATCCAGCAGCAAGCGCCCATTTTCCAAGCGCACGCCCGCCAGCTCGGCATCCGCCGCGAAACGGTACTGGTAATCTTCGTTGGGCGCGTAGAACAGGTGGTCGGCAAACCACGCTTCATGGGCCACCCAGGCCAGCAGCGCCAACAGCAACGGTAACCACCAGACCACCAGGATGCCGACCAGCAACAGCAGCAACACACCAATGATCAGCGCCGTACGCTTGTTGCGCCGGTGACGTTTGAGCAATTGCTGCTTGCGGGTCATACGCTGAATACCTGCACAGGGTTGCACCAACGGTCCTTGTATTCGCGGTCGGCGCGGCCAAAGGAAAAGCGCAGTGGCTTGCCGACTTCGCGTGCCTGCTCCCAGGCGCTCTGGGTATTGAGAAAGCTCAGCACGCTGCCGGGGCTAAAGGCGCGAGTTTCAGGATCGACCCCACCGTTGACGTACTCCACACTGATCCATTGCGGCGACTCGACCCGATACACCAACTGGATTGCGATGGGTGCGTCATTCAGAAAAATCACCGAGCCGATCAACCACTCGCGCATCAGCTCGATGACCTCGGCCATGCGCTCGGCGCCTGTGGCGGTGAAGCCCCAGCGGCGCAGGAACAGGTCACAGTAGATGGACGCCAGCTCCGCACTGGAAAACTCACTGACCGACCGCACCACGCCGCCCGCCTCTTCCAGCAAACGCAGTTCGCGGCGCTGGTTGTAGCGAAACTTCTTCGACAGTTCTTCGGGCGTTCGCGCCATGGCCAACTGCTCGGCCTGAAGCTTGAGGCCGCTGAAACGCCCTTCGTTCAGCGCAGACAGGTAGCGCGCACGCTGCCTCAGCGGTGCCTGCGCGTCGGCGGCGGCCGGCAGGATCAGCTCGGCATTGCCCAGATCGAACAGGCCTTTCTTGCCACTGCGCTTAAGTACATCCTTGGACAGCGCCAGGTCGCGCCCCCAGGTGGCAATGCACGCTTTGAGCTCACCCGCCTGCTCCCAGGCCAAGTAACGCACCGGAATCTGCGCCAACCCGGCCAGGCGTTCGATCACTTGCGGATGCGTCGCGACGCTGCCGCCAAAACGCTGCCAGGCCTCGCTGTATGCAGGCGCATCGACGACGGACCAGCCGCGCTCGCGCCAGCCTTGAAATCGATTGAGCATCAAGCCCTCGCGGTCAGTTCAATGACATGCGGCAGTTGCCAGAAAGTAGCGCGCACCGCCTGATCCGAGAATCGTGCGTGCAGGCGCTCCAGCATCAAATCAGCGCACTGGCGTTGCTGGTGCTGATCCATCGCAGCCAAGTGCCCCAGCCCTTGGGCCAGGTGCTCGCCGTCGCCGAAGGGAAACAGGATACCAACGCCCTCAACCACTTCCCGCGCGCCGCCACAGGCGGTGGCGAGCAAGGGGACGCCGGCCGCCATGGCTTCCAGCAACACCATACCAAAGGGTTCGTGGTCGGAGCTCAACGCAAACACGTCAAACGCACGGAAATAGCGACGCGCCTCCGGCACCTGGCCGAGAAACACAACCTTGTCGGCAATCCCCAGCTCGCGCGCCTGCTCTTTCAGGTCCTGCTCCAGGCGTCCGGTGCCGAGGATCGCCAGACGACTTTCAGCCGGTAACGTTGGCAATGCCAGGGCAAAACCTTTGAGCAGCGTGGCCTGATCCTTGTCCGGGTGCAGGCGGCCGACATTGCCGACCACCCACTCATCCGGCGACAAGCCAAGGGCGTCGCGCGCCTCATCCTTCGAAACCTGCTGGGCCTGCAGGTTTTCGACATCAATGCGGTTGTACAAGGTCTGGATACGCGCCGCCGGCCATTTCGGCAGGCAGCGACGAATGTCATCGCGCACGGCATCGGAGACGCCCAACAAGCTCAGGCGCTGGCGAAAAATCGTTGCAAACAGCCGACGCCCCCGGCGCTGGTAGTCGCCAAAAGCGTGATGCACGCCAATCACCTGCAAGCGCGTGGCGAGCAGCGCGATGTAGATCGGCTTGGCGCGGTGCGCGATGCAGAAACTGAAGTTGCGCGACGCGGCAATCTTGCGCAGCTCGGCGATGGCGCCCAGCTTGAGGCCACGGATGGCCTTCGAGCTGTACTCCATGAACAACACTTCATCACTGGCGCAACCGGCCGCCACCTCAGGGTCGGCGACCCCGGTGAGAAACACCGTGGTCACCTTGTAGCCTGACCCTGCGAACAAACTGGCGTACTGCCGCGCACAATCGAGGAATGGCCCGTCATAGCCGTGGCAGAACTGCAGGACGTGGCGGTCAGCCGAGCGCGTCATAAGGGTCCACGCCATCCTTGACGACCAGGATGTCTTCCATGATCAGGTACTGCAGGTCAGAGCCGAAGAACATGTTCAGCGCGTCGGTCGGCGAGCAGATCATCGCTTCGCCACGACGGTTGAGCGAGGTGTTCAGGGACACGCCGTTGCCGGTGAGCACTTCCAGCTCTTTCATCATGTCGTAGTAGCGCGGGTTGTATTCGCGCTTGAGCACCTGGGCGCGGGAGGTACCATCTTCATGGACCACTTCCGGCACGCGGGTCTTCCACTCTTCGGACACTTCAAAGGTGAAGGTCATGAACGGCGCCGGGTGATCGACCTTGATCATCTGCGAGGCCACGGTGTCGAGCATCGACGGGCAGAAAGGCCTCCAGCGCTCGCGGAACTTGATCTGGTGGTTGATGCGATCCGCCACACCGGTGGCGCTCGGGCAACCGATGATCGAACGACCGCCCAGGGCGCGCGGACCAAACTCCATGCGGCCCTGGAACCAGGCCACCGGGTTGCCGTCGACCATGATCTTGGCGATGCGCTGTGGCATGTTCTCGATCTTGCGCCAGTTCGGCTTGCTCTCGTGCTTGGCGCACGCGGCAATCACGTCTTCGTTGCTGTAGGACGGGCCGAGGTAGACGTGTTCCATCTTCTCGACCGGCACACCACGGGCGTGGGACACATACGCCGCCGCACCGACCGCAGTGCCGGCATCGCCCGACGCCGGCTGTACGAACAGCTCTTTGACGTCGCCACGGGCGATGATCTTCTGGTTCAGCTTGACGTTCAGCGCGCAACCGCCGGCGAAGGCCAGTTTGCCGGTGTCCTTGAGGATGTCGCCCAGGTAGTGGTCGATCATCTGCAAGGCCAGTTTCTCGAACAGCGCTTGCATGCTGGCGGCGTAGTGGATGTACGGCTCGTCGGCGATATCGCCTTCGCGCTTTGGACCCAGCCACTCGATCAGTTTTGGCGAGAAGTAGAAGCCCTTGCCCTTCTCTTTGTAGCGGCGCAGGCCGATGACGTTAGCGTAGTCGGTGTTGATCACCAACTCGCCGTTCTCAAAGGAGGCCAGGCGCGAGAAATCGTATTTGCTGGCATCGCCGTACGGCGCCATGCCCATGACCTTGAACTCACCGTCGAGCATCTCGAAACCGAGGAACTCGGTGATCGCGCCATACAGGCCACCGAGGGAGTCTGGATCGTAGAATTCCTTGATCTTGTGGATCTTGCCGTTTTCGCCGTAGCCGAAGAACGTGGTGGCGTACTCACCTTTACCGTCGATCCCGAGGATCGCGGTTTTCTCCTGGAAACCAGAGCAATGGTAGGCGCTGGAGGCGTGGGCCAGGTGGTGTTCAACCGGTTCGATCTTGATTTTCTTAGGATCGAAGCCCAGTTGCTCCAGGCACCAGACGATCTTGTTGCGGTAGCGCTTGTAGCGACGGTTGCCCATCAGGATCGCGTCGAGGGCGCGGTCGGGGGCGTACCAGTAACGCTTGGCGTAGTGCCAGCGCGCCTCGCCGAACAGGCTGATCGGGGCGAACGGGATCGCGACCACGTCAACGTCGGAAGGCTTGATACCGGCCTGTTCCAGGCAGAACTTCGCCGATTCGTAGGGCATGCGGTTCTTTGCATGTTTGTCGCGTACGAAGCGCTCTTCTTCGGCGGCCGCGATCAGCTTGCCGTCGATATACAAGGCTGCGGAAGGATCATGGCTAAGGGCGCCGGACAGGCCAAGAATCGTCAATGCCACAGGGGTCTAGCCTCTTTTAGTCTGCATGCAGGCGGGTTACGCCTGAAAAAAGTGTGCCCCCTGCCTGGGCAGGAAACAGCTAAAGGGCGGGATTATAGCTTAAAAGCAGTGGGGAGCTGTTAGCGACAAGCGTCAAGAGGGATCAGCGGAAGATCTGGATGCTGCCGTCCCTATTCTGGCGGTAAATGGTGTAGGGCAGCACCAGGGTGTCCAGCACGCCGGAGGCGACGAACTCCACGGCGACGATAGGCAACACGCTGCCCCCATGGTCTATCAGGCTCTTGTCCTTAAGGCTCCTGCCAGGCGCTGGCTCGCCATTGAGCGTGCAAAACCCGTAGATCACCCCGCTGTAGATGCGCGGCACGTTTTCGCAATGGCTGCGTGAGTCCTTGAGGTTCTGGCTGGTCACGGCGTCGGGTCGGAAGACGGTATTGATGGTGCCGCAACCGGCCAGCGAAAAAGACACCGCAACCCACAAGACTTTCGACGTAATCCTCATGACCCCACCCTTTTGACCCTTCAGCCATTGTTACTGCCAAGGCTGGCCACGCTAACATCACAACGGATGGCGACCCAGGGCGGGAACACCGATTCGCTGCGTAAGACGACTCCTAAATGATAAAACTCGCCTGATTCACTAAACTCGCGCCCCTTTGCGCGTTTACCTCCTATGCGCGCCACGGATTCCGGCTGACTGATGAACACCCTCGCCCGCTTCACCCTGTTGCTGCAAGGCCTGCTCACACTGAGCAATACGGCACTGGCCGATGACACGCCTTTGGTCCTCGACCCGAGCGTGGTCAGCGGCTCACGCAGCGCCAGCCCGACCTTCGACCTGCCCTACTCGGTGGACGGCATCAACCGTGAACAGATCAGCGACGGTCAACTCGGCATCAATGCCTCCGAAGCCCTCTCCCGCGTGCCCGGCCTGGTGGTGCAGAACCGCCAGAACTATGCCCAGGACTTGCAGATTTCCTCCCGAGGCTTTGGTGCCCGCTCGGCATTCGGCGTGCGCGGCATCAAGCTGATCGCCGACGGCATTCCGGCCAGCACGCCGGACGGCCAGGGCCAGGCTGCCACCTTCAACCTCGACACCGCCGAGCGCATCGAAGTACTGCGTGGGCCGGCAGCCACCCTGTATGGCAGCAATGCCGGCGGGGTGATCCAGATGTTCTCCCGCGACGGCGAAGGCCCGCCGCGCATCGGCGCCGAAACCCTGGTGGGCAGCAACGGCCTGAACAAAAACCACCTGACCGCCGAGGGCGCCACCCACGGCGCAGGCTTCGTGCTCGACGCCTCGCGCATGGACACCAACGGCTACCGCGACCACAGCAGCGCGCGACGTGACCAGACCTTTGCCAAGCTCAACTTCCAGCCGGATGACGACAGCAAGCTGGCGCTGATCTACAGCAGCCTGGAGCAGAATGGCACGCAGGACCCGCTAGGGCAGACGTGGTCAGCGTACAAGGCCGATCCACGCTCGGTGAGTGCGAATGCGCTGACGTACAACACGCGCAAAAGTATCGATCATCAGCAATTGGGGATGAATTACGAGCGCTATATCGGCGATGCGACGTTGCAGGTGAATGCGTATACGGGACGGCGGAGTGTGATTCAGTATTTGTCGATTCCTGACAAGTTCGCCAGTGGCGCGAAAAACCCCGCCAATGCTCGCGGCGGTGTGGTGGCTTTCGACCGCAAGTTATACGGCGGTTCCGTCCACTGGCTGCAACCCATCACCAGCGCACCCGGCGACCTGACGCTAATCGCCGGCCTCGACTACGACCGCAGCGAGGATGATCGCCAAGGCTATTCCAACACCGTTAACGGTGTGCACGGCGTCAAAGGCGCACTCGGCCGTGATGAAATCGACACCGCCACCAGCCTCGACCCGTTCGTGCAAGCCAACTGGCTACTGGGGGACTGGACACTGCAAACCGGCCTTCGCCACAGCACCATGAAGATGGACGTGGACGACCACTTCCTCAGCGACGGCAACGACAGCGGCAGCAAGACCTACCAGAAAAACACGCCATCGGTCAGCGTCATGTACGCGTTTACGCCTGACTTGCACGGCTACGTGAGCGCCGGCAAAGGTTTTGAAACGCCGACGCAAGCTGAATCCGCCTATTCAAGCAACTCGAACAGCTTCAACTTCGCGCTCAAGCCATCGGTCAGCAAACAGTATGAAGTCGGCTTGAAAGCACGTGTCGGCCAGGACACCCGCATCAACGCTGCCGTGTTCCAAATCACCACCGAAGACGAGTTAGTGGTTCAGCAATCCAGCGGCGGTCGCACGACTTACCAAAACGCCGGCCGCACCCTGCGCCGCGGTTTCGAACTGGGCCTCGAAAGCCAGCTCAGCGAACAGTGGAGCAGCAGCCTCGCCTACACCCGCCTGCAAGCTACTTACGACAGCGACTTCGTCAGCGGCGGCAGCACCGCCGTCGACAAGGGCAACTACCTGCCCGGCGTGCCGCAAACCACGCTGTTCGCCGAACTGAACTGGAAGCCCCGCGACTGGGTCAGCACCGCCATCGAAGGCATTTACCGCAGCAAGGTCTACGTCGAGGACACCAACAGCCGACACGCCGCACCGGCCTACAGCGTGTTCAACTGGCGTGCGCGCTTCGAGCAGAAGGTCGAACACTGGACCTTCCACCAGACCCTGCGCCTGGATAACCTGCTCGACCGCCAGTACGTCGGCTCGGTGATCGTCGGCGATGGCAACAACCGCTACTACGAAGCGGCACCGGGTCGCTCGTGGTATGCGGGTGCGGGCGCGGAGTACCCATTCTGATCAGCGCGCCGCGCACAAGCCGCGATGCGGGCGGTCGAAAGGCCCTGATCCCCCTCTAGCCTGCAAGGAACGCTCATGAAACACATCGCGATTATCGTCGCGCTAGGCTGGGGCTCAAGGTGAAGGAGCGCAGTCGCACTACCGCCGAAGAGGAGCGCCTGCTGTCCCGCGATTCGACCTGCGTCGTGGAACGCGAATTGGCGGCCAGCACACTCAACTCGGCGCTGAGCGGCAATGCCAAAGCGCTCAATTGCACCGCCGCTGGCGATCAATACCGCGCCACCAGCACCGTCATGTACCTAGAGGACTACGGGTACTTCTTCGCCAGCCAGGACAATACTCAGAACAAGGTCGACATTCGTACGACGCTGGTCAAGGCTCAGTAACCGGCCTTCAGGCCTCGATCTGTTTGGGCAGGCGCTGATCAATCAGTTGATACAACGCACTGTCCTGCGGCCAATTACGCATGAACCGCGCGCGGTCCCTGGCAAACGCCGGGGCGAAGCTGGCTTGGGTGCTGTGTTGGCGCATGGCATCCAGGTCGATCAACGACCAGCGATCCTTGTCCCAGAACAGGTTATGCCCCTTGAAGTCGCCATGGCTGATGCGCTCGCGGATCAGCTCGGCGAACAGGTGATCCAGGGCGAGCAGTTCGTTCTCCGGCGCGTCACCGCTCTCAATGTAAGGCGCAAAGCGCTCGATGATGTCCGGCCCCGGCAGGAATTCGGTAATCAGGTAAGCGCGACCGCGCAGGCCGAAAAAGCGCTTTTCCAGCACAGCCAGCGGCTTGGGCGTAGCGATACCGAGGAACACCAGGCGATTGCCTTCACGCCAAGAATGCCAGGCACGGCTTGGGCGCCAGAAGCGCTTGAACCAGTGAGCAAAGCTCTTGATGTTGTAACGTTTGATCACCAATGGGCGACCCGCCACTTCGGCCTTGGCCACCGTGGCGGTTCCACCGGTCTTGTACAAGTGGCCCTGCTCGAGCAAGGCATCGGCCTGTTCCAGCACCGCCAGCATCGCGACTTCTTCCTCACGACGGGTTACACGCAGGGCAAACGGCCCGCGCAGCACACTGAACAGCGTGCATTCGCGACCGACCTTGTTGAGAAAGTCCTTCAGGCGCCAAGCGCTGACCTTGCGCACCTGTTTCTCCAAGGCCTCCAAGGGCAAAGCGTGCTCGCCGTTGCCCAGCAGGTAATACACCAGCAGCTCTTCGTTAAACGGCTCGAGATGCTTCGGCAATTGGGCGAAAAACACCCCAAGGTTTTCCAGTACGCGGTTGCGCGACAGGGGCTTGCCCGCCTCTTCCACGCGAATCCCGGCACCATCGATCAAATACAGCTTGCCGTCCCGACGCAGCAAGTTGTCCAGGTGCAGGTCTTCCTGCCACAGGCCTTTAGTGTGCATCAGGGCAATAGCACCCAATGCCTCGGCAAGCACCGCAGTTTGCTCGTCAGCCAAGGGCGGCAGACCTTCGACCGCGTGCCAGGCGTCCGCCAAGCTCTCGGCGCCTTCGATAAATTCGAACAACAGCCAACCGCCCTCGCCTTCCTGCAAGCCATCGGCCAGCAACAACGGTGTGGTCAGGCCTTGCTCGGCGAGCAGGCGCACGCCATTGAGTTCACGCTGAAAGTGCCGCGCCGCCTTGCTGCCCACCAGCAACTTGGCCAGCACCGGACGCCCGCGCCACACCGCTGCGCCTACGTAGCGCTCGCCCGGCAGCACACGCAACAGGCTCAGCAGTTGCAACTGGCCTGGGCCCGCCGCATCGACCAGTTCAATCGTCAGCGGCAGGGTGGGAGTACGGCCGGCGGTTTTCAGCTCGGACAAACGCATCAACGGTTTTCCTTATGGCTACGACGAGCGCCAAGGCGCTGGAACCAAGTGGCGACCAACTCGCTGCCCTCAGGCTGTTCCAGATATGCCGCCAACAGTTGGCGGACCTGCGCATCGGACCATTGTGGTGCGCGACGCAACAACGGCTCCAGATCCTTGACCCGATCACGCCAGCCGAACAGCAGCGGGCGGGTTTTCTCCAGGTCGATCAACTGCGCGGCATAACCGTCACCGGTGGCCTGCAGGAAAATATGCTTGGGGTAGAAACAGCCATGCACTTGGCCGACGCTGTGCAGTCGGCGTGCGAGTTGGCCACAGGCCAGCAGGATCGCGCGGTGCTGGGCATCGCTCAGTGAAGGCCACTGCTCCAGCAACGAATCCAGGTCATTCCAGCCGTCCAGGGCGCGGGTCAGCAGCATCGCGCGGTGTTCGCCAGCGACTTTTCGCTCCCCGTAGAACGCCGCTTGCAAGGCAGGAATACCGAGCTTGCGGTAACGGCTGATATTGCGGAATTCGCGGGAGAAGCTCGGTTCGCCGAAGGGGCGGTGCAGGCTGCGCGTCAGGTAATTGCTCTGGCGCTTGAGGTAGTAACCGTGGCCGTCGAGCTCCAGGCGAAACACGCTGCTCCAGCCGCCGCGACTGGTATTCGGCTCGTCCACCGCATCCAGTTGTTTGGCCCACAGGGCATCGAACGTCGCCAGGCCGTTGCGCTCCAGCAGCGCACGGTCTTCAGCCGCCAGGAAATCACTCATTCACGTCCCTCGAAAAACTTCACCACGTGGCGAATACGCTGCTTGTCCGAAGCACTCAGGTGCCGGCGCTGACGGTACTGCATGTAGAAGCGCAGGCGCTGGGTGGCGGACAGGTGATACTTGGCCACCTTGTCCAGGCAGGCCAGGTCTTTGGTAATACGGTACTTGAGCCAGAAGCCGCGCCAGAAATCGCCGTTGGGGCAATCGATCAGGTACAGGGTGGTCTGGTCGTCGATCAGCAGGTTGCGCCACTTCAAATCGTTATGGGTAAACCGATGATCGTGCATGGTGCGCGTGTATTCAGCGAGCTGGCGGCTCACCGCGTCGACCCACTTCGGATCGCGCAGGCGTGCATCATTACGCTCGGCCAGCACCGACAGGTCTTCCGTCCTCGGCAACTCGCGGGTGATCATCGCACCACGGTCGTAGGCCAGGCCTTTGCGTTCCAGGCCCCAGGCAACCACGTCGGCAGTGGGAATGCCCCACTTGGCGAAGCGCTTGAGGTTCTGCCATTCGGACTTGACCCGGGGCTTGCCCAGGTAACGCCGCAAGCCCTTGCCGGCGCCGACGTAGCGCTTGACGTAGTAATTGACCCCGCCGCGCTCCACCCGGACCACCTCCGACAGCGGGTCGCGGGTCAGCCGCTCGCCTTGCAGGGCAAAGACGGCTTCGAGGCTTCCAAAATCATCCGCTAGGTGGGCGTAGGCAGGTTCCAGGTTCCAACCCGCCATCAGATCGCATCCCCGTAACGTTGCTTGCGCGCATAGAGCTTGTCGGCCTTGCGCTGCATCAGGCTCAACGACGCCGATTGCTCGGCCAGGATCTGGCGCAGCGGTTGGCGGAAGTAGCCCTTGAGAAAGCGCAGCTTGTCGCGGCGGGTCAGGCCGATTTCCAGCGCCGAGTAGTACAGCGCCGACAGGTCCTTGTCGCGCCAGCGCAGCGGCAGATGGGCCCGCAATTGGGCACGGTGCAGGTCGATCACCGACAGCTTGATCGTGCTGGCATCAATGGGCTTCGAGGTGTCCAGCAGAAAGTGGCACAGGTAGCAGTCGCGGTGATTGACGCCACCTCGGTGCATATCACCGACCATGCGCGCCAGCTCAGCCGTCAGGGCGTGGCGCAACGCAGGCGCAGGCGGCTCGGCAACCCAATTGATCGTCAGGTCTTCCAGGCTGATCGTCGGCGCCAGCTCTTCGGTGATGATGAACGAATGCTGGTCCGCCGGGTTGCTGCCCTTTTCGCCGAACGCCACGCCGGTCATGGTTGGCACACCCAGTGCCTGCAAACGGTGGATGGCGTCCCACTCCAGGCCGGCGCCGAGCACCGGCAACTTGGCGGTGATCAGGTTCTTGAAGATTTCCGCCCAACCAATGCCGCGATGGATTTTCACGAAAAACGGGCGGCCATCGACCTCGGTGCGCAAGGTGCGACGCGCCGCCAGCTCACGGAATACCTGGCCTTGCAGTTTCTCGACTTCGGCAAAGGCATCAAGCCCGGCCCACAACGTCTTGAACGGTTCGGCAAGAATCAATTTCATCGTTTTGGCTCCGCCAGAATCACATCTGCCGCGTGCTGCGGCATGCTGTAGAGGTCGGCCGTCTCGGCGAAGGCCAACCCATTGCGGCTCCAGGCCGCGCGCTGTGCAGTGTCGGTGAGCATCTGGGCCAAATACTGGTTCAGCTGCGTTTGTTCAAACGGCTCATCCAGTACCAGGCCGCTGTCGGCCTCATGGATGTAGTGGGCATAACCACACACCGCCGAGACCAGCACCGGCAGCCCGGCCACCAGGGCTTCGAGCAATACGGTACCAGTGTTTTCATTGTACGCCGGGTGGATCAACAGGTCGGCGCCCAGCAGGAAGCGCGGGATATCGCTGCGGCCTTTGAGGAACTGCACGTTATCGCCCAGCCCCAACGTGGCGCTCTGCAACTGGAATACCTTGGGGTCGTCCTGGCCGATTACAAACAGGCGCGTGCGTTTTTTCAGCTCCGATGGCAAGGCGGCCACGGCCTTGAGGCTGCGGTCGACGCCCTTGGTCTTGAAGCCGGAGCCTATCTGCACCAGCAACAGATCGTCTGCGCCCAGGTTGAATTCCTTGCGGAAACCTTCGCGAATCTCGGCGGCGTTCGGCGGCGCGCGCCGGTCCTGGGCAATGCCCGGCGGCAGCAAGTGGAAGCGTTCCAGCGGGGTGTCGTAATGCTTGATGAACAGCGGCTGCTGCACTTCGGAAATCATCAGGACTTCGGTCTTGGCATCCTTGGCAAACACCGCGCGCTCGTACTCGGCAAAGTGGCGATAACGGCCAAAGCTTTTGTACAGCGAATGGCGCAGGTTTTGCGCCTTGTCTTCAAAGCAGCCGTCGGCGGCGTAGTACACGTCCAGGCCAGGCATTTTGTTGAAACCAATCAGGCGGTCCACTGGGCGCTTGGCCAGGTCGGCCTCCATCCAGGCGCTGAGTTTCTCGTTGCGCCGATGGTTGAAGAACGCCTTGACCGGCGCCACCAGCACTTCGAAACCGGGCGGGATATCGCCTTCCCAGATCAGCGTGTAGACACGAATCTGATGGCCGCGCTGCTGGCATTCCAGGGCGATGCGCATGAAGTCACGCTGCAGGCCGCCGAAGGGGAAATATTTGTACAGAACAAAAGCCAGTTGCATCAGTGCAGCTCCTCAGCCAATAACAACGTGCTCAGTCGGCTTGCCACACGCTCAGGGTTCAGGCGAGTGAAGCACAGGGGCGACTCGCGCGTGATGTCGAAGCGACGCAGGTCGTCGGCCGTCGGTTGATAGGTACAGTGCTTTTGCAGGCAAGGCGCGCAGGGGAAGTCGCTGGCCAGGTGAATCTGGCCCTTGCCATAGGCACCAGTGAGGCCAGGGTTGGTCGGGCCGAACAGGGAAATGGTCGGCACGTCCAGCGCAGCAGCCAGGTGACCGAGACCGGTGTCCACCGCCACGCAGGCGCGGGCGCCGGCCAATACGCGGGCGACACCGGCCAGGTTCAGCTTGGGCAGCACTTCGGCGTTTTGCAGGCCCTGGGCCAAGCGTTCGGCGCGGGCTTTTTCGGCGGCGTTGCCCCAGGGCAATTTCACGTCCACACCCAGGCGCCCCATGCGTTCGGCCAGCTCGCGCCAGTAGGTTTCGGGCCAGTGCTTGGTGTCCCAGGTGGTGCCGTGCAGCAGCAGGACGAAGGGCTTTTTCGGCGGTAGGCCGAGCAGCTTGTCGACGCTCAGGCCATAGTCGCCCAAGCCTTTGGGCAAGTCATAACCCAGCGCCACGGCGAACAGTTGGCGCAAACGCTCCACCGCATGTTGCCCGGGGGCCACGGCCAGGCGCCGGGAGTAGAAGCGTGCTGCGAACGGCTCGCGGGCCGAGTGCTTGTCGAAACCGGCTACCGGGGCACGTACATAGCGGGTCAGCCAGGCGCTTTTAAGCAGGCCTTGGGCGTCGATCACCAGGTCGTACTTGGTCGACTGGACCTGCTGCTTGAAGCGCCGCCATTCGCCACTTTTGAGGGTCTGCCAGATGTTTTTGCGCCAGCGACGAATTGCCACCGGGATGACCTTGTCGACCGCCGGATGCCAGGTGGGAATCTCGGCGAAGCCTTCTTCCACGACCCAGTCGAATTGAATGCCGGGGATCGCCCGCGCTGCGTCGGTCAGTGCCGGCAACGCGTGGATCACATCGCCCAGGGATGAGGTCTTGATTACCAGTACGCGCAAACTATCGGACCTCGACCACAGAGCCCTGCAACCGCTGCAAGGCTTCGTTCACCGGTTGCGGCAGCAATTGGCGCATGCAGTTGTAGTGACCGAAACGGCAAGTGCGCTCAAAGCACGGACTGCACTCCAGGCCCAGGCGCACGACTTCGACCTTATCGGCCAAAGGCGGGGTGAAACCAGGGGAAGTGGAGCCGTACACCGCCACCAATGGGCGGTTCAGCGCGGCGGCGACGTGCATCAGGCCGGAGTCGTTGGACACCACCGAATCGGCGCAGGACAGCAGGTCGATGGCCTCGGCCAGGGACGTGTCACCACTGAGGTTGACCGACTCTTCGCGCAGGCCGGGAATCAGGCGCTGGCGAATATCTTCACCCACCGGATGATCCTTCTTCGAACCAAACAACCACACCTGCCAACCTTCGCGGATCTTGGCCTCGGCGACCTTGGCGTAGTGTTCCGACGGCCAGCGCTTGGACTCGCCAAACTCGGCCCCTGGGCACAGCGCCAGGACCGGACGGTCGAGTTGCAGGCCGAACTTGACCAGGGCGGCGTCGCGGCTGACCGGGTCGATCTGCAGGCTCGGGCGCGGATACGGCTTGGGCAACTCGGCACCCGGCTCATACGCCAGGGCCATGAAGCGCTCGATCATCAGCGGGTAGCGGGATTTGTCCAACCTGCGCACATCATTGAGCAGCACGTAGCGAAACTCGCCGCGCCAGCCGGTGCGTTTGGGGATGCCGGCAAAATACGGCACCAGCGCCGACTTGAGGGAGTTGGGCAACAGGATCGCCTGGTTGTATTCGCCCGCCAGGGATTTACCGATGCGGCGGCGGGTCGCCAACTCCAGGGCACCGTGACCGAGCGGGAAGCTCAAGGCCTTGCGCACCTCGGGCATGCGCTCAAGGATCGGCCGGCTCCACTCAGGGGCGAGCACGTCGATCTGGCAGTCTGGGTAGCGCATGCGCAGGCACTGAAACAGTGTCTGCGCCATCACCATGTCACCGACCCAGCTGGGCCCAACGATCAGAATATTCATGTAGTTTCCACAAACGATGCGGGGAGGCTTATGCCTCCCCGCCTCGATAATGACTATAAGACCGGGTTTGTGTGAACACCGGTTTGTGTGGGAGCGGGCTTGCTCGCGAAGGCATCACCGCAGCCCGATAGACAGACCGCAGCGCCTGCTCCGCGAGCAAGCCCGCTCCCACATAAAGCCGGTTTCCACATCAGATCGGCGTCGCTCAATTCATCAAGTTTCAGCTTAACCCCAGTTCTTTCCAGATTCGCATCACCTGGCGCCGCTCGTCGGCGAACTGATCCCCGGCCACCGTACCGGCCTCGTTTTGCAAGGCCTGGCGGTGCGCGGCGGAACGGTAGGCCTTATACACCTCACGCAGCAGGTGGGCATCGGCGGCGGGCATCAAGCCCACCTGCTCCAGGCCTTCCAGAATGCGGATATTGTCGGTATAGCGCAGCAACGATGGATGTTGCGCAGACCATGCCAAAGCCGCGTATTGCACCATAAATTCAATATCGACGATACCTCCGGCGTCCTGCTTGAGGTCGAACGCCGCCGTGGCTTCGAAGGCATTGGCGCCAGTGCCGGCCGCCGTGGTCTTGGTACCCAGGTTGTCACGCATCTTCGCGCGCATCTCGCTCACCTCCTGGCGCAGCTTCGCCAGATCCCGCTCCCGCCCCAACACTTTAGCCCGGACCCGTTCGAACCCATGCCCCACATCCTGGCTACCGACCAGCACCCGCGCACGGATCAATGCCTGATGTTCCCAGGTCCAGGCTTCATTTTGTTGATAGCGATCAAACGCTCCCAGTGAACTGACCAACAGCCCGGAGGCGCCGGAAGGCCGCAGGCGCATGTCCACTTCATACAGCTGGCCGGAGTTGGTCTGGGTGGTCAGCAGGTGAATGATCCGCTGGCCCAGGCGCGTGAAGAACTGCGCGCCATCAATCGGCTTGGCGCCATCGGTTTCGGCCTGCGGGTCGCCGTCGTGGATAAACACCAGGTCCAAGTCCGAACCATGCCCCAGTTCGATCCCGCCGACTTTCCCGTAACCGACAATAATGAACCCAGGATCGCACAGCGTACCGTCCAACCGCTGCGGCGAGCCGTGGCGCGCGACGGTCTGGCGCCAGGCCAGGGCCAGCACTTGCTCGAGGATGGCCTCGGCGAGCCAGGTCAGGTAGTCGCTGACTTTCATGAGCGGCAAGCTGCCGGCGATTTCAGACGCGGCCACGCGCAGGCGGTGAGCCAACTTGAAGTGACGCAAGGCTTCCATCTGTTGCTCAAGGTCGTCCTCGGGGATGCGCGTCAGGCGCTCGCGCAGCTCAGCCGCAAGCTCCGGCGCCAATGGCGGCTTGAACAAACGGCCTTCGTTAAGCAGCTCATCCAGCAGCAGCGGGAAGCGTGTGATCTGTTCGGCGATCCACGGGCTGGCGGCGCACAGGGTCAACAGGCGACGCAACGCGTCAGGGTTTTCCGTGAGCAGCACCAGATAGGCAGAACGCCGAGCGACCGCTTCCACCAGCGGCAACACACGCTCCAGCACCAGGTCCGGGTTGGCGTGTTCGACAGCCTGGGCGAGCAGACGCGGGATAAATGCATCCAGGCGTTCGCGGCCCAGGCGCTGCATGGCACGCAGTTGGGGGCTGCTGCGCAGGCCGGCCAACACTTTGAGCGCCTTGGTCGCGTCAGTGAACCCGCCTTCGGCCAATTGGCGGCAGGCCGCTTCGTCGTCTTGGGATTCTTCCCACAACGGCAACCACTCACCGCCCACTACCAGTTCGCTCTCTTCACCCTCTTCTTCGTCTGGATCGGCAATCACTTGGCGGAAATGCCAATCCACACGCCCGCGCCAGTACATCAGGCGCTCATGGAACGCGGCCCAGTCGGCGAACCCCAGCATAAAGGCAATGCGCGCCTGATCTTCCGGGTCGTCCGGGAGCATTTGCGTCTGGCGGTCGGCAATCGCCTGGATCGCATGTTCGGTATAACGCAGGAATTCGTAGCCATTGCGCAATTCGGCGATCACCGCCGGCGGCAGGTAACCCTGACCCTCCAGGGTGCCGAGCACCTTGAGCAGCGGCCGCTGTTGCAAGCTGAGGTCGCGGCCGCCATGGATCAGCTGGAAGGCCTGGGCGATAAATTCCACTTCGCGGATACCGCCAGAGCCCAGCTTGATATTCTCGGCCATGCCTTTGCGCCGCACTTCCTGCTGGATCAACTGCTTCATGGTGCGCAGCGCTTCGATGGCGGAGAAGTCCAGATAGCGCCGATAAACGAACGGTCGCAGCATGTCGAGCAGTTGCGCACCCGCCACCTGGTCGCCCGCCACCACCCTCGCCTTGATCATGGCGTAGCGTTCCCAGTCACGGCCCTGGTCTTGGTAGTACTGCTCCAGCGCATTGAAGCTGAGCACCAACGCGCCCGCGGAACCGTAGGGACGCAGGCGCATATCGACGCGGAACACAAAGCCGTCAACCGTCATCGGGTCGAGGGCCTTGATCAGTTTTTGACCAAGACGGATGAAAAATTCCTGGTTGTCCAGGGAGCGTTTAACACCGACGGTTTCGCCGCCTTCGGGATACGCGAAGATCAGGTCGATATCCGACGACAGGTTCAGCTCCACCGCGCCGAGCTTGCCCATGCCGAGGATGACCATGTGCTGCGGCTCGCCGCTGCGCCGGCCGGTAGGCGTGCCGAACTGCGCGCAGTGGCGCTGGTACAGCCACAGGTAGGCCTGGTCGATGCTCGCGTCGGCCATGTCGGAAAGGTCTTGGCAGGTTTGCACCAGGCCCGCCTGGCGGGTCAAATCGCGCCAGATGATGCGCACTTGCTGGCGAGTACGCTGGCGACGCAACACACGGCCCAGCTCGTCTTCTGTTTCGGCTTGTTGCACTGCGCCAGCAATTTGCCCGCACAGCTCGCCAGGGGCGAAACCCCGGTCCAGCTCGCCCCAGGCCACCAGCTCGAGCAACATCAAAGGGTCACGAACACTCTGTTCAATGACGAAATCACTGGCGGCGCACACGCGGACGAAATCGGCCCACCGTTGCGGCGTCCACGCAGAAAGTCCATGATCGTCGTCCAGCGCGGCCACGGCGTCACGAAATGACTGCTCGGCCCGCTGGGCTTTTGGCAAGAGAATGGCCGGCAGTTCGGCCAGCATTGGAAGGCTCATGGTCTATCCTTGATCAGCGCGTAAATGGCTTGTTGCTGTGGACGTGATACTGGCGCTACATGAAGGACTGTCGAACAAAGGTTATAAATAGCTGAAAATCTATAGTTGTTGGCAGGGAACATTAAACTTCCACCTTTTCTTGTTCGCAAAAGATCAACAATAACGATTATGCTCACCAGCCAGACCGAGCCATACGCTCAGTCTTGTGTAGTTTTACTACTCGTATATACATTCGAAAGGCTGAAATGGCCGACGATTTGTAGTAAAACTACAGGACGCCGAAGCAACCTTCGGCCATCCAAGAATTTATGTCGTCTGCCCACAAGGCCAGTCGCAAACTTCAGGCAACCGATTCTGGTAGCCTTTCCGCCCTGGAGCAAGCCATGCAAGACCTCGATCCCGTCGAAACCCAGGAATGGCTGGACGCCCTGGAATCGGTTCTCGACAAAGAAGGCGAAGACCGTGCTCACTACCTGATGACCCGTATGGGCGAACTCGCGACCCGCAGCGGCTCGCAACTGCCTTACGCCATCACTACGCCATACCGCAACACCATCCCCGTTACCCACGAAGCACGCATGCCTGGCGACCTGTTCATGGAACGCCGCATTCGCTCGCTGGTACGTTGGAACGCCATGGCGATGGTAATGCGCACGAACTTGAAAGATTCTGACCTGGGCGGTCACATCTCCAGCTTCGCTTCCAGTGCAACTCTGTATGACATCGGCTTCAACTACTTCTTCCAGGCCCCGACCGAGGAACACGGCGGCGACCTGATCTACTTCCAGGGCCACACCTCCCCAGGCGTTTACGCCCGTGCGTTCATGGAAGGCCGCATCACCGAAGACCAGATGAACAACTTCCGCCAGGAAGTGGACGGTGGCGGCCTGTCGTCGTACCCGCACCCTTGGCTGATGCCTGATTTCTGGCAGTTCCCGACCGTTTCCATGGGTCTGGGTCCAATCCAAGCGATCTACCAGGCACGCTTCATGAAGTACCTGGAAGCCCGTGGCTTCATCCCTGAAGGCAAGCAGAAAGTCTGGTGCTTCCTGGGCGACGGCGAGTGTGACGAGCCGGAATCCCTAGGCGCCATCTCCCTGGCTGGCCGCGAGAAGCTCGACAACCTGATCTTCGTCATTAACTGCAACCTGCAGCGCCTCGACGGCCCGGTTCGCGGCAACGGCAAGATCATCCAGGAACTCGAAGGTGTGTTCCGTGGTGCTCAGTGGAACGTGACCAAAGTCATCTGGGGCCGTTTCTGGGACCCACTGCTGGCCAAGGACGTCGACGGTATCCTGCAACGTCGCATGGACGAAGTCATCGACGGCGAGTACCAGAACTACAAAGCCAAAGACGGCGCATTCGTGCGTGAACACTTCTTCAACACGCCAGAACTCAAGGCGATGGTTGCAGACCTGTCCGACGACGAGATCTGGAAACTCAACCGTGGCGGCCACGACCCGTACAAGGTCTACGCGGCGTACCACGAAGCGGTCAACCATAAAGAACAACCCACCGTCATCCTGGCCAAGACCATCAAGGGTTATGGCACCGGTGCCGGCGAAGCGAAGAACACTGCCCACAACACCAAGAAAGTCGATGTCGACAGCCTGAAGTTGTTCCGCGACCGCTTCGACATTCCGGTCAAGGACGAAGAGCTGGAAAACCTGCCGTTCTTCAAGCCTGAGCCAAACAGCGCCGAAGCCCGCTACCTGAGCGAGCGTCGCACTGCACTGGGCGGTTTCGTGCCGCAGCGCCGCGCCAAGAGCTTCAACATCCCGACACCACCGCTGGATACCCTCAAAGCTATCCTGGACGGCTCGGGCGACCGCGAAATCTCCACCACCATGGCCTTCGTGCGGATCCTCGCGCAGTTGGTCAAGGATAAGGAAATCGGTTCGCGCATCGTCCCGATCATCCCGGACGAAGCCCGTACCTTCGGTATGGAAGGCATGTTCCGTCAGTTGGGCATCTACTCCTCCGTCGGCCAACTCTACGAGCCAGTCGATAAAGACCAGGTGATGTTCTACAAGGAAGACAAGAAGGGCCAGATCCTCGAAGAAGGCATCAACGAAGCGGGCGCCATGAGCTCCTTCATCGCTGCCGGTACTTCGTACTCCAGCCACAACCAGCCGATGCTGCCGTTCTACATCTTCTACTCGATGTTCGGCTTCCAGCGTATTGGCGACCTGGCGTGGGCAGCAGGCGACAGCCGTACCCGTGGCTTCCTGATCGGCGGTACCGCCGGCCGGACTACGTTGAACGGTGAAGGCCTGCAACACGAAGACGGTCACAGCCACATCCTGGCTGCCACCATCCCGAACTGCCGCACCTTTGATCCAACCTACGGCTATGAGCTGGCGGTGATCATCCAGGACGGCATGAAGAAGATGACTGAAGAGCAGCAGGACGTTTTCTACTACATCACCGTGATGAACGAGTCCTACCAGCAACCTGCCATGCCGGCCGGTGTTGAAGAAGGCATCATCAAGGGCATGTACCTGCTCGAAGAAGACACCAAGGAAGCGGCGCACCACGTGCAGCTGATGGGCTCCGGCACCATCCTGCGTGAAGTGCGTGAAGCGGCGAAGATCCTGCGTGAAGAGTTCAACGTCGGCGCTGACGTGTGGAGCGTTACCAGCTTCAACGAGCTGCGTCGCGACGGCCTGGCCGTAGAGCGCAGCAACCGTCTGCACCCAGGCCAGAAGCCTGCGAAGAGCTACGTCGAAGAGTGCCTGGCCGGCCGCAAAGGTCCGGTGATCGCCTCTACCGACTACATGAAGCTGTTTGCTGAACAGATTCGCCAGTGGGTCCCGTCCAAGGAATTCAAAGTCCTGGGCACCGACGGTTTCGGCCGCAGTGACAGCCGCAAGAAGCTGCGTCACTTCTTCGAAGTTGACCGTCACTTCGTGGTGTTGGCAGCCCTGGAAGCCTTGGCTGACCGTGGTGAGATCGAACCCAAGGTGGTGGCTGACGCTATCGTCAAGTTCGGGATCAACCCGGAAAAACGCAACCCACTGGACTGCTGAGGAGATTTTTTGTGAGCGAACTCATTCGCGTACCTGACATCGGCAGCGGTGAAGGTGAAGTAATCGAGCTGTTTGTGAAGGTCGGCGACACTGTCGAAGCCGACCAGAGCATCCTGACCCTGGAATCGGACAAGGCGAGCATGGAAATCCCTGCTCCCAAGGCCGGCGTGGTCAAAAGCCTGAAAGTGAAGCTGGGCGACCGCCTGAAAGAAGGCGACGAACTGCTGGAACTGGAAATCGAAGGTGCCGCTGATGCGGCCCCTGCTGCGGCGGCTCCTGCTGCCGCTGCTGCACCTGCACCGGCTGAAAAACCTGCTGCCGAGGCCCCTGCGGCCCCCGCGGCTGCCCCTGCCGCCGCCAGCGTTCAGGACATTCATGTCCCGGACATCGGCTCGTCGGGCAAGGCCAAGATCATTGAGCTGCTGGTCAAGGTCGGCGACACCGTTGAAGCCGACCAATCGCTGATCACCCTGGAGTCCGACAAGGCCTCCATGGAAATCCCTTCGCCGGCTGCCGGCGTGGTGAAAAGCATTGCAGTGAAGTTGGAAGATGAAGTCGGCACTGGCGACTTTATCCTCACGCTGGAAGTGCAAGGCGCTGCACCTGCTGCCGCTCCAGCACCGGCCGCTGCTCCAGCCGCCAAAGCTGAAGCTGCACCGGCTGCCGCTGCACCTGCACCTGCTGCAAAAGCCGAGGCCGCACCGGCCCAAGCGGCTGGCGCACCTGCGCCAAGCGGTGCCAAGGTTCACGCCGGTCCAGCCGTGCGTCAATTGGCCCGTGAATTCGGCGTTGAGCTCAATGCCGTATCGGCAAGCGGCCCTCACGGCCGCGTGTTGAAGGAAGACGTGCAGGTCTACGTCAAATCCATGATGCAAAAAGCCAAGGAAGCGCCGGCTGCCGGTGGCGCTACCGGTGGTTCGGGCATTCCGCCGATCCGCACCGTGGACTTCAGCCGCTTTGGCGAAACCGAAGAAGTGCCGATGACCCGCCTGATGCAAATCGGCGCGTCGAGCCTGCACGCGAGCTGGCTGAACATCCCACACGTGACTCAGTTCGACCAGGCCGACATCACCGACCTGGAAGCTTTCCGCGTTGCGCAGAAAGCCGTGGCCGAGAAGGCTGGCGTGAAACTGACCGTGCTGCCACTGCTGCTCAAGGCGTGTGCGCACCTGCTCAAGGAACTGCCGGACTTCAACAGTTCGCTGGCGCCAAGCGGCAAGGCGATCATTCGCAAGAAATACGTACACATCGGCTTTGCCGTCGACACACCGGAAGGCCTGCTGGTACCGGTCATCAAGAACGTCGATCAGAAGAGCCTGCTGCAACTCGCTGCCGAAGCCGCTGCGCTGGCTGCCAAGGCCCGCGACAAGAAGCTCACCGCAGACGACATGCAAGGCGCATGCTTCACCATCTCCAGCCTCGGTCATATTGGCGGCACTGGCTTCACGCCAATCGTCAACGCGCCGGAAGTGGCGATCCTGGGTGTGTCCAAGGCCACTATCCAGCCTGTGTGGGACGGCAAAGCGTTCCAGCCTAAGCTGATGCTGCCGCTGTCGCTGTCCTACGATCACCGCGTGATCAACGGTGCCGCTGCTGCTCGCTTCACGCAGCGCTTGAGCCAACTGCTGAACGACATCCGCACCATCCTGCTGTAAGCCTCAACGGGCCTCCTCCTCACCGAGGGGGCCTGGCTACACCGATTTCCGAGCGCCACGCTCGTACCTCAACCCCGCCACTTGGCGGGGCTTTTTTTGCCTGTTCCCCGGCAGGAAGCTGGATAAAGAAGACAGGTTTGTACACCTTCCATCATTCCGATTGAAGAAACCCCTCCCGCGGCCGATAACACCCTTATAGCACTTAGCCTTCATCCTCTCTTGTCAGCCCGCGCCGCATGATGCAACCTTGCCGCAGGCAACAGAAAAGAGGGCGTAAGCCCGGCGCCGTGCGCGTTATTTCAAATGAGTCTGCCCCATGAAAAGCCAACCCGATGTCGCCCGAATGGCGGCCGAGGTAGTGACGCAGTTACCGGTGCCTTCGCGCCTCGGTATGCTGCGTTTCGAGCGGCTGAATGAGGCAAGCTGGGCCCTCCTTTACCTCGACCCCAATTGCGAGCGCCAATTCGGTGTGTCGGCCGTTGAGCTGTGTGCCCTGCTCGGCACGCCCTACGCCAGCCTGATGGAACCCCAGGCGCGCTATGAACTGCACGACACCATCCAGCAGCAACTGGCCCTGAGCCCTCACTACTTGGTGCGCTATACCCTGCATACCAATGATGGTCCGCTGAGCCTGCTGGAAATGGGCGAAGCCTATAAACAACACAATCGCCACCTGCTGCGCGGCTACCTGATGGTGGTCGACGGCCTGTTCAGTGAACTCCCCGCTGCCGCTGCCGTGCCCACGGCAGACCTGGAAAACCAGAACAGCCGCCTGCAGATCGCACTAGAGCTCAACCAGCGCGCCCAGCAGGAACAGTTGCAACACCTGGAGCGGGTGCGTGCCCAGCAGGAGTTGATTCTGCTGCTGGCCCGCCAACGCTACACCATCAATAATTCGTTGCAAGAAGCCGCTGAGCTGATCACTCGCAGCGCCTGCGATATCTACCAGATCGACTGCGCCAGCATCTGGAACCTCGAAGGCCAACGGCTGGTGCCCATCTCGGCCTACCACCGCGACGACCAGCAGCACCACCTGCCCGACTCCATTGACGCAAGCTGCTTCCCGGATTACCTCGAAGCCCTGCACACCAGCCGCGCCATTGACGCCACCAACGCCTTGCGCGACCCACGTACCTGGGAAATGGTCGAGAACAAAGACATTCACGCCATGCTCGACGCGAGCATCCGCGTCGATGGCCAGGTCGTCGGCGTGTTGTGCCTGGAACAAAGCAGCTGCACGCGCGCCTGGCAGGCCGATGAAATCGCCTTTGCCGGCGAACTGGCCGATCAGTTCGCGCAAGTCATCAACAACCACAACCGCCGCACTGCCACCAGTGCACTGCACTTGTTCCAGCGTGCCGTGGAACAAAGCGCCAACGCGTTTTTGCTGGTCAACTGCGACGGCGTGGTGGAGTACGTCAACCCGAGCTTTACCGCGATCACCCAGTACAGCGCCGAAGAAGTCCACGGCCACCGCCTGGCCGAATTGCCGGCGCTGGAAAACTTCAGCGAATTACTGTTCGACGCACCGTCGAGCCTGGCCAAGAGCAACAGCTGGCAGGGCGAATTCAAAAGCCGGCGTAAAAACCTCGAACCCTACTGGGGCCAACTGTCAATTTCCAAGGTCTATGGCGATAACCGTGAGCTGACGCACTACATCGGCATCTACGAAGACATCACCCAGACCAAGCTGGCCCAGCAGCGCATCGAGCGCTTGGCCTACACCGACAACTTGACCAACCTGGGCAACCGCCCCTCGTTTATCCGCAACCTGGATGAACGCTTTGCACGTGACAGCGACAGCCCGATCAGCCTGTTGCTGGTGGACATCGATAACTTCAAGCGAATCAACGACAGCCTTGGCCACCAGACCGGTGACAAACTGTTGATCAGCCTGGCGCGCCGCCTGCGCAACAGCCTGAGCGCCAGCGGCAGCCTGGCGCGCTTTGCCAGTAACGAGTTTGCAGTGCTGCTCGACGACACCGATTTGGAGACCGGCCAGCAGGTCGCCAGCCAACTGCTCGCGACCCTCGACAAACCGATGTTCGTCGATAATCAGTTGATCAGCGTCACCGGCTCCGTGGGCCTCGCCTGCGCGCCGCTGCATGGCCGCGATCCGCAAACCCTGATGCGCAACGCCGGCCTGGCCCTGCACAAAGCCAAGGCCAACGGCAAACACCAGGTGCAAGTGTTTACCGAAGCCCTGAATGCCGAAGCCAGCTACAAACTGTTCGTGGAAAACAACCTGCGCCGCGCCCTTACCCAGAACGAGTTGGACGTGTTCTACCAACCCAAGCTGTGCCTGCGTAGCGGTCGCCTATTGGGCATGGAGGCGCTGCTGCGCTGGAACCACCCGGAAAAGGGCATGATCCGTCCCGACCAGTTCATCAGCGTGGCTGAAGAAACCGGGCTGATCATTCCCATCGGCAAATGGATTGCGCGCCAGGCCTGCCGCATGAGCAAGCAACTGAGTGCCGCCGGCATGGGCAATCTGCAGGTGGCGATCAACCTGTCGCCCAAGCAGTTCTCTGACCCGGACCTGGTCGCGTCGATTGCCACGATCCTCAAGGAAGAACAACTGCCGGCCAACCTTCTGGAACTGGAGCTGACCGAAGGTTTGCTGCTGGAAGCCACCGAAGACACGCGCTTGCAACTCGATCAGCTGAAAAGCTTTGGCCTGACACTGGCCATGGATGACTTCGGCACCGGTTACTCGTCGCTGAGCTACTTGAAAAAATTCCCCATCGACATCATCAAGATTGATCGCAGCTTTATCCACGAAATCCCGGATAACCAGGACGACATGGAAATCACCTCGGCGGTGATCGCCATGGCCCACAACCTCAAGCTCAAGGTCGTGGCCGAGGGCATTGAGACGGCCGAGCAACTGGCGTTCCTGCGCCGGCACCGTTGCGATGTCGGCCAGGGCTACCTGTTTGACCGGCCGATCCCCGGAGCAGAGCTGCTCGAGAAGCTCAAACGCTATCCGCGCGGGCCAATCGCCTGACAGCGCTGTAACACTCGGGCACACTGGCGGTCTGACGTCTTATCCAATTCAACCTGACTGAGAGGACTGATCATGGTCTTGCGCTCGGAAATTCTGGTGAACAAAAACGTGCTGCCTACTCAAGAACAAGCTTTGCCTGGTCGTGAAACCCCAATGACGCTGCCAGAGACTCATTTCGTCAACGGCAACCCGCTGCTGGGCCCGTTCCTCGATGACGTCGGTTTTGCGATCTTCGGCCTGGGTTGTTTCTGGGGCGCCGAGCGCAAGTTCTGGGAGCGCGATGGCGTGGTCAGCACCGTGGTGGGTTACGCCGGCGGCTACACGCCGAACCCGACCTATGAAGAAGTCTGCTCAGGCCTGACCGGCCACAGCGAAGTAGTGCTGGTGGTGTATGACCAAGCCAAAGTGAAATACGAAGACCTGCTGAAGATGTTCTGGGAACTGCACAACCCAACCCAGGGCATGCGTCAGGGGAATGATATTGGCAGCCAGTACCGCTCGGTGATCTATGCGACCACGCCGGAGCAGTTGGCGGCGGCGCAAGCCAGTGCTGATGCCTATCAGGCTGAATTGACCAAGGCCGGCCTGGGTGAGATCACGACGGAAATCGAAGAAGCGCCGACGGTGTACTTCGCCGAGACGTATCACCAGCAGTACCTGGCGAAGAACCCGCAGGGCTACTGCGGGATTGGCGGTACAGGCGTGAGCTGTCCGATCTGAAGATCGGAGCTGCAAGTTTCAAGCTGTAAGCTGCAAGTAAAAGCAGCAACCACCACTTGCAGCTTGAAACTTGCAGCTTTCATTCAGCAATAAGCCAATCCATCTGCCACCCGCCCTGGGTCTGCCCGAGCTTCTTCGACAACCACGGCAGCAGCTCACGCAATTCCTCCTCCAGGCCCCACGGCGGGTTGGCGATCGCCAGGCCCGAGCCGGTCAGGGTGTTGGGCGTGTCCAGCGGATGCACCAGCAACTCCACACGCAACAACTTCGGCGCACCGGTGCCGGCCAGGTCCTGGTAGAAACGGCGCAACAGGCGCTGGTCCTTCACCGGGTACCAGATGGCCGCGACGGTCTGGCGCATGCGGCTCACGGCTTCCTTGAGGGACGCCGCGCAACGTTGCATCTCGTCGAGCTTCTCGAACGGCGGATCAATCAGCATCAGCGCACGCTTTTCCGGCACCGGCAGCAAGGCACGTGGCACATGCCAGCCTTCGCCCAAGTGCACCTTGACCCGGCGATCACCTTTCATGTTGTCCTTGAGCAGCAGACCGTCTTCCGGATGCTTTTCATTGAGCAGTACGCGGTCCTGTGGACGCGTGAGGCGCCGCGCCAGCTCCGGCGAGCCCGGGTAGTAGCGCAACTCGCCATCCGGGTTCATCTCATGCAGCACACGCATATAATCGGCGGTCAGCGGCGGCAGGTCACTTTCGCCCCACAGGCGCGCGATGCCTTCCAGGTATTCACCGGTGCGGTTGGCCTGGTCGCCCTGCAGGTCGTACAGACCGATGCCGGCGTGGGTATCGAGGTAGGTGAACGGCTGCTCCTTGCGCGACATCAGGGCGATGAGGCGGGTCAAGGTCAGGTGTTTGAAGACATCGGCGTGGTTGCCGGCGTGAAAGGCGTGACGATAATTCATGGTTGCTCCTGCGCAGGGGGCGAAGTTTACCTTTTACGCGGGCGTTGGTGCAGTGCGGCTTGCCGGACGGTGCTTATGTCAAAAGCACAGGCGTTATGCCGAAAATGATCTAGCGGGTTATGTGGGAGCGGGCTTGCCCGCGATGCAGGCGCTGCGGTATTACCAACTACCGCGGTGATGCTATCGCAGGCGAGCCAGCTTGCACCTTGCAGCGGGTGCCCACAGAGTCCAGGGAGGTCAATAATTTTCATGAAAGACGCCACCATCGCATTGCACCACGGCTTCAAGTCCGACCCAACCACCAAGGCCGTCGCCGTACCGATCTACCAGAACGTCGCGTTCGAATTCGATAACGCCCAGCACGGCGCCGATCTGTTCAACCTGGACGTGCCTGGCAATATCTACACGCGAATCATGAACCCCACCAATGACGTGCTGGAGCAGCGTGTCGCCGCCCTTGAAGGCGGTATCGCCGCCCTGGCCGTGTCGGCCGGCAGCGCCGCAATCCACTACGCGATCCAGACCCTCACCCGGGCCGGCGACAATATCGTCACCACCCCGCAACTCTACGGCGGCACTTACACCCTGTTCGCACACTTGCTGCCAAGCTTTGGCGTCGACGTGCGTTTCGCCCGCGACGACTCCGCCGAAGCCATCGCCGAACTGATCGATGACAACACCAAGCTGGTGTACTGCGAAAGCATCGGCAACCCAGCCGGCAATATCGTCGACCTGGAAGCCTTGGCCAAGGTGGCCCACGCCCGAGGCGTGCCGCTGATGGTGGATAACACCGTGGCCACGCCGATCCTGTGCAAACCGATCCAGTTTGGTGCCGATATCGTGGTGCACTCGGTGACCAAGTACATCGGTGGCCACGGCAATTCACTGGGCGGTGTGATCGTCGACAGTGGCACCTTCCCCTGGACCGACTACCCAGAGAAATTCCCCGGCCTCAACACCCCGGAGCCCGCGTATCACGGCGTGGTCTACACGGAAAAATTCGGCCCTGCCGCCTTCATCGCCCGCGCCCGCACCGTACCGCTGCGTAACACCGGCGCGGCGCTGGCCCCCATGAACGCCTTTCTCCTGCTGCAAGGCCTGGAAACCCTGGCCTTGCGCATGGAACGCCATACCGAAAACGCCCTGAAAGTTGCGCAATTCCTGCAAGACCACGCGGATGTCGAGTGGGTCAGCTACGCCGGCCTGCCAGACCATCCCCATCACGTATTGGCGCAGAAATATATGCAGGGTAAACCGTCGGCGATCCTGTCGTTTGGCCTAAAGGGTGGTTACGAGGCCGGTGTGCGCTTCTACGACGCGCTGCAAATCTTCAAGCGGTTGGTAAATATCGGCGATGCCAAATCCCTGGCCTGTCACCCCGCCTCTACCACCCATCGGCAGATGAGCGAGCGGGAACAAGCCAAGGCCGGCGTGAAGCCGGAGATGATTCGCCTGTCAGTCGGTATCGAGGCGATTGAAGACCTGATCGAAGATCTGCAGCAGGCACTGGGTTCAACTCAGCTCTGAGGCCAGATAGCCGGCCAGCGCCTGATGGCTGACATCCGGACCGCGCGAAAAGTAGACGACCTTGTGCTGCAAGGTCGTGGGCGTGAAGGCGGTGTAGAGGTGGGGGCGCTGCTCTTCCAGCCATTGCAGCAAGTTGCCGATAAGAGTCTGCGGCGATTGCCCGGCCAGGTGTTCCAATAACGGTGCAGGCACCCGCCACCACGGGCTGGCTTTAGCCGCCGTGACCGGGCCAGTCGCAACGGTCAGCGACTGGCCACTGATCAGGTAATGCTGGAATACCGGCAACACCTCGCCACCCACTTGCTGCAGGATGGGTAGCATCTGATCGCCATCCCATAAACGCAAAAACACCTCCTGGCCATCGGGCAGGTACACCTTGGTCAAGCCTTGAAGATGTGCCACCACACTGTCCAACGAGCTCAACGAAAGGGCCAGCCACCCTCAATCCGTTGCGTCAGTGGAGGCGGCCCAATCGAGGAAAGGGCTGCCCGGCTCGACGATACCCACGTAGGGCATTACCTCTTCCCATTTCTCGTAGGCGGTGCCAGCCCAAATGGGTTGCAGTGGGGCGCCGACGGCAAGCGCTCTCCAAGCCTCCAAGGGCTTGGCGTCGCTGGCAGCGCCCAGTACCGCGAAGAGCTGTTCACCAGCAAGCAAGGGTTGATGCATCGACGTAAATTCCTTTTAAAGTGGAGGTCAGGTGAGATCACACTGGCCGTTTTTACAACGCTCACACTCTTCGCAAAACGGCGCGCTGCGCTTCAGGCTGGCAATTTGCACACGACTCAGCGGTGCAGGAATCACGGCCAGCAACTTCTCTTTCACGCCAGGAATCAACGGCGCGGATGTCGGAACGGCGGAGCCGCCGAGCTGAATCGGTACGCTGCTGAAAATTCCGCCCGCAGACAGCGTGATCGACTGCCCACCCGCCTGAATCGTGACGGTCGCGCCCGCATCAATGACAACGCTTTGCCCTGCCCCCATCTGGATGGTCTGCCCGGCGCGCACCTGCTGTGAGCCGCCAACCACCAGATGGTCGTCCTGCTTGAGGTCGGTCACGCGGTTGCCATGGGTTATGCGCTGCTCTTCGCCTTGCTGTTCATGGTGCGACTCACCGCCCACCTTCACCCGATGGTCATGCAGCACATGCTGCGTCCAATCACGCTGGGCACGCAGGTAGATTTCCTCGGCCCCCTTGCGATCCTCAATGCGTAGCTCGTTGTAGCCTCCCCCACCTGGGCTGCTCTGGCTGCGGAAAATGCTGCGGGTCTTGTCCGCCGGCAGGTCGAGGGGCACCTGTGTTGCGGCGCTTGCCAGGCAGCCCACCACCAGTGGCATGTCCAGGTCGCCATTGACGAAGCCCACCAGCACTTCCATGCCGACTCGCGGGATCACGACCGACCCATAACGATCATGCGCCCAGGCGCTGGCAACCCGCAGCCAGCAACTGGAATGGTCGTTATGCTCTGCGGCACGATCCCACGCCAACTGCACCTTGACCCGGCCGTATTCATCACAATGAATTTCACTGTCGACGGGGCCGGTCACCGTTGCGTTTTGATAGCCAGCAATGCTCGGGCGAGGCTGCTCTGGCATTGGCGGCCGGAAAATCACATCCCACGGGGCGGCGGCGAATTCGTTGCGATAGCCCTGGCGAAAATCCCCGCCCGACACCTCGGTTACAAGCTCTTCCAGTACCTGGGGCTGCTTGCCCTCATGGGTTACTTTCGTCACCAGCCACAAGGCGTTCCAGTCTTCGCGCGGGTGACCGGCGAGCCTGAGGAACCGTCCGCTGACCAGAGCAGGTTCATCACCACTGCCACAGGCGACACGATAGTCGCTGCGATGACGCTCCAGGCCACGCTGTGCGAGGTATTTGCCATGGGCACGGTCGCTGAAGTGGCCGGGATAATCCTGCGCTTCGAGCTTGGGTAACTGCTCGCCAGACACCGCGCTTTCCAGCGCCAGGCTGGGTTTGCGAAAGTCATAGTCGCGCAGGTTGATTGCCGTGGCGCGCGTCTGCACCTGCACCGTAAACCGCTTGATCGCCGGGGTGTCCGCGACCATCCCGGAACCGGGAGTGTAAGGAGTAGGCTGATCCGCCTGGACAAAAACCGTCTGGTCATCGCCAAATACCAGCACATGCGCCTCGGCCGAATGCTGGAAGTGATAGTGAATGCCCAACTCGGCACACAGCCGCTGAATGAAGGCCAGATCAGTTTCGCCAAACTGCACGCAATACTCGCGCTCGGGGTAGGTGCCGCTGAGCCGGCACTCGAAGCGGTCGCTCTGGATCCCCTGCCCCTCCAGCACCTGCGCAACAATCTGCGGTACTGTCTTGTGCTGGAAAATACGCTGGTGACTGCTGTGCGCCAGATAGGCGAGCTGCGGTACAAGCGTCATTTGATAACGCGTCAGTCGGCGCCCTGAATCACCTTGCGCCACTCGGTGAACCAGACCATGAACGCCATGGCCACGATCATCAAATCCGAGATACACCGGGTGATGCAGCAGACTTTCCAGGTCTAGATCGGGCTGCTCGGCGACCAGTTCGAGTTCAAAACGGTAGGGTTGGCTGATGGACTCACACCCATGAACTCGAACACCTTGAGTTCACTGGGCTCCCCATCGAGGGTCAGGGTGAAGGCACTTTGATTGGCAGGAGCGAACATCCGGTGTTTCTCTGCGAGGGATAGGTGGCAGATTCTGCACCACCGTTTCACCTTGCTGAACACACCCCAAACAAATCAGTAAAACCCTACATGCACGCGCCAGAGCTTTCTTCAGTCCGACGTAAAGCACTCACAAAAAAAGGCCCGCCATCCGTAGGACGCGGGCCTTTTTTTCATTTCGTAGGGCGCTTCACGCCCGTCGAATTACTTATTGAGGTTGTAGTCTTTTTCCGCCGCATCAAAGCGCTCAACCATGCCCGCAGTCGGTGCGCCCATCTTGCTCACGAAGTAAATCGCGAGGCTGGCGAAGATGAAGCCAGGGATGATTTCGTACAAACCCAGCAATTCGAATTGTTTCCACACGATCACGGTGATCGCGCCGACCAGGATACCGGCCAGTGCGCCGTCGCGGGTCATGCCTTTCCAGATTACCGAGATCAGCACCACAGGACCGAACGCAGCGCCGAAGCCAGCCCAGGCGTAGCTCACCAAGCCCAATACACGGTTTTCCGGGTTGGCAGCCATGCCGATGGCGATCAGGGCAACCAGCAGCACCATCAGGCGACCGACCCATACCAGCTCAATCTGGGAGGCGTTTTTGCGCAAGAAGGTTTTGTAGAAGTCTTCGGTCAGGGCGCTGGAACACACCAGCAATTGGCAGCTCAAGGTGCTCATCACGGCAGCCAGGATGGCCGACAGCAGCACACCGGCAACCCATGGGTTGAACATCAGCTTGGCCAGCTCAATGAACACACGTTCGTGGTTCTCGGTCACAGGACCTGCCACTTCCGGATGCGCCGAGAAGTAAGCGATGCCGAAGAAACCCACCGCCACGGTGCCGGCCAGGCACAGGATCATCCAGGTCATGGAGATGCGACGTGCCTTGGCAATTGACTTCACCGAATCCGCCGCCATGAAACGCGCAAGGATGTGCGGCTGGCCGAAGTAACCCAGGCCCCAGCCCATCAGCGAGACGATGCCGATGAAGGAGGTGTTTTTCAGCATGTTGAAGTTGTCAGGGTTCTTGGCTTCGATCGCCAGGAAGGCGGTGTCAACGCCCCCGGTGGCGAGCAGCACGATGATCGGCGTAAGAATAAGCGCGAAGATCATCAGCGTGGCTTGTATGGTATCGGTCCAGCTCACTGCCAGGAAACCACCGACGAAGGTGTAGGCAATGGTCGCTGCAGCACCGGCCCACAGCGCGGTCTCGTAGGACATGCCGAAGGTGCTTTCGAACAGGCGTGCACCGGCCACGATGCCGGAGGCGCAGTAAATGGTGAAGAACACCAGGATCACCACGGCGGAGATGATCCGCAGCAGGCCGCTTTTATCTTCGAAACGGCTGGAGAAGTAATCCGGCAGGGTCAGGGCGTCACCGTTGTGCTCGGTCTGGACCCGCAGGCGACCGGCGACGAACAGCCAGTTGAGGTAGGCACCGACGATCAAGCCGATGGCGATCCAGCTTTCCGACAGGCCGGACATGTAGATTGCGCCCGGCAGGCCCATCAACAACCAGCCGCTCATATCGGAAGCGCCGGCCGACAAGGCAGTCACCACGCTACCGAGGCTACGGCCGCCCAGGATGTAATCGGAAAGGTTGTTGGTGGAGCGATAGGCTATGAAGCCGATCAGTACCATTGCTGCGATATAGATCACGAATGTGATCAGGGTTGGATTACTAACGCTCATAAGAGTGACGCCCTGGCTTTGTTTTTATGTAGCGACGGTCTGTCAGACGACCACCCACTAAGAGTAGGTTAGACGTAGCTGCGTGCCGCGCATTTATGACTGACGTTTCCCCAGGAAAGCCGTCAGCCGATGAACCGACTCGCGGGAGTGGTTGCACCTTGGCCCCGAATGCTATTCAACAAACCAAATAAGGTGCAACCAGTTTCGCGAGAATAAGTTGCACCTTGATGCAAAAAGTGCAAAACACTCTGTTTTTGCTACTTTTCGGAGCAAGAACAGCCAATCTCAGAAGCAAACGCACCAAGACAGAGCCGATTCCGCCGGGGGCCATTTTATTTCATGTACCCGTGCGAAAATTTCATGCATAAAAAGGGTTGCACCCGGTTGCACCTCTGCATGCGCAAAGCTAATCTTGCCGCCAGCTGATGCCACTCGGTAGTGGCACCCATGAGGATAAAAAAATGGCTACGACCACCCTTGGGGTCAAACTTGACGACCCAACCCGCGAGCGCCTCAAGGCTGCCGCGACCTCCATTGATCGCACGCCGCACTGGCTGATCAAGCAGGCGATTTTCAATTACCTGGAGAAACTGGAGGGTGGTGCAACCCTGCCTGAGCTCAATGGCTTGAGCAGCAAGGACACAGACGACGCAGGCGAGGTCCAGAACGACCACGCCCACCAATGCTTCCTTGAGTTCGCCGAGAGCATTCTGCCGCAGTCCGTACTGCGCGCCTCGATCACCGCCGCTTACCGCCGCCCAGAGCCGGAAGTGGTGCCGATGCTGATCGAGCAGGCTCGCCTGCCAGCGCCTATGGCCGAGGCCACCAACAAGCTCGCCGCCTCGATTGCCGAGAAGCTGCGTAACCAGAAAAGTGCTGGCGGCCGTGCAGGGATTGTTCAGGGCCTGTTGCAGGAATTTTCCCTGTCTTCCCAGGAAGGCGTGGCGCTGATGTGCCTGGCCGAAGCGCTGCTGCGCATCCCGGACAAAGGCACCCGTGACGCACTGATCCGCGACAAGATCAGCACCGGCAACTGGCACCCGCACGTGGGCAACAGTCCATCGCTGTTCGTTAACGCCGCCACCTGGGGCCTGCTGCTGACCGGCAAATTGGTCGCCACGCATAATGAGGCAGGTTTGACCTCGTCCCTGAGCCGCATCATCGGCAAGAGCGGCGAACCGATGATCCGCAAGGGCGTCGACATGGCTATGCGCCTGATGGGCGAGCAGTTCGTCACCGGCGAAACCATCGCCGAAGCCCTGGCTAACGCGAGCAAATTCGAAGCCAAGGGTTTCCGTTATTCCTACGACATGCTCGGTGAAGCCGCGCTGACTGAGCACGATGCGCAGAAGTACCTGGCCTCGTACGAACAAGCCATTCACTCCATCGGCAAAGCCTCCCACGGCCGTGGGATTTATGAAGGCCCGGGCATCTCCATCAAGCTGTCGGCACTGCACCCGCGTTACAGCCGTGCTCAGTACGAACGCGTGATGGATGAGCTGTACCCGCGCCTGCTGTCCCTGACGCTGCTGGCCAAGCAATATGACATCGGCCTGAACATCGACGCCGAAGAAGCAGACCGCCTGGAGCTGTCGCTCGACCTGCTGGAACGCCTGTGCTTCGAGCCGCAACTGATCGGCTGGAACGGCATCGGTTTCGTGATCCAGGCCTACCAGAAGCGTTGCCCGTATGTGATCGACTACGTCATCGACCTGGCACGCCGCAGCCGCCATCGTCTGATGATCCGCCTGGTAAAAGGCGCGTACTGGGACAGCGAGATCAAGCGCGCCCAGGTTGAAGGCCTTGAAGGCTACCCGGTGTACACCCGCAAGGTTTACACCGACGTTTCCTACATTGCCTGCGCACGCAAGCTGCTGTCGGTGCCGGAAGTCATCTACCCGCAGTTCGCCACGCACAACGCCCACACACTGTCGGCTATCTACCACATTGCGGGTCAGAACTATTACCCCGGCCAGTACGAGTTCCAATGCCTGCACGGCATGGGCGAACCACTGTACGAGCAGGTTGTAGGCAAGGTGTCCGAGGGTAAGCTCAACCGTCCGTGCCGCGTGTACGCACCGGTGGGTACCCACGAAACACTGCTGGCTTACCTGGTACGTCGCCTGCTGGAAAACGGCGCGAACACCTCGTTCGTCAACCGCATCGCCGACCAGTCCATCTCGATTCAGGAGCTGGTGGCCGATCCAGTGGCCAGCATCGAGCAAATGGCTACGCTGGAAGGCGGCTTCGGCCTGCCGCACCCGCGCATCCCTTTGCCGCGTGACCTGTATGGCAGCGACCGCGCCAACTCGGCCGGTATCGACCTGGCCAACGAACACCGCTTGGCCTCGCTGTCCTGCGCCCTGCTGGCGACCGCTCACAACAACTGGAAAGCGGCGCCCATGCTCGGTTGCGCCTCCAGCAATGAAGCAGCGGCACCGGTACTGAACCCGTCCGACCTGCGTGATGTGGTCGGCCATGTGCAGGAAGCCACTGTCGAAGACGTCGACAACGCTATCCAATGCGCCATCAATGCAGGCCCGATCTGGCAGGCCACCCCGCCCGCCGAACGTGCCGCGATCCTGGAACGCGCCGCCGACCTGATGGAAGGCGAGATCCAGCCACTGATGGGTCTGCTGGCCCGTGAAGCCGGCAAGACCTTCGCCAACGCGATCGCTGAAGTGCGCGAAGCCGTGGACTTCCTGCGTTACTACGCCGTGCAAGCGCGTAACGATTTCACCAACGACGCCCACCGCCCACTGGGCCCGGTGGTGTGCATCAGCCCGTGGAACTTCCCGTTGGCGATTTTCAGTGGTCAAGTCGCCGCGGCACTGGCTGCCGGCAACCCGGTACTGGCCAAGCCTGCCGAGCAAACGCCGCTGGTGGCCGCCCAAGCCGTGCGCATCCTGCTCGAAGCCGGTATTCCGGAAGGCGTGCTGCAATTGCTGCCGGGTCAAGGCGAGAGCGTGGGTGCGCGCCTGGTCGGTGATGATCGCGTCAAAGGCGTGATGTTCACCGGCTCCACTGAAGTCGCACGCCTGCTGCAACGCAATGTCGCCGGTCGCCTGGATGCCCAGGGCCGTCCGATTCCGCTGATCGCCGAAACTGGCGGCCAGAACGCGATGATCGTCGACTCCTCGGCGCTGACTGAACAAGTGGTCATCGACGTGGTGTCCTCGGCCTTCGACAGCGCCGGCCAACGCTGCTCGGCCCTGCGCGTACTGTGCCTGCAGGAAGATTCAGCAGAGCGTGTGATCGAAATGCTCAAGGGCGCCATGGCGGAATGCCGCTTGGGTAACCCGGAGCGTTTGTCCGTCGACATCGGCCCGGTGATCGACGCCGAAGCCAAGGCCGGCATCGAGAAACACATTCAGGCCATGCGCGACAAAGGCCGCAATGTGTATCAGGTGGCTATCGCTGATGGCGAAGAGATCAAGCGTGGCACCTTCGTGATGCCAACCCTGATTGAGCTGGAAAGCTTCGACGAACTGCAACGCGAGATCTTCGGCCCGGTGCTGCACGTGGTGCGCTACAAGCGCAAAGAGATCGACCAGCTCATCGGCCAGATCAACGCTTCTGGCTATGGCCTGACCCTGGGCGTGCACACGCGCATCGACGAGACCATCGCCAAGGTGATCGACAACGTCAATGCCGGTAACGTCTACGTGAACCGCAACATCGTCGGCGCCGTGGTCGGCGTGCAACCGTTCGGCGGCGAAGGCCTGTCGGGTACTGGCCCGAAAGCCGGTGGCCCGCTGTACCTGTACCGCCTGTTGTCGACGCGCCCTACGGATGCCATTGAGCAATCCTTCGTACGCGGCGACGCATTGGCCGCGCCGGACGTGCGCCTGCGCGATGCCATGAGCCAGCCGCTGACAGCCCTGAAAACCTGGGCCGACAGCAATAAGTTCAGCGACCTGAGCGCCCTGTGCAGCCAATTCGCCGCGCAATCGCAAAGCGGTATCACCCGCCAACTGGCCGGCCCGACCGGCGAGCGCAACAGCTACGCCATCCTGCCCCGCGAGCACGTACTGTGCCTGGCGGACGTGGAAGGCGACCTGTTGACTCAACTGGCGGCGGTATTGGCGGTGGGCGGTTCGGCGGTATGGCCAGAAACCGAGCTGACCAAGGCGTTGTTCTCACGCCTGCCTAAAGACATTCAGGCGAAGATCAAGCGCGTGGCCGACTGGACCAAGGATGAAGTAGTGTTTGACGCGGTTCTGCATCACGGTGATTCCGACCAGCTGCGAGCGGTGTGCCAGCAAGTGGCCCAGCGCGGTGGCGCAATTGTTGGGGTGCATGGTTTGTCGCAAGGCGAAACGGCGATTGCGCTGGAGCGTTTGGTGATTGAGCGTGCGTTGAGTGTTAACACGGCGGCGGCGGGTGGCAATGCCAGCCTGATGACTATCGGTTAAGCAGCAGCCGCCAGTTTAAGCTACAAGCTGCAAGTAAAAGCACGCCGCTCTTACTTGTAGCTTGAAGCTTGTGCCGCCCCATCACCCCCATCTATCTTCCTTCCCCGTTTTTATCAGCGCTCCTAGACTGCGGCATACTTTTCTACAGGTAATCCGCCATGTCCGAGACGCTGCTCAGTTCCCGCAATCTGGCTTTCGAGCTCTACGAAGTCCTCGATGCAGAGGGCCTGACCCAGCGCGAGCGGTTTGCCGAGCACAATCGCGAAACCTTCGATGCGGCCATCAGCACCGCGCGCAACATCGCCGAAAAGTATTTCGCCCCCCACAACCGCAAGAACGACGAGAACGAACCGCGCTACGAGAACGGCGCAGCCATCCTGATCCCGGAAGTCAAACCGGCGGTGGATGCCTTCCTTGAAGCCGGCTTCCTCAACGCGGCCCGCAGCTTCGAAGCAGGCGGCATGCAACTGCCCACCCTGCTGTCTCAAGCCTGTTTTGCGCACTTCCAGTCAGCGAACGCGGCGTCCACTTCCTACCCATTCCTGACCATGGGCGCCGCCAACCTGATCGAAAGTTTCGGCACCGACGATCAGAAACAACGCTTCCTGCAACCGATGATCGACGGCCGATTCTTCGGCACCATGGCCCTGACCGAACCCCATGCGGGCTCGTCGCTTTCGGATATTCGTACGCGCGCGGAGCCTTCGGCTGACGGCACCTATCGACTCAAGGGCAACAAGATCTTCATCTCCGGTGGCGACCACCCGCTGTCGGAAAACATCGTGCACATGGTGCTGGCCAAGCTGCCGGATGCGCCCGCTGGGGTGAAGGGCATTTCGTTGTTTATCGTGCCCAAGTTCCTGGTCAACGACGATGGCAGCCTGGGCGAGCGCAACGACGTGCTGCTGGCGGGGCTGTTCCACAAGATGGGCTGGCGCGGGACTACGTCAACCGCGCTCAACTTCGGCGATAACGGTAGTTGCGTCGGCTATCTGGTGGGCAAACCGCACCAGGGTCTGAGCTGCATGTTCCAGATGATGAACGAAGCGCGCATCGGCGTCGGCATGGGAGCGGTGATGCTCGGTTATGCCGGCTACCTCTACTCGCTGGAATACGCCCGCGAACGCCCGCAAGGTCGCCTGCCCGACAGCAAAGACCCCACAACGGCTCCGGTCTCGATCATTCAGCACGCAGACATCAAGCGCATGCTGCTGACCCAAAAATCCTACGTGGAAGGCGCCTTCGACCTTGGCCTCTACGCTGCACGGCTGTTCGACGACACCACCACCCTGGAAACCGAAGCTGAGCGCAAGCACGCCCACGAACTGCTGGACCTGCTCACGCCTATCGTCAAATCCTGGCCTTCGGAGTTCTGCCTCAAGGCCAACGAACTGGCAATCCAGATTCTCGGCGGCCATGGCTACACCCGCGAGTACCCGGTGGAACAGTACTACCGCGACAACCGCCTGAACCCGATCCACGAAGGCACGCACGGGATCCAGTCCCTGGATTTACTGGGGCGCAAGCTCGCGCAGAACGGCGGCGCGGGGTTGAAGCAACTCATACGACTGATTGCCGAAACCGGTGCACGGGCGCAGGAATACCCAAGCCTGACCGCACTAAGGGAACCGCTGGAACAGTTGGTCAACCGCCTGCAAAGCGTCACCATCGGCCTGCTGACGGATCTCGCCCAAGGCAAGGTCAACAGCAGCCTGGCAAACTCGGCGCTGTACTTGAAGGTGTTCGGGCATACGGTGATTGGCTGGCGCTGGCTGGAACAGGCGATTCGCGCCGAAGAAGGATTGGCCAAGGGCAATGCGGCGGATGTGGCCTTTTATAAAGGCAAGCTCCAGGCCGCCCGGTACTTCCTGACCTGGGAAGTACCGAGCTGCCATCATGAACTGGCAATTCTGGAGGCACGCGATGACACGTGCCTGGGCATGCAGGATGAGTGGTTCTAAGGCGTACCGATCGCCTTGGAAATCACATCGACCGTGGCGCTGACTTGCTCTTGGTAACGGTCGAGTTCCTGCTGGTGAGCCTGCTGCATTTCGATCTGCTCGGCGCACAGGTTCAGCGCCGCCAGCACCAGTAGTTTGTCACCGATCAGGGTCGGGTACTTTTTCTTGGTGGTGGCAAGGGACGCCTTGAGCAGGGTCACGGCGTGCATCAGGGTTTTGTCTTCCCCGGCCGGAGCCTTGATCGAGTAATCCTCTCCGAGAATCGAAACGACCTTTATCCCTTCACTCATGCGTTGACAGGCCCTGCGCTCACACGCTCAACCAGCGCCTGGATACGGGCGGCGGTAGCGCCGTGCTTTTCTTCCTGCTCCATCAGGTTCAGTTGCAGGCTGTCGTTCTCATCCTTGGCGCGGGCCAATTCCGCTTTGAGGGATTCGGTGGTGCCCAGCAGATCCTGATTTTGTTGTACCAAGTCGCTGACGAGTTGTTCCAATTGGCTGAGGGATGCTTCTAACATTTTGATTTCTCTGGCTTTTCAAAGGGCGGTGACGATAAAGAAAATTCACCTCGGATGCCAGGGTTATCCCTGGCGCGCAGCCCGATTTTTAAGGGCCGGGCCGCACTTTCGAGCCTTAGTGACTGCAATTACCCGATCTGGTTCCTGAATCGGCCAAGACCCTCGTCAGGTGCGACAAAAACGCACACGCCCCTTTAGACTTTAGTCGTAAGACCGATAGAGAGGCACACACCGTCTCATGGTCGCACGGATCGCGCGTTCCCCCAGGATTCCCCCCCATGTCGCTTCGTAATATGAATATCGCTCCGAGAGCCTTCCTCAGCTTCGCGTTTATCGGCGCGTTGATGCTGTTTCTCGGTATTTTCGCGTTGAATCAGATGAGCAAGATCCGTGGCGCCACCCAAGACATCACCCTGTCCAGCGTGCCGAGCATCCGCGCCCTCGATGAATTCACCCAACTCACCTTGCGCCTGCGGGTGCTGTCCTATCGCTTGCTGACCAACCGCGAGCCGGACGTTCAGCAAAAGACCCTGGAAGCCTTCGAACTGCGCAACCAGCAGATCCGCACCGCGCAGGGCATTTACGAAAAACTGATCGACAGCAGTGAAGAGCGCTCGATCTACGACGAGTACATGCGCCTGCTTGCCCAGTACCAACAGATTGAAGCGCGCATGAAGAGCCTGTCGCGCGCCAACCAGATCGAAGAGCTGCGCACCCTGCTCAACACTGAGCTGTTGAGCAACTCCGAGCAGGTCAACACCGTGCTCAACCGCCTGCTGGACTACAACAACAAGGCCGCCCTTAACACCAACCAACAGGCCGAAGACCATTACAACATGGCCTTCAACTGGGTGATTGGGCTGCTGATTATCGCCACGACACTGACGATGCTGTTCGCCTGGCTGCTGACCCGCAGCATCACCCTGCCCATTTCCCAGGCACTGGAAGCGGCGGAAGAAGTGGCCGAAGGCAACCTGACGCGCCCGATCAAAGTCGACGGCAACGACGAAGCCGGGCGCCTGCTGGCCGCCATGGCCAAGATGCAGGACAAACTGCGCGACACCCTGCAACGCATCGCCGGTTCCGCTACCCAACTCGCATCAGCTGCCGAAGAGCTGAACGCGGTCACCGACGAAAGCGCCCGCGGCCTGACTCAGCAAAACACCGAAATCGAACAAGCCGCCACTGCGGTGAATGAGATGACCAGCGCTGTCGAAGAAGTCGCACGCAATGCGGTGAGCACCTCCGAAGCTTCGCGCAACGCCACCACCTCTGCCGGTGATGGCCGTGATTTGGTGCAGGAAACCGTCAGCGCCATCGAACGCATGAGCGGCGACGTACAGGCCACCGCCACGCTGATCGGCGACCTGGCCAATGAGTCGCGCGATATCGGCAAGGTGCTCGACGTGATTCGCGGCCTGGCGGACCAGACCAACCTGCTGGCCCTTAACGCTGCGATTGAAGCGGCGCGCGCCGGTGAAGCCGGACGAGGCTTTGCGGTGGTTGCCGACGAAGTACGCGCACTCGCCCATCGCACCCAGCAGTCGACCAGCGAAATCGAGCGGATGATCGGCAGCATCCAGGCCGGTACAGAGCATGCGGTGGATTCGATGCGCAACAGCACGGAACGCGCTGAGTCGACCCTGAACATCGCCAAAGGCGCGGGGATGTCGCTGGACACGATCAATACCGCGATTGTCGAGATCAACGAGCGCAACCTGGTCATCGCCAGCGCGGCGGAAGAACAGGCACAAGTGGCGCGGGAAGTGGACCGTAACCTGGTGAACATTCGCGATCTGTCGGTGCAGTCGGCGACCGGTGCCAGCCAGACCAGCGCGGCGAGCAGTGAGCTCTCACGGTTGGCGGTGGACTTGAATGGGATGGTGGGGCGATTCCGCCTCTAACTGACTCGCCTCAGTCAAAATGGGGGAGCGGGCTTGCGCGCGAATGCAGTGGTTCAGTCAGCCTATCTTTAGCTGATGTACCGCATTCGCGAGCAAGCCCGCGCCCACATTAGATCTACATGAATCAGAAGAACCTTTTTGACAGCGCAGCAATTCAACAGGTTAGAATCGCTGGCACGCAGACTGCATGGTCAGTTTGCGCCCCGTCTTGTTTGCTCATGGAGTACTGCCTTTGAATGCGACGACCATCAACAGCCTGTTCTTGATCGGCGCGTTGCTGGTGAGTGCGAGCATTCTGGTGAGTTCTCTTTCGTCCCGCCTGGGGATTCCGATCCTGGTGATCATCCTGGCCGTGGGGATGCTGGCCGGCGTTGATGGCGGCGGCATCATTTTCGATAACTACCCGACCGCCTACCTGGTGGGCAACCTCGCCCTGGCGGTGATCCTGCTCGATGGCGGCTTGCGTACCCGGGTCGCAAGTTTCCGTGTGGCACTCTGGCCGGCGTTGTCACTGGCCACGGTGGGGGTGTTGATTACCACCGGCCTCACCGGTATGGCTGCGGCCTGGCTGTTTGACCTCAATATCATCCAGGGCCTGTTGATCGGTGCCATCGTCGGCTCCACGGACGCCGCAGCGGTATTCTCGCTGTTGGGCGGTAAAGGCCTCAACGAGCGGGTCTCCGCCAGCCTGGAAATTGAATCCGGCAGCAACGACCCGATGGCGGTGTTCCTCACTGTCACGTTGATCGACATGATTGCCAGTGGCCAGACCGGCCTGCACTGGAGCCTGCTGACGCACCTGCTCCGCGAGTTCGGCATCGGCGGTATCGTCGGCTTGGGCGGCGGCTGGCTGATGCTGCAGATGGTCAACCGGATCAGCCTGGCCAACGGCCTGTACCCGATCCTGGTGATCGCCGGCGGCCTGTTCGTCTTCGCCCTGACCAACGCCCTGCACGGCAGTGGCTTCCTCGCCGTTTACCTGTGTGGCCTGGTGATCGGCAACCGCCCGGTGCGCAGCCGTCACGGCATTTTGCATATGCTCGACGGCATGGCGTGGCTGGCTCAGATCGGCATGTTTTTGGTGCTGGGCCTATTGGTCACGCCCCACGAATTGCTGCCCATTGCCCTCCCGGCGCTGGGCCTTGCACTGTGGATGATCCTGTTTGCGCGGCCGCTGTCGGTGATGGTTGGCCTGCTGCCGTTCAAGGCGTTTCACGGCCGCGAAAAAGCCTTTATCGCCTGGGTCGGCCTGCGCGGTGCGGTCCCGATCATTCTGGCGGTGTTCCCGCTGATGGCCGGCCTGCCGCATGCGCAGCTGTACTTCAACCTGGCGTTCTTTATCGTGCTGGTCTCGCTGCTCGTGCAGGGCACAAGCCTGCCGTGGGTGGCCAAGCTGCTCAAGGTCACCGTACCGCCGGACCCGGCGCCGATCTCCCGTGCGGCCTTGGAAGTGCATGTCACCAGCGAGTGGGAGCTGTTCGTCTACCGCCTGGGCGCAGAAAAATGGTGCATTGGCGCCGCCCTGCGTGAGCTGAAAATGCCTGAGGGCACGCGGATCGCCGCCCTGTTCCGCGGTCAACAACTGCTCCATCCGTCGGGTAGTACGGTGCTGGAAGTCGATGATTTGCTCTGTGTGATCGGCCACGAACACAACCTGCCGGCCCTGGGCAAACTCTTCAGCCAGGCGCCGCAACGCGGTTTGGATTTGCGTTTCTTCGGCGACTTCGTACTGGAAGGCGACGCCCAGCTGGGCGCGGTTTCCGCCCTGTACGGCTTGAAGCTGGAGGGCATCGACCCGGACATGCCGCTGAGCCGCTTCATCACCCAGAAAGTCGGCGGTGCGCCAGTCGTAGGCGACCAGGTGGAGTGGAACAACACCATCTGGACCGTCGCTGTCATGGACGGGAACAAGATCGGCAAAGTCGGCGTCAGATTCCCCGAAGGAAGTCGCCCGGGTCCCGGACTCTTCCTCTAAACTGCGGGGCGACAGCTCGCCCCCATTTTTTCATTTCGCTCGACCGGTCTCTATGCCAACTCTGCGCACATTTCTCGCCACTGCCCTGCTGGGCTTGACCCTCTGTGTCGGTACCGTCCACGCGGCCGACCCGCCCAGCGCCGACGCCATCCAGCAAACCCTGGACAAACTGCCCGACCGTAAGCTGCCCGACGCCGATATGAAAGCGTTGCAGGCGATCCTGCAACAGACCCTGACGTACCTGGACAATAAGCAGGACTATGAGCAGCGCCTCATCGACCTCAAGCGCCAGCTGGAAGACGCCCCGCGCCAGACCACAGAGAACCAGCGCGAACTGACGCGGCTCAAGGCCACCAAGGTCGTCCCGGTCGCCCAACGCTACGCCACCCTGCCGGTACCGCAGCTCGAGCAATTGCTGGTGCAGCGCAGTACCCAGCAGGGCGACCTGCAAAAAGAGCTGGCCGACGCCAACAGCCTGTCCATCGCCGCCCAGACCCGGCCCGAGCGCGCCCAGACTGAAATCAGCAGCAGCCAGACGCGCATCCTGCAGATCAACTCGATCCTCAAGGCCGGCAAAGACAACGGCAAAACCCTCAATGCCGATCAGCGCAACCAGCTCAACGCTGAACTCGCCGCCCTGAACGCACTGATCCCCTTGCGCCGCCAGGAACTGGCAGGCAACAGCCAACTGCAAGACCTGGGCAACAGTCAGCACGACCTGATCCAGGAAAAAACCGCGCGCCTGGAGCAAGAAATCCAGGACCTGCAAACCCTGATCAACCAAAAGCGCCTGGCCCAATCCCAGCAGACCGTCACCCAGCAATCCATCGAAGCGCAAAAAGCTGGCGGCAGCAGCCTGCTGGCCACGGAAAGCGCGGCCAACCTCAAGCTCTCCGACTACCTGCTTAAAAGCACTGACCGCCTCAACGACCTGACCCAGAAAAACCTGCAAACCAAGCAGCAACTGGACACAGTCACCCAGAGCGATTCGGCCCTGGACGAGCAGATCAACGTGCTCAAGGGCAGCCTGCTGCTGTCCAAGATCCTCTACAAACAGAAACAGGCGCTGCCGCGCCTGACGGTAGACCGTGACCTGGCGGATGACATCGCCAACATTCGCTTGTATCAGTTTGAGGTCAACCAGCAGCGCGAGCTGATCAGCTCGCCCAGCGCCTATGTGGATAACTTGCTGGCTAACCAGGCGCCAGAAGATGTCACCCCGCAACTGCGCCGCACGTTGCTGGAACTGGCCATCACCCGCAGCGACCTACTGGAGCGCCTGAGCCGAGAGCTGAGCTCGCTGCTGAATGAATCCATCACGTTGCAACTGAACCAGAAACAACTGCTCAGCACCGCCACCGCACTGCGGGCGACGCTGGATGAGCAGATGTTCTGGATCCCCAGCAACAAGCCGCTGGACACCGAGTGGCTGGAAACTGTCCCGGCGCACCTGAGCAAGCAAGTCGCCACCCTGCCCTGGGCCTCCAGCATCAGCGAATTGTATGACGGCCTGACCCAGCGCCCGCTGCTGTTCCTGCCACTGCTGCTGGTGATCGGTGCCCTGCTGTGGCGACGCAAAGCCCTGTATCAGCGCCTGAGCAAGGTCCACCTGGACATCGGCCACTTCAAGCGCGACAGCCAGTGGCACACGCCGCAGGCCATCCTGATCAATATCCTGCTGGCGATGCCGGTGGCGCTGGGCCTGGCGCTGTGCGGCTATGCACTGCAAATTGACGCCCGTGGGCAGAACGCCAACCTCGGCGCAGCGTTGCTGCAAATCGCCCAGGCCTGGCTGGTCTTCTACACCGCTTATCGCATCCTGGCGCCGGGTGGCGTGGCGCAATTGCACTTCCGCTGGGAAAAACCCCAAGTCGAATTCCTGCAAGGCTGGATACGCAAGCTCGGTCTGGTGGTGCTGGCGCTGGTGGCCGTCGTGGCGATCGCCGAGCACCAGCCGGCGGCGCTGGCGGACGATGTGCTGGGCATTGGCGTGGTGCTCACGTGCTATGCGCTGATGGCCTGGTTGCTGGGTCGCCTGCTGCTCAACAGCCCAACCCATGAAAAAGCCTCACTGTTTCGCAAGGCCATCGGCCTGCTGTTTACCGCCTTGCCCGTCGCCCTGTTTATCGCCGTGTGCTTTGGCTATTACTACACCGCGCTCAAGCTCAGCGACCGCTTGATCAACACCCTGTACCTGCTGATGTTCTGGCTGGTGATCGAGGCCACCTTTGTACGCGGCCTGGGCGTTGCGGCGCGGCGACTGGCCTATGCGCGGGCACTGGCTAAACGCCAGGCCGCCAAGGAAGCCGGTGAAGGCGAAGCGGTGATCGAAGAGCCGACCCTGGACATCGAGCAGGTCAACGAGCAGTCGATGCGACTGATCCGCCTGGCCTTGCTCGGCGGCTTTATCGCGGCGTTGTACTGGGTGTGGTCGGACCTGATCTCGGTATTTTCCTACCTGGACAACGTCACCCTGTACGAATACACCAGCGGCACGGGTGCGAATATCAGCATGGTGCCGATCAGCATCGGCGATTTCATCGGCGCGTTGATCATCATCGGCATTACCTTCGCACTGGCGCGCAACCTACCCGGTCTGCTCGAGGTGCTGGTACTGTCCAAACTGGAGCTGGCCCAAGGCAGCGCCTACGCGACGACCACGCTGTTGTCGTATGTGATTGCCGGCATCGGTTTTGTCTCCACCCTCTCCACCCTTGGCGTGAGCTGGGACAAGTTGCAATGGCTGGTGGCGGCGCTGTCCGTGGGGTTGGGCTTTGGTATGCAGGAGATCTTCGCCAACTTTATCTCCGGCATCATGATCCTGTTCGAACGCCCGGTGCGCATCGGCGACACCATCACCATCGGCAACCTGTCGGGCACGGTGAGCAAAATCCGCATCCGCGCCACGACGATCACCGACTTTGACCGCAAGGACATCATTGTCCCGAACAAAACCTTCATTACCGGGCAACTGATCAACTGGTCGCTGACCGATACCATCACCCGGGTCACCCTGAAGCTGGGCGTGGACTACGGCTCCGATCTGGACTTGGTGAAGGAGTTGTTGCTCAAGGCTGCCAGGGAAAACCCACGCGTGTTGAAGGAACCGGAACCGCTGGTGTACTTCCTCAACTTCGGTGAAAGCGCCCTCGACCACGAACTGCGCATGCACGTGCGCGACCTGGGCGACCGCAACCCCGTGCTGGATGAGGTCAACCGCTACATCAACCGTGAGTTCAAGAAACAGCACATCAACATCTCGTTCCGGCAGATGGAGGTATACCTCAAGAACATGCACGGCAAGGAATACAAATTGGTGCCTGCCGAAGACGAGCACAAGACCATGGCCGTGCCTGCCCCTGAGCAGGACGCCCCCGAGCCGCCACCCGGCAAAGTCGACGATGCGCCGGAGCCGCCGCCGAGCAAACTCGACTAACGGTGCTATCCCCAGCAGAATGCCAGGACATTCTGCTGGAGATGGCCGGTGAAAGCCCTCGACGAACTGACCTTCGACAACCGCTTCGCACGCCTGGGCGACGCGTTCTCAACCCACGTACTGCCTGAACCCCTCGACGCACCGCGTCTGGTAGTGGCGAGTAACGCTGCCATGGCATTGCTCGACCTCGACCCGGCCGTGGCCGAAACGCCGGTGTTTGCCGAGCTGTTTGGCGGGCACACGCTGTGGGCCGAAGCGGAGCCACGGGCGATGGTCTATTCCGGGCATCAGTTCGGTGGCTACACCCCGCAATTGGGCGATGGCCGTGGGTTGTTGCTGGGTGAGGTGTATAACGAGGCCGGCGAGCACTGGGACCTGCACCTCAAGGGTGCCGGTATGACGCCTTACTCACGCATGGGTGATGGGCGCGCCGTGTTGCGGTCTTCGATCCGCGAGTTTTTGGCCTCCGAAGCGCTGCATGCGCTGGGTATCCCCAGCAGTCGCGCACTGTGCGTGATCGGCTCCGATACCCCGGTGTGGCGTGAGAAGCAGGAACGCGGCGCGATGGTGCTGCGCATGGCGCCGAGCCATATCCGCTTCGGGCATTTCGAGTATTTCTATTACACCAAAAAGCCCGAACAGCAGGCGCTTTTGGCCGAACACGTATTGAACCTGCATTACCCCGAGTGCCGCGAACAACCAGAGCCTTACCTGGCCATGTTCCGCGAAATCGTCGAGCGCAACGCCGAATTGATCGCCAAGTGGCAGGCGTATGGCTTTTGCCATGGCGTGATGAATACCGACAATATGTCGATCCTGGGCATCACCTTCGACTTCGGACCGTTTGCGTTTCTCGATGACTTTGATGCGCACTTCATCTGCAACCACTCCGACCATGAAGGACGTTACTCCTTCAGCAACCAAGTGCCGATTGGGCAGTGGAACCTCAGTGCATTGGCACAGGCGTTGACGCCGTTTATCAGCGTCGACGCCTTGAAAGAAACGCTTGGGCTGTATCTGCCGTTGTATCAGGCGAATTACCTGGATTTGATGCGTCGCCGCATGGGGCTGACCACCGCTGAAGACGATGACCAGAAGCTGGTGGAGCGCTTGTTGCAACTGATGCAGAACAGTGGCGTTGATTACACGCTGTTCTTCCGCCGCCTGGGAGATGAGTCGGCGGCGCTGGCCGTGGCACGACTGCGCGACGACTTCGTCGACCTCGCCGGGTTTGATGCCTGGGCTGAGCTGTACAAGGCCCGCGTTGCGCGGGATGGGGAATATAGCGAAGAGCAGCGCCGCAAGCGGATGCACGCGGTGAACCCGCTGTACATCCTGCGCAACTACCTCGCGCAGAACGCAATCACTGCGGCCGAGTCGGGCGATTACAGCGAGGTGCGGCGACTGCACGAGGTGCTGAGCAAGCCGTTTGGGGAGCAGCCTGGTATGGAGCAATACGCACAGCGGCCGCCAGATTGGGGCAAGCATTTGGAGATTAGTTGTTCGTCGTAAACGCCTCAGATAAAGGTTTCTACTGATACGCCGAAGCGTTCAGCCAGCCAACGAATTTGCCGTATGTTGAGTTGGCGCTTTCCGCTCAACACCTCAGAGACGACCGATTGGGCGCCGACGCCCGGCAGGTCGCTCTGAGTGAGATTGTGTTCGCGCATCATGTATCGCAGCACATCGGCGCCGCTGGCGACGGGCATTGGGCGATGCTCATGATCGTAGGCTTCGATCCAGTCGCTGAGGATATCTACCAAGCTCATCAGCGGACTGTCCTCATTTTCGCCGATCAGGCTCAATAACTCGTCCAACCCACATACCAGAGCGTCGTAGTCTTCCTCGTTTTCTGGTTTGCGCATCACGGGTGAAACAAATTGCCAGTGTTCGGCAGCTACTCGCATAAGCGCGCTCATCTGTTGTTTTCCTTCCATTTATCTTTCTCATAGTCGCGGTGATCAAGCAGATGCTTGATGTAGATGCGCTGCGCCCGATACTCCACGCCAGCAATCAACCTCAAGTTGTTGCCTCCAATATCGAAAATGTGAAACTCCCCGACCTTATCCGTGGCAGGGAACATGGCTTTCATCGCCGCGAAATCTTTGGGGTAATTTCGCCTCATTACCCGATACCACTGATCCAACGCTGTTGCTGAACGTGGCCACTTTTCCTTCGCTTCCCAGATCCTTTCTCGCTGATCACTCGCATGCAACATCCTTATCGCATCTTGCTATGAAGGTTAAACCCGAATTCCGAATATCTCAATTTGCGATAATCGCAAACAGACCGATGGTTCAAAACAGAACAGGCTCTGACAGCCTAGACAGCTGCCCACATCAGCACGGGCAAAACTGTGAGTGGATGAGTCCCCCCTCTCCCCGCCTTGATAAACACCTCGCCCGACTCCAGATACAGTCCATTGGCCACATCGAAGGAGCCCACCATGTCCGAACCTCTTGTAATCCCCTGCCCTCATTGCAACGGCCTCAACCGCATCCCCGGCGAACGCCTGAGTGACGCGCCCAAATGCGGGCGCTGCAAGCAGCCGGTGTTGTTGAGCAAGCCTTTCGAGTTGAAGCAAGGCGACTACGCCAGCCAGATCAAGGGCGACCTGCCCTTGCTGGTGGATGTGTGGGCCGACTGGTGCGGGCCGTGCAAGTCATTCGCGCCGGTGTTTGAGCAGGCCGCTGGGCAGCTGGAGGGCAAGTGCCGGTTGGCAAAGCTCGACAGTGAGGCCAATCAGCAGTTGTCGGCGCAGTTGGGGATTCGTTCGATTCCCAGCTTGATTCTGTTCAAGAATGGCCGCGAAGTGGTGCGTCAGAGCGGGGCGTTTCCGTTGCCGCAGTTGATGAGTTGGTTGCGTAGCCAGGGCGTCTAAACACGGTCGAATGTGGGAGCTGGCTTGCCTGCGATGACGGTGTGTCAGGCATTCTCTCTATTGAATGCTCCGGCCTCATCGCGGGCAAGCCCGGCTCCCACAAGGTTCTACGTTGCCTTTCAGGTCACGCGTTTTCCAGCAGGTTATGCAATTCCACAAACTGCTGCGTCAGCTTATGCCGAGGGTCGAGATGGATCAGCGGCTTGTTCTCCTGATGCGACTCACGCATGCGCACGGAGCTGGTCAGGTACACCGACAGCACCGGCAACCCTTCTGCAATCAACTCATCGAGCATCTGCTGCGGCAAGCTCGCACGCGCCTGGAACTGGTTGACCACGATACCTTCCACTTCCAGGCCTTCGTTGTGGTCTTCCTTCAATTCTTCGATTTCAGCCAGCAGGCCGTACAGTGCCTGGCGGGAGAAGCTGTCGCAATCAAACGGTATCAGCACGCGATCGGCAGCAATCAGCGCCGAAACCGCATAAAAATTCAGCGCCGGCGGCGTATCCAGGTAAATCCGGTCGTAGTCTTCGCTCAGTTCGTCCAACAGCTTTCGCAGCTTGTTGATCTTGTGCTTGGCTTCAAGCTTGGGCTGCAGGTCTGCCAATTCCGCAGTGGCGGTGATCACATGCAGGTTGTCGAAAGGGGTTTCGTAGATATCGACTTTGTTTTTCTTGGAGAACGGCCCGGAAGACAGGGTTTGCTTGAAAAAATCCGCGATACCCATGGGGATGTCGTCGCCGGTCAGCCCGGTGAGGTATTGGGTTGAGTTGGCTTGTGCATCGAGGTCCACCAACAGGGTTCGATAGCCTTCACTGGCGCTGACCGCCGCCAGGTTGCAGGCGATGCTGGACTTGCCAACGCCGCCTTTTTGATTGAACACCACGCGCCGCATGGAAAAACCTCCGTGTATCAATGAATGCAGGAGTGTAGAGGGCTTAAGCGAATGTTCGCTACCTCGTTCATCCATCCCCGACAAACGAACAGGAAGGGCCCGACAATCCAAATCGGCGTGGGGTAAAGGACAATCTGTAAATCATCCCAACCAAATTGTTATCAGCCGTGAACAATTTTTTACCAATATTTGCTAGAACCCCACGGCACCCGGATAATGCGCGCCATTCGGCTATTGCTCCCTGTCCCGGTATTCGGGGCCACAAGTCGCACATGGAAGCCCGCAGGGGCGGGATACTTTCTCAGTGATCACTTTCAACATCGCCCAATGGCGCGCCTGGGCCCCTGGACTGGAAAGCACGGATGAATGGCGTGCCTGGTGCCAGGCCCCGGTGTCTCTGCCTGTCAGCGAAGCCTGCCCCGACGTCTCGTTCCTGCCAGCCATGCAACGCCGCCGGCTGAGCCGCCTGGCGCGCATGGCGTTCAGCGTAGGCTGGCCGCTGGCCGAGGGCTTGCAGGACTTGCCACTGGTGTTTGTTTCCCGGCATGGCGAGACCCCGCGCACCCTCGACATTCTCAGCGACCTGGCCAACGACCAGCCACTGTCGCCAACCCAGTTCAGCCTGTCGGTGCATAACGCGGTGATTGGCCTGTGGTCGATCCTGCGCAATGAAACCAGCGAAATGACCGCCCTCGCGGCCGCGGGCGATGGCCTGGAACACGGCATGCTCGAGGCCGCCGCGCTGCTCAACGAAGGCGCGCCGGCCGTTTTGCTGGTGATTACCGAAGAACTGCCGCCCGAGGCCTACGCCAGCTGGATCGTTGACGCACCCTTTCCTTACGCCCTCGGCCTGTTGCTGACACCGGGCGACGAGTGGCAGTTGGAACTCAGCACCCGCACTGTCCAACTCACTCAAACCCAGTGGCCCCATGCCCTGAACCTGCTGCGCACCCTGCTCACCGAACAGGTCGCCTGCCAACATGCCTGGAAGAACCGCGTATGGAACTGGCAACGCAAACCCTGAACGACAAACCGCGAGACGCCTACTATTGGCGTCTGTTCGCCACCGCTGCCAGTTTCGCGCTGTTTGGCTTCGGAGGGCTGTGCCTGCGGTTGCTGGTGTTTCCCCTGCTCAGTTGCCTGCCAGGCAGCGCAGCAAGCCACAGGCGCCGCGCCCGCCACACCATCAGCTGGCTGTTCTGGTTCTTTATTCGCTTGATGCAACGCGCCGGCGTGCTGACCTATAGCGTCGACGGCGCGGAAAAACTCGGGCGCCCGGGCCAGATGATCATCGCCAACCACCCGTCGCTGATCGATGTGGTGTTTCTGATCGGCCTGGTGCGCCAGGCCAATTGCGTGGTCAAGCAGAGCCTGTGGCAGAACCCCTTTACCCGCGGGCCAGTGCGCGACGCGGGCTACATCAGCAACGACGGCAGCGCTGAAATGCTCGATGCCGCCGCCGATGCCCTGCGCGCAGGCCAGACCCTGATCATTTTCCCCGAGGGCACCCGCACCACACCCGGCGCGGCGCCTGCCTTTCATCGCGGCGGCGCCGCCATTGCGCTGCGGGGTGCGACAATCATCACCCCCGTGGTGATCAAGGTCAGCCCCACGACGCTGACCAAGGCCGAACCCTGGTATCGCATCCCGAAATGCCGCGTGCACTTCAGTTTGCGGGTGGGTGCCGATATAGAACCACAGGCGTTCGCAACACTGGGCCCCGCGCCCCAAGCCTCACGCAAGCTCAACGATTACCTGCACGACTATTTTTTTAAGGAGCTCGCCGAAGATGAGCGACAGACACTGCCTTGAGCACGACATAAAGATGCTGATCATCGAGGCCCTGGGCCTTGAAGACATCAGCGTCGACGACATCGGTAGCGAGCAAACCCTGTTCGGCGAAGGCCTCGGCCTGGATTCGGTAGACGCCTTGGAACTGGGCCTGGCAATCCAGAAAAAGTACGGCATCAAGATCGATGCCGACGCCAAGGACACCCGCAATCACTTCACCAACGTGGCCAGCCTTGCGGCGTATGTCACGGACAGACAGGCAGCTTGAGACCGGACCATGCAAACTCGTGACGATATCTTCAACACCTTGCGCGATGCCTTGGTGGAACTGTTTGAACTGCCGCCGGAACGCGTCACCCTTGACGCCAACCTGTACCAGGACCTGGAAATCGACAGCATCGACGCCGTCGACTTGATCGACCATATCAAGCGCCAGACCGGCAAGAAGATCGCCGCCGAAGAATTCAAGGCGGTACGGACCGTGAACGACGTGGTTGAGGCGGTTTACCGTCTGGTCCAGCCGGCCGCATGAGCCGGCTGATCGGCCTTGGCCTGTTGCTGGCGGGGCTGCTGTACCCATTTGCGGTGTATTACGGCACCGAGCACTTTGCACCGTGGCAATTCGGCCTGCTGCTGGGCGGCCTGTGGCTGCTGCGTGGGCTGACCGGTGCCCGACGCCCCGGCAGCCGCTGGATGGCGTTGGCGATCATCGTGTTTTGTTTAGCGCTGGCCTGGTTCGATAACCCGCAACTGTTGCGCTGGTACCCGAGCCTGGTCAGCGCGTTCATGTTGTCGCTGTTCGGTTTGAGCCTGAAATACGGCCCACCGATGGTCGAGCGCCTGGCGCGCATGACCGATCCGGTGTTGCCGCCCCACGCCATTGTGTATACCCGCCAGGTTACCGTGGTGTGGAGCGTGTTTTTTCTGTGTAATGGCCTGCTCGCCACTGCCCTCACCCTGTGGGCGCCGCTGAGCTGGTGGACGTTGTACAACGGCTTGATCGCCTACGGGCTGATGGGGCTGTTGTTTGCCGTGGAATGGCTGGTACGACAAAGGGTTCGAGGCCGCGTATGAATGGGTTGAAACTTGAGCACTTGCTGCTTGAGCCGCTGCAACAGCGTTTGGTCACCACCGAGCCTGAGATGAGTCATGCACAGCTGTGGGAGCAGTCCCTGAGCCTGGCGGCGGGCCTGCAAGCGCGGGGTACCCAGCGCCTGGCCGTGTACCTGGAAGATGCCGGCCTGCTGGCAATTGCTCTGCTGGGCGCATGGCGGGCCGGGGTCAGCGTGCTACTGCCCGCCGATTTGCAACCTCAAACCCGCCAACGCTGGGACGAGTCCGTTGATGCCTGGCTGACCGAAGCGGCTGACCTGGACGCGCTGTTTCAAACACCACTGCGCCCAGCCGCCCTTGATCTGGACAGCTGCCAACTGAGCCTGTGCACCTCCGGCTCCAGTGGCGAACCCAAGCGCATCGACAAGACGCTGCGCCAGCTGGCTAACGAAGTTGAGGCGCTGGAAACCCTGTGGGGCCCGGACCTTAAAGACGCCTGCATCATCGGCAGCGTGGCCACTCAACATATCTACGGCTTGCTGTTCCGAGTGCTCTGGCCGCTGTGCGCCGGGCGCACCTTTGTGCGCAAGCAGTTGGCTTTCCCTGAAGACATGCAGCGCGCGAGCCGCGAGCACGGACAATTTGCCTGGGTCGCCAGCCCAGCACTGCTCAAGCGCATGGGCGATAACCTCGACTGGCCGGCACTGAGCCAGGTGTCGCGGGTGTTTTCGTCCGGCGGCGCGCTGCCAGTGGACGCTGCCGGCAGCCTTTACGACCGTTTGCAGCAGTGGCCCACGGAAATCCTCGGCAGCTCGGAAACCGGCGGCATCGCCTGGCGCCAGGGTGCGCAGCCTTGGCAGCCGTTTGCCGACGTGCAACTGAGTCAGGATGCAGACGGCGCGCTGCGCATCGCCTCAAAGTATCTGCCTGAAGGGCATATCGAACAGACCGCCGACGCCGCGCGCATTCACGCCGATGGCCGTTTCGAACTGCTGGGCCGCTTGGATCGCATCGTCAAACTGGAAGAAAAACGTATTTCCCTGCCCATGCTAGAACACGCACTGATGGCCCATCCGTGGGTCGCCGAAACCCGCCTGGGCGTGGTGCAGGAAAACCGCGCCTCCCTCGGCGCCCTGGTGGTGCTGAGCGACGAGGGCCTGCATGCCCTGCGCAATCAGGGCCGGCGCACGCTCACCCAAACCCTGCGCCAACACTTGAGCCAGCATTGCGAAGCGCTGGCTCTGCCGCGTCGCTGGCGTTTGCTGAGGCAGTTACCGCTGAACAGCCAAGGCAAGCTGCCCCAGGCCGACGTCGAGTCGCTGCTGTTGGCGCCGCGCCCCAAGGCGCCCGACGTACTGGAGAAAGTCGAAGCCAACGGCGAATGGACCGCACAACTAAGCGTCCCGCCGGACCTGGCCTATTTCAGCGGGCACTTCCCGGTCACGCCGGTGCTGCCGGGCGTGGTGCAGGTGGAATGGGCGTTCAACCTGGGCCAGCAACTGCTCGATTTGCCGCCGACCTTTGCCGGAATGGAAGTGCTCAAGTTCCAGCAACTGGTACGCCCCGGCGACGCGATTGAACTGCACCTGCGCTTCGACCGGGAGCGCGGCAAGTTGTACTTCGCCTACCGCAACGGCGTCGCCGCCTGCTCCAGCGGCCGGATTTTGCTGAAGGCCGCGCATGCATAACCCGTGCGCCCTGATCCCGGTCTACAACCACGAAGCCGCCGTGCCGGCCGTGGTCCACAGCCTGTTGAACAGCGGCCTGCCCTGCCTGTTGGTGGACGACGGCAGCAGCCCCACCTGCGCGGCAGTGCTGGCGCAACTTGCCACCCTGGATAACGTCACCCTGCTCACCCTGCCCAACAACCAGGGCAAAGGCGGCGCGGTGATGGCGGGCTTTCGCGAAGCCGCACGCCTGGGCTTCAGCCACACGCTGCAAGTGGACGCCGACGGCCAGCACGACCTGCGCGAAGTCGAGACGTTTGTCGACACCTCGCGCAGGCACCCCGATGCGATTATCTGCGGCTACCCCGAATACGACGACAGCGTGCCCAAGGGCCGTTTGTACGCGCGCTACCTGACCCACGTGTGGGTGTGGATCAACACCTTGTCGCTGCAGATTCGCGATTCGATGTGCGGCTTTCGCGTGTACCCACTGGCGCCGGTGCTGGCGCTGATGGACTCGGCCTACATTGGTACGCGCATGGACTTCGACTCGGACATCCTGGTGCGCCTGGCCTGGCGCAACCAGCCGATGCGCTGGCTGCCAACCCAGGTGCACTACCCCGCTGACGGCTTGTCGCACTTTCGTTTGTTCCGCGACAACGTCCGTATCTCGGCCATGCACACCCGACTGTTCTTCGGCATGCTGATCCGTGCGCCGATGATCCTGTGGCGACGGTGGCAGGCATGAGCGATCGCAACAAACACTGGGCTGACCGTGATGAACGCGGCAGCTATTGGCTGATGAAGCTCACGGCCTTCGCCGCCAAGGTACTCGGCCGTCGGGTATTGAGCCCGCTGCTGTACGGGATCGTCCTGTACTTCTTCCTGTTCGGCCGCACGGCGCGCCAGAGCGCCTGGCAATACCAGCAGCGCCTGGCCGACTGGAGCGGGCGTGATGACCTGCGCCCCACCCACAGGAAAGTCTTCGGTCAGTTCATGGCGTTTGCGGACTCAATGCTCGATAAGCTCGACGTGTGGAACGGCAAATTGCGCCTGGAGCAGATCGACATTAACGACCCGGCGCAATTGCGCGGGCACCTGCGCGGTGAACGTGGGCAGATGCTGGTGGGTGCGCACCTGGGCAACCTCGAAGTGTGCCGCGCCCTCGCGGAGATCGGTGAAAAAGTCACCATGAACGTGCTGGTGCACACCAAGCACGCCGAACAATTCAACCGCCTGCTGGGCGAAGCCGGCGCGAGCCACTTGCGCCTGATCCAGGTCAGCGAGCTGGACCCGGCCACCATGCTGCTGCTCAGCCAGCGCCTGGACGACGGCGAGTGGCTGGCGATTGCCGGCGACCGCGTGCCGCTGCACGGTGGGCGCACGGTGCGCGTGGATTTCCTCGGCCATGACGCCGCCTTCCCCCAAGGCCCCTGGCTGCTGGCCGGCCTGCTCAAGTGCCCGGTGAACCTGCTGATGTGCCTCAAGCACAACAACCGCTATCGCCTGAGCATTGAACCTTTCGCCGAACGGGTCGAATGGAAACGCAACACCCGCGAGCAGGTCATAGCCCTGTGGACCGCGCGCTACGCTGCACGCCTGGGCCAGTTTTGCCTGGAAGCGCCCCAACAATGGTTCAACTTTTACCCTTTCTGGAAGACCGATGACGACGCATCTTGAGCCAGTAACCTTTGGCGAACGCGCTTTGCGCATCGAAGACGTGCTGGCCCTGGCCAATCGTCAGGTGCCCACCCAATTGCAAGACGATGCCGCGTATCGCCAGCGCATTGCCAAGGGCGCGCAGTTCCTCGACTCGCTGCTGGACAAGGAAGGCGTGATCTACGGCGTGACCACCGGCTACGGCGATTCGTGCGTGGTGGCGGTGCCGTTGCAGCACGTCGAGGCGCTGCCGCGTCACCTGTACACCTTTCACGGTTGCGGCCTGGGCAAGTTGCTCGACGCCCAAGCGACCCGCGCCGTGCTGGCCGCGCGTTTGCAGTCGCTGTGCCACGGCATGTCCGGTGTGCGCGTGGAACTGCTCGAGCGCCTGCATGCCTTCCTTGAACACGACGTGCTGCCGCTGATCCCGGAAGAAGGCTCGGTGGGCGCCAGCGGTGACCTGACGCCGCTGTCCTACGTGGCCGCGACCCTGTCCGGCGAGCGCGAAGTGATGTTCCGTGGCGAACGCCGCCAGGCTGCCGACGTGCACCGCGAGCTGGGCTGGGAACCACTGGTACTGCGGCCCAAGGAAGCGCTGGCGCTGATGAACGGCACCGCTGTGATGACCGGCCTGGCTTGCCTGGCCTTCGCCCGCGCCGACTACCTGCTGCAACTGGCCACGCGCATCACCGCACTGAACGTGGTGGCGCTGCAAGGCAACCCGGAACACTTCGACGAGCGCCTGTTCGCCGCCAAGCCGCACCCGGGGCAGATGCAAGTCGCCGCCTGGCTGCGCAAAGACCTGGCGATTGACGCACCGACCGCGCCGCTGCATCGCCTGCAAGACCGTTATTCGCTGCGCTGCGCACCCCACGTGCTCGGGGTGCTGGCCGACAGCCTGAACTGGCTGCGTTCGTTCATCGAGATCGAGCTGAACAGCGCCAACGACAACCCGATCATCGACGCTGAAGAAGAGCGCGTATTGCACGGCGGGCACTTCTACGGCGGGCATATCGCCTTCGCCATGGACAGCCTCAAGACCCTGGTGGCCAACGTCGCCGACCTGCTTGACCGCCAGCTCGCGCTGCTGGTGGACGTGCGTTACAACCACGGCCTGCCGAGCAACCTGTCCGGCGCCCCGGCTGACCGCGCGATGATCAACCATGGCTTCAAGGCCGTGCAGATCGGCACCAGCGCCTGGACCGCCGAAGCGCTGAAAAACACCATGCCTGCCAGCGTGTTCTCGCGCTCCACCGAGTGCCATAACCAAGACAAGGTGAGCATGGGCACCATCGCCGCACGCGATGCGATCCGCGTGCTGGAGCTGACCGAACAGGTCGCCGCCGCTACCTTGCTCGCCGCCAACCAAGGCGTTTGGCTGCGGGCCCAGGCTGAGGATGCACGCGCGCTGCCACCGGCATTGGCGGCGATGCACGAAGAACTCGCCAAAGATTTCCCGCCGGTCATCGAAGACCGTGCCCTGGAAGGTGAACTGCGCCTGTGCCTGCAACGCATCGCCGAGCAACACTGGAGGCTGCATGCGTAGCCCCGGCGTACTGCATTGCGACACCGAAATCCTGGTGCCGTTTTTTGACGTCGACACCATGAATGTCGTGTGGCACGGGCATTACGTGAAGTACCTGGAAGTGGCGCGCTGCGCGCTACTGGACCAGATCGGCCATAACTACACGGCGATGCTCGAGTCCGGCTACGCCTGGCCGGTGATCGACATGCAACTGCGTTACGTGCGCGGTGCTGTGTTCGGCCAGACCATTAACGTGCGCGCCAGCCTGGTGGAGTGGGAGAACCGCTTGAAGGTCAATTACCTGATCACCGACCTCGCCAGCGGCGAGCGTTTGACCCGTGCCAGCACCGTGCAAGTGGCCGTGGAAATCACGACCCGCGAGATGCAATTGGCCTCGCCAAAAGTATTCACAGACGCCATAGAAAGGGCCTTGAAATGCTGACCCCTGTGGGAGCGGGCTTGCCCGCGATGGACGTTAACGATAACGCGGGCCGCCTGACACTGCGCGGCGCTCTCAGGCTCTTCGCGAGCAAGCTTGCTCCCACAGGGGTTGCGCTGTTGCTGAGCTTTAATGCCCACGCCTTTGATCTGCAACAACTCAGCGATCAGCTTGCAAAACCCTCAGTGATCCACGGCAGCTTCACCCAGGAAAAACACCTGCGTGCCCTGCCCCAACCCTTGGTCAGCAAAGGCACCTTCGTCCTCGCCAAGGACCACGGCCTGCTGTGGCTGCTGAAAACCCCGCTGCAACAGGACTACCGCATCAGCGCACAAGGCATCGCCCGCCGCGACGCCAATGGCTGGCAACTGCTGCCAAACAAGAGTGCCGGCGCCGAGCAGAACCGTTTGTTCCTCGCCGTGCTCCAGGGCGACAGCAGCGGCTTGCAGCGTGACTTCGAATTGCAGTTGCACGGCGAGGCCAAGCAGTGGCAATTGACCCTGATTCCGCGCTCGCTGCTGCTCAAGCAAGTCTTCAACCGGATCAACATCGACGGTGGCGATCTTGTGCAAAAGATCGAATTGCTCGAAACCCAAGGCGACAGCACCGTGCTGCGCATGCAGGACAGCACTGCCAACCAGCCGTTGAGCGACGCGGAGCAACACGACTTTGCCCAGTGAGCGCCTGCTGCCGCGCCTTTTCCTGATCCTGCTGGTGGCGGTGCTTGCGCTGGCCGGCTGGCAGTGGCGCCACGGCGCGCCGTTGTCCGCCAACCTGATGGAGCTGGTGCCGGGCAACACGCCGGACGCCCTGGAGCAACAAGCCGAACAGCGCATGCAGGAACCGCTTAACCGCCAAATACTGGTGCTGGTGGGCCATGCCGACCGCCAACAAGCGGTCGCCGTGGCGCAACAATTGGGCGAGCGCTGGCAAGCCAGCGGGTTGTTTGAAAAAGTGCAGTGGAACCTGCAAGCCGACTTGCCGGCGCTACGCGAGCAATTGCTGCGCGGTCGCCTGGCGATGCTCTCGACCACGGACCGCGAGCAGCTGATCAACCAGCCCGACGCGTTTATCCAGCAACGCGTGCAAGCCCTGTTCGACCCCTTTACCGGGTTCAGCCTGGTGCCCAGCCAGGATGACTGGCTGGGGCTGACCGGGCGTATCCAGAACAGCCAACCGCAACAGGGCTCAGTGCAATTGGATATCGGCAGCGGCGCGTTGGTCGCCGACGCTGACGGCAAGCGTTGGGTGCTGCTGCGTGCGAGCACCACCGGCAATGCCTTTGACATGAACCTGCCGCTGCAAGTGGCGCAGTTGCTCCAGGCCAGCCGCGAGCAGGCAGGCCAGCAAGGCGCGCAACTGCTCGCCGCCAGTGGCTTGCTGTATGCGGCCAATGGTCAGCAGCAAGCCACGCGGGAAATCACCTGGGTCGGCGGCGGCGCTACCGTCGGCATCCTGTTACTGCTGTTGCTGGCGTTCCGACGCTGGCGCGTGTTGCTGGCTTTTGTGCCGGTGCTGGTGGGCATACTGTTTGGCGCGGTGGCCTGTGTGGCGCTGTTCGGGCACATGCATGTGATGACCTTAGTGCTCGGCTCCAGCCTGATCGGCGTGGCGGTGGATTACCCGCTGCACTACCTGTCGAAAAGCTGGAGCATGCGCCCATGGCGCAGCTGGCCGGCGTTGCGCCTGACCTTGCCCGGCCTGAGCCTGAGCCTGGCGACCAGTTGCATCGGTTACTTGGCGCTGGCGTGGACGCCGTTCCCGGCGTTGACACAGATCGCGGTGTTCTCCGCCGCCGGGCTGGTGGGCGCTTATTTGTCCGCCGTGTGCCTGTTGCCGGCGCTGCTCAAGGGCGTCGAGCTGCGCCCGGCGCAATGGCCGCTGCGTATCGCCGAAGGCCTGTGGCGGCTGCGCGCCTCGCTGCTCAAGCGCGTGCCGAGCCCGGTCTTGCTGGCGCTGCTGGTGCTGTTTTGCGCCGGTGGCCTGTGGCAGTTGAACAGCAAAAACGATATCCGCCAGTGGATCGGCGCGCCGCCGCAATTGCTGGAAGAAGCACAGGCCGTCGCGCGGATTACCGGGTTCCAACCCACCAGCCAGTTTTTCCTGGTGCGGGCGCAGGATCAGCAGCAGTTGCTGGAGCGCCAGCGCGCACTCGCGCAGCGCCTGGATCAATTGGTAAACATGGATAAGCTCAAGGGCTATCTGGCGCTCAATCAACTGGTCAGCCTGCCCGCCGAGCAGCAACAAGTGCGCGACGCCTTGAATAAACTGCCGCAGCACTGGCAGCCATTGCTGGACCTTGGCGTACCGGCCAGCGCCCTGCAAGCTGAGGTGAGGCAACTGCAAGCGTTGCCTACGCAAGATATCGACGCCGCACTGGCAGGCCCATTGGCCGAGCCTTGGCGCACCCTGTGGCTGGGCCCGGTGGACGGCGGCGTGGCAGCAATGGTTAGCCTGCAAGGCTTGAACAACCCGGCGCTGCTGCGGGTGCAAGCAGTGGATTTACCCGGCGTGCAACGGGTGGACCGCCTGGGCGACTTGAACCGCGTGTTCGCCGACACGCAAATCAGCGCCGCCGAATTGAAATTGATGTCGTGCGTGCTGATCGTGCTCTTGCTGATCCTGCCCTTCGGGTTTGGCGGTGCCTTGCGCATTGTCGCCCTGCCGCTGCTGGCGGCCCTGTGCAGCCTGGCCAGCCTCGGTTGGCTGGGCCAGCCGCTGACGCTGTTCAGCCTGTTCGGCTTGCTGCTGGTCACGGCGATCAGCGTCGACTACGCGATCCTGATGCGCGAGCAAATCGGCGGTCCGGCGGTCAGCCTGCTAGGCACATTGCTGGCGGCTATGACAACCTGGTTGTCGTTTGGCCTGCTGGCCGTATCCAGTACACCGGCAGTGAGTAATTTCGGCTTATCGGTCAGCCTGGGCCTGGCCTTCAGCTTTATGCTGGCACCCTGGGCCGGGCAACAGAGGCACGCCTTATGAATGTGATTAATGCCAATGTGGCAAGGAGCCCTCGTGCCCACAGTTGAAATGGAACGTCGCCAGGTGGTGGTGATCGGTGCCGGTCCGTCCGGGGCCATCGCCGCTGCGCTGTTAAAGCGCAAAGGCCATGATGTATTGATCATCGAGCGCCAGCATTTTCCCCGCTTCTCGATTGGCGAAAGCCTGCTGTCCCACTGCATCGACTTTATCGAAGAAGCCGGCATGCTCGACGCCGTACAGGCGGCGGGTTTCCAAGTGAAAACCGGTGCCGCATTCGCCTGGGGCGAGCGCTACAGCGCGTTTGATTTCAGCGATACGTTCAGCAACGGCAAGCCCACCACCTTCCAGGTGCAGCGCGGCGAGTTCGACAAGTTGCTGGCGGATCAGGCAGCCGTTCAGGGCGTAGAGATCCGCTACGGCGAAACCATCGTCGGTGTGGATTTCAGCGGCGAGTGCCGCTACCTGCACGTACGTCGCGAAAACGGCAGCGAGTACCACCTCAAGGCCAAGTTCGTGCTCGACGCCAGTGGCTACGGCCGTGTGTTGCCGCGCCTGCTGGACCTGGACGTACCGTCGACTTTTCCGGTGCGCCAGGCCGTATTCACCCACGTTGAAGACCGCATCGAACACCCGGGCTTCGACCGTACCAAGATCCTCGTAACCACCCACCCGACCCAGCGCGATATCTGGTTCTGGACCATCCCGTTCAGCGACGGCCGCTGCTCGGTGGGCGTGGTCGCGGCCAAGAGACATTTCGACGGCCGCGACGGCGACCTCGATGCCTGCCTGCGGGGCTTTATCGATGAAACCCCGAGCCTGTCCGGCGTGCTGCAAAACGCTGTGTGGGATACGCCGGCGCGCACCATCGGCGGCTATTCGGCCAACGTCAAAACCCTTCACGGCCCAGGCTTTGCACTGCTGGGCAACGCGGCGGAATTCCTCGACCCGGTGTTTTCCTCCGGGGTAACCATCGCCATGCGTTCGGCGAGCATGGCCGCCGGCGTGCTGCACCGTCAGCTCAAAGGTGAAACCGTCAACTGGCAGACCGAGTTTGCAGAGCCGTTGAAGCGAGGTGTCGATACCTTCCGCTGCTACGTCGAAGGCTGGTACGCCGGGACCTTCCAGGATGTGATTTTCCATCCGGACAGCTCGCCGGAGATTCGTCGGATGATCAGCGCGATCCTCGCCGGCTACGCGTGGGATGAACGCAACCCGTTTGTCAGCGAGCCCAAGCGACGGTTGCGCATGTTGTCGGAGATTTGTGCGAGTGAACCGGTATGAGCAGCCAGTATTTAAGTAAGAACTACGTCGAAGAAACCAAATTTGGCCTCTGGTTCCTGCGCAGTCACACCTGGCAGCATCGCGTGTTACGCGTGGCGATCAACGACTTGCGCAGCCTGTTCACGGAGCCATTGCCTGAGGCGCCGGTACTGCTGGACGCCGGTTGCGGTCAGGGCAAATCCTTCACGCTGTTGCAGCAGGTATTTGCGCCTTCACGGTTGATCGGCCTGGACGCAGACCCCCACAGCCTGGAGTTGTGCCAGGTTGAGGCCACGCGCCAAGGGTTGAGCGTCGAGCTGATCGGCAGCGACTGCGCCACCCTCGACGTGCCAGACGCCAGCGTCGACATCCTGTTCTGTCACCAGACCTTCCACCATCTGGTTGAACAGCACCGCGCCCTCAAAGAGTTCTATCGTGTACTCAAGCCCGGCGGCTATCTGCTGTTTGCCGAGTCCACCGAAGCCTATATCGACACCTGGGTCATCCGTTGGCTGTTTCGCCACCCCATGCACGTGCAGAAAAGCGCCGAAGAGTACTTGCAGATGCTCCGCGAGCAGGGCTTCGAGTTTGGCCCGCAGAACGTCTCGTACCCGTATTTGTGGTGGAGCCGCTCCAGCGACTTCGGCCTGCTCGAGCGCTGGGGCCTGCGCCAGGCGCCACCAGTGGGCCAGCGCGAAGAAACCCTGGTCAACTGCGTGGCACGCAAACCCCTGGCGAGTACTGCCCCATGATACGCATGCTGTTGATGGGCTGCCTGTTGCTGCTGAGTGCCTGCGCCAGCCAGCCACCGCTGCCCGAGAAAACGCCGGTCCTGGCCCTGCCGCTGCAGCTGCATGTGCAGCGCCTGGCCGACGGCCAGAGCCAGGACTGGCTGCTGGTGATCCAGCGCGAAGGCGCGGCGATTCGGTGGTCGATGATGGACCCGCTGGGCATCCCACAGGCCCGGCAAAAGCTGATCAATGGCGAGTGGCAGGCCGATGGCTTGCTGCCGCCCAATCCGCAGGCCAGGGAGCTGTTTGCCGCATTGCTGTTTGCGCTGACATCGGCAAATGACGTGCGCGCGCTTTACCCCAGCGCGCAGGCGATGGACCTGACGCGCACCCTGCCGGGGCATTGGCAGATCGTGTATCAATCGTCCGAGGTCTTCAGCGTGAACATGACGGGGAAGCCCTTGAGCTACCGCATCACGCCGCTCGGGGCTGCCCGATGACCGCCTACCTCAACGCCCTGGGCATAATCTGCGCCCTCGGCCGTGGCAAGGCCGAGGTCAGCCGCAGCCTGTTTGCCGGTGACTGCTCGGGCATGCGCGCCGAAAGCGGCTGGGTGCCGGAGCGCGTGCTGCCGGTGGCCGGTGTGCACGGCGAACTCGCCACCATCCCGCTAGAACTGGGCCAGCAGAGCAGCCGCAATAACCAGTTGCTGCTGGAAGCAGCGTTGCAGATCGAAGACGAGATCCGACAGGCGATCAATACCCACGGCACATCACGGGTGGGTATTGTGCTCGGCACCAGCACCTCGGGCATCGACGAAGCCAGTCGCGGGATTGCCCATTACCTGCGGGAAAACCAGTTCCCCGGCGACTACGACTACCAGCAACAGGAACTCAGCGCCCCGGCAAACTTCCTCGCGGACTGGCTGCAACTGAGTGGCCCGGCCTACGTGATCTCCACCGCCTGCACCTCCAGCGCCCGCGCGCTGATGAGTGCCCAGCGCCTGCTGGACCTGGGCGTGTGCGATGCAGTGATCTGCGGCGGCGTCGACAGTTTATGCAAGTTGACCCTCAATGGCTTTACCGCGCTGGATGCCGTGTCGAACGAGCGCTGCAACCCGTTTTCGGCGAACCGCAACGGCATCAATATCGGCGAAGCAGCGGTGTTGTTCCTGATGAGCAAGGAACCGGCGCCGATTGCCCTATTGGGCAGCGGCGCGAGTTGCGATGCGCACCATATTTCCGCGCCCGAACCCTCCGGCAAAGGTGCTCTGAAATCAATGTGCAAGGCGCTAACCAGCGCAAAGTTGCAGCCCGAACAGATCGGTTATCTGAACCTGCACGGCACCGCCACCCAGCATAACGACGCCATGGAAAGCCTGGCCGTCGCCAGCCTATTCCCGGAAGGCGTGCCCTGCTCGTCGACCAAACCCATGAGCGGGCATACCCTGGGCGCAGCCGGCGCCCTGGAAGCGGCGTTCTGCTGGTTGAGCCTGGTCCATAAGCGGGTGCCGCCGCATGTATGGGACGGCCAGCCCGACCCGGCACTGCCCGCCCTGCAGTGGGCGCAGGCCGCGCAAGCCCTGGAAAAACGCTGCCTGATGAGCAATTCGTTTGCCTTCGGCGGCAACAATGTCAGCCTGATTATCGGAGAGGCCCCATGATCGATTGGCCACTCGCCGAACTGCTGCCCCATGCCGGCGACATGATCCTGATCGACCAGGTGCTGTCGTTCGATGAAGAGCAGATTCACACCCGCGCGACCATCAAGCCCGGCGGCCTGTTCAACCGCCCGGACGGCAGCCTGCCGGCCTGGGTCGGCATCGAGTTGATGGCACAAAGCGTCGCCGCCTATGCCGGTTGCCGCGCCCGCCAGAAAGGCAAAGCGGTGGAACTGGGCTTCCTGCTCGGCACACGTAAGTTCGAGTGTAACGTGGAGCACTTCCCGGCAGACGCCGAGCTGACGATCCACGCCCTGCGCTCCCTGGAAGACGACAACGGCATGGGTGTGTTCGAATGCCACCTTACCGGCAGCGGTATCCAGGCCAGCGCCCGCTTGAATGTATTTCGACCGCCCCAGGCGGCCACCTATTTAGATGAATCGAAGGACGAAACGCCATGACTGAATCCGTACTGGTCACCGGCTCCAGCCGTGGCATCGGCCGCGCCATCGCACTGCGCCTGGCACAGGCCGGGCATGACATCGTGCTGCATTGCCGCAGTGGCCGTGCCGAAGCCTGCGCGGTACAGGCCGAGGTTGAAGCCCTGGGACGCCAGGCGCGGGTGCTGCAATTCGATGTGGCGGATCGCGCGACGTGCAAGGAAATCCTTGAAGCCGACGTAGAGCAACACGGCGCCTATTACGGCGTGGTGCTCAACGCCGGTCTGACCCGTGACGGTGCGTTTCCGGCGCTGTCGGAAGACGATTGGGATGTGGTGATGCGCACCAATCTCGACGGTTTCTACAACGTCCTGCACCCGGTGATGATGCCGATGATTCGTCGTCGCGCCGCCGGGCGCATTGTGTGCATCACCTCGGTTTCCGGGTTGATCGGCAACCGTGGCCAGGTTAACTACAGTGCCTCCAAAGCCGGGTTGATCGGTGCGGCCAAGGCCCTGGCCATCGAACTGGGCAAGCGTAAGATCACCGTCAACTGCGTCGCACCCGGCTTGATCGACACCGCGATGCTGGATGAAAACGTACCGGTGGAAGAGCTGATGAAGATGATCCCGGCGCAGCGCATGGGCACGCCTGAAGAGGTGGCCGGCGCAGTGAACTTCCTGATGTCGACCGAAGCCGGCTACATCACGCGCCAGGTCCTGGCGGTGAATGGAGGCTTGTGCTGATGAAACGCGTCGTAGTGACCGGTATGGCCGGCATGACCTCCCTGGGCGGTGATTGGGCGACCATTGCCGCCAACTTCCGCGCCAACCGCAGCGGCATCCGGCGCATGGACGAGTGGGACCGTTTTACTGAATTGAACACCCGCCTGGCCGGGCCAATCGACGATTTTGTCGTGCCCGCGCACTGGACGCGCAAGCAACTGCGCAGCATGGGCCGGGTGTCGCGCCTGGCGGTGTGGGCCGCGGAGCAGGCGTTGCAGGACGCCGGTTTGCTCGGCGATGAGTCGATCAAGGACGGGCGCATGGGCGTGGCCTGCGGCTCGTCCACCGGCAGCACCGACGAGATCAAGGCGTTCGGCAACATGCTGCTGAACTCGGTGGCCGAGGGACTGAATGCCAACTCCTACGTGCGCATGATGCCGCACACCACGGCGGCGAATATCAGCATCTTCTTTGGCCTCACCGGACGGCTGATTCCTACGTCAAGCGCCTGCACCAGCGGCAGCCAAGGCATCGGCTATGCCTATGAGGCGATCAAGTTCGGCCGCTTGCCATTGATGCTCGCCGGCGGCGCCGAAGAACTGTGCCCCACCGAAGCCATGGTGTTCGACGCGCTCTACGCCACCAGCCTGAAAAACGACGCGCCGCAAACCAGCCCACGCCCCTATGACAGCGGGCGCGATGGCCTGGTGATCGGCGAAGGCGGCGGGATGCTGGTGCTCGAAGAACTGGAACACGCCCTGGCGCGGGGTGCGCATATCCACGCCGAGCTGGTGGGCTTTGGCAGCAACGCCGACGGCCAGCACACCACGCGTCCGGAGCAGAAAACCATGCGCCGCGCGATGGAACTGGCCCTGGAAGATGCCGGGCTTGAGCCTTCCGCGATTGGCTACGTGAACGGTCATGGTACTGCCACCGACCAGGGCGACATCGCCGAGACGCAGGCCACCAGCAGCCTGTTCGGCGCCCGCATGCCCATCAGTTCACAGAAGAGCTTTCTCGGTCACACCCTGGGTGCGTGCGGCGCACTGGAGTCGTGGTTCAGCATCGAGATGATGAACCGCAACCAGTACGTACACACCTTCAACCTGGATTCAGTGGACCCGCAATGCGGCGAGCTGGATTACCTGCAAGGTGAATTCCGCGAGATGCACAACGATTACGTGATGAACAACAACTTTGCCTTTGGCGGCGTCAACACCTCGCTGATCTTCCGCCGCTGGTCCTGACTTTTTAATCGATTGGTGAATACGCAATGTCTTCCTTGCTACGCGCGACCCTGATCACCCTGGCCTTGCTGACCACCGCTGGCTGCACCAGCAAACCAGTGCTCAACACCCAGCACGACCTGCCGGCCACTGCCCAGGTCAGCGAAGAGAAAATGAAAACGGTGATCGTCAACGCCCTGCAAAAGCGCGAATGGACGGTACAACGCCTGAGCCCGCAATTGGTGCAGGCCGAGATCACCGTGCGTAACCAGTACTACGCCGCCATCGACATCCGCTACACCCGCAACAGCTACGCCATCACCTACCGCGACAGCCGCGAACTGGGCTACAAAGACGGCAAGATCCATCGCAACTACAACCGCTGGGTGAGCATGCTGGACCGCGACATCATGGCGGCGTTGCGCAGTAATGGCGTGAGTGAGTCTGGGAATGCGGCGCAGTTGTTTGAGCAGACGGGCACTTCGAAATAAAACTGGCGCTCGCTGCGCGCCAGAAACGACAAAGATCAAAGGTGGGAGTTGGCTTGCCTGTGATGCGGACGACTCGATGGATCAGGTATGCCGAGGGGATGCTATCGCAGGCAAGCCAGCTCCCACATCGATCTGCTTCGCTTTGAAGTACGCGTTCTTACTGAGCGGATTTACGCGTCAACAACTCCACAAACGCCGCTGCCATCGGCGTCTGCGCGCCTTTTCGCTGCACCAGCCACACCGCCGTCACCGCCTCCGGATCCAGCAGCGTGCGATACACCACCCCGTCGATCCGTATGCGCTGATAGGAGGCCGGCAACACCGACACGCCCAGCCCCGCCGCGACCAGGCCAATGATGGTCATCGCCTCCCCCGCTTCCTGGGCAAAGTGCGGGCTAAACCCGGCGTCACGGCACAGGCTGAGCAACTGCGCGTAGAGCCCACTGCCATAGCTACGCGGGAAAAACACGAACGGTTCTTCCGCCAGCTGCGCCAGGTGCAGGCCATGCTCACTGCCAGCTACCAATGGATGGCCGGCGTTCATTACGGCCACCAGCGGTTCGCGCATCAGCTCGACCACACTCAATGAATCCGGCAACGGCAATGGCCGCATCAGCCCGACCTGAATAGACTCATCCACCAGCGACTCGGCCACCTCGGTGCTGCTCATCTCCTGCAGATTGAGGTGCACCGCCGGAAACGCCTGGCGAAACGCAAAGATCGCTTGGGGAATGCTGGAGTTAAACGGTGCCGATGACGTGAAGCCGATCTTCAATTCGCCCAGCTCACCCAACTGCGCCCGGCGCGCCACGTCCGCCGCTTTGTCGACCTGAGCCAGCACCAATCGCGCCTCATGCAGGAACAACCGTCCCGCCTCGCTCAGCTCGACCCGACGATTGGTACGCTCAAACAAACGTGCACCCACTTCCTGTTCCAGCGCCTGAATCTGCTGGCTCAGCGGCGGCTGCGAGATGCCTAGCACCTGCGCAGCCCGGCCAAAGTGCAGTTCTTCGGCGACGGCAATGAAGTACCGCAAGTGACGCAATTCCATACAGGCCTCATTAGGTCGTAAAAGATATCAAACAGGTCGAACAATATATTGGAAAGAATCATTAGCCAGCTATATTCTTTTTTGCATGGCCGGTCCTGGCACGCTCTTCCTCCCCGAGGTCCCCGTGAATTCTGCTGTCGCTCCACTCGCTCAAGAAGTCCCGCCCACTGCCCTGGATGAGGTGGTGGCCCAGCTCAATGACGCGTACATCGAAAAAGGCACACCGATGTTCATGCGTACGGTACTCGCGCTGTTCTCCGGGGGGTTCGCCACCTTTGCCCTGCTGTATTGCGTGCAACCGATGATGCCGGCGCTGTCCCACGAGTTTTCCATCAATGCAGCGCAAAGCAGCCTGATCCTGTCCGTGTCCACTGCGATGCTCGCGCTGGGCCTGCTGATTACCGGGCCGATTTCCGACACCCTGGGACGTAAACCGGTGATGGTCGCCGCGCTGTTCTGCGCGGCGCTCGCGACGATTGCCAGTGGTTTGATGCCTTCCTGGGAGGGGATTTTATTCATGCGCGCGCTGGTGGGCCTGTCACTGAGCGGCCTGGCCGCCGTGGCCATGACCTACCTGAGCGAGGAAATCCACCCGCAGCACATCGGCCTGGCCATGGGCCTGTACATTGGTGGCAACGCGATTGGCGGCATGAGCGGGCGCCTGATCATCGGCGTGTTGATCGACTTCGTCAGTTGGCACACCGCAATGCTGATCATTGGCGCCCTGGCGCTGATCGCCGCCACGGTGTTCTGGAAAATCCTCCCCGAATCGCGCAACTTCCGCGCCAGCAGCCTCAAGCCGCGCAGCCTGGTGGACGGTTTTGTCATGCACTTCAAGGACGCGGGCCTGCCGTGGCTGTTCCTTGAAGCGTTCCTGCTGATGGGTGCGTTCGTGACGATGTTCAACTACATCGGCTATCGCCTGCTGGCCGATCCCTACGGCCTGAGCCAAGCCGTGGTCGGCCTGCTGTCGCTGGTCTACCTCTCGGGGATCTACAGCTCAGCGAAAATCGGCTCCCTGGCCGACCGCCTCGGCCGCCGTCGCGTATTGTGGGCCACCATCGTGCTGATGCTTGCGGGCATGACGCTGACCTTGTTCACACCGCTATGGCTGATCGTGCCGGGCATGCTGATCTTCACGTTCGGCTTCTTCGGCGCCCACTCGGTGGCCAGCAGCTGGATCGGCCGCCGCGCGGTGAAGGCCAAGGGGCAGGCGTCTTCGTTGTACCTGTTCTGCTACTACGCGGGATCGAGTGTGGCGGGGACGGCGGGTGGGTTCTTCTGGCACTATGCCGAATGGAACGGGATTGGGGCGTTTATCGTGGCGTTGTTGATTGGAGCGTTGCTGGTGGCGTTGAAATTGGCGAAGTTGCCGCCGTTGCAAGGTGCAAAAAGCACGTAACACCTGCGCCTCTAGCGGTTCTGCCGGGCCAAGGTACACTGACGGCATTCGTCAGCCTTGGTAAAGGAAAGCCAGATGCGCCTGGACCAGCTTCATATTCAGAATTTTCGTTGCTACGATGAGGCCACTTTTGACTTCCAACCCGGGTTTAATCTGGTCGTGGGGGTTAATGGGAGCGGCAAGACTTCGTTGCTGCAAGCGGTGGCGTCAAGCCTTTGCAACTTCTCAGGCGCCATGGGCAGACACGAGGCCCATATATCAGATCAAGATGTACGGTTTACCGTTCAGCAATTCAATGACCGTTTCAGGTATGAGCACATCTATCCACTGGTGTTGAGTGCTACAGGTTCTGCATTTGGCCTCACCAATTGGAAGATTTCCAAGGATCGTAAAGACCAGTCACAAAGCCACAACTATGAAATTCATACGACCCTCTCAAAAAAAATCGATCACCTAGATTCAGAGCATATCTTCGATCTTCCACTGTTTACTTTCTACCGAGCTAACCGCCGATGGACATCGGCCCAAGTGTCTCCCGAACTTGCAGCGACACAGAAATCGTCAAGACTCGATGCGTATGTAGATTGGTTTGATGCAGCTGTAAATTTACAAAATTTTGAAAGTTGGTTCATAGGAAAAACTCTAGAACGCTTACAACGTATTTCCCGATCAGACTCTTCACGGGATTTTGACGATGAGCTTCATTGGGTAAATACAGCGCTAAAATTTGCATTACCTGACTCGAAAGGCATTGAGTACGACTTGGGGCTTCGTACGTTGCTAGTGCATGTCGACGAACAGATTAGTTTGCCTTTTAGCAGTTTAAGCGATGGGCAACGCGGCATGATCGCTCTGGTTTCAGATATTGCCAGACGTATGTGTCTCCTAAACCCTCACATGGGAAGTCGAGTTTTAGAAAACACCTATGGCATCGTTATTATTGATGAGCTCGATATCCACCTGCATCCCGGATGGCAGCGCAGTATTGTTTCAGCGCTGAAAAACGCATTCCCGAAGATCCAATTTATTGCTGCCAGTCACTCACCGCAAATAATCGGTGGTTTGAAGCCTGGTGAAATCATGCTCTTGAATAAAAGGGATGCCTCACACCCTCACGTTTCCTACGGACTTGACTCCAGCAGAGTTCTGGAGGAAATCATGGGAGTCTCCGAACGCGAACCAGAAATTGAAACGCTCCTCAGCGAACTCTTCAGTACCCTCGAAGACAATGACTTTAAAAAAGCCAAAGCTCAGCTTCAAGCACTCAAGGAAAAAGCTCCCGGCCTTCCCGAGTTCTTAAGAGCTGAGGCGCTTCTTAAGCGTAAGGAGATGATTGGTCGATGAAGCGAGTTATCAAAGGCACTGAACCTGCATCATTTACCGAGTGGAAGTCGATGGCGAATGAAGCGTGGTCTCCCACCTATTCAGAGCTACGACATCCACAGAAAAAAGAGCTACATGCCAGCCTGCTGACCGAACAAGGTTATGCCTGTTGTTATTGCGGAGACAAAATCACCCTGGACTCGAGCCATATTGAACACTTTCGCCCCCAGAAAAACCATAGTCATTTGGACTTGGAATACACCAATCTCCACGCATCCTGCCAAGGTGAAACGGAAACGCCCAAGCCGGCACATTGCGGCCATAGCAAGGGGAGTGACTTCTGCGAAGATTCTCATATATCTCCGCTAGAGGATAACTGCGAAAGCCGTTTCAGATTTACATTACTGGGTGAAATCAAAGGCAGTAATGACGATGTTTCTGCCGAAGCTATGATCGAACTGCTCGCACTTGACATTGAGTTCTTGAATAGCCGCCGCAAGGAAAAGCTGGAAGGTGTTTTCGATAACGACTTTCTAGCTGATTTCACGATTGAGGAGCTGGAGAAAATCATCCAGCGATCTCGTCAGCCCCTCAGCGGTCAACATGAAGCTTTCGATCATGTCGTTGCCCGCTACGCGGAGCAGCTACTCGGACATTAACCAACAAAAACGCCCGGCATAAACCGGGCGTTTTCTATTGTGCGACGATCACTCGTGGTATTGCGCCGACAACTCGTGCACCGCACGCAGGAAGGCACCGGCATGTTCCGGGTTCACTTCCGGCGTAATGCCATGACCGAGGTTGAATACATGCCCGGTGCCCTTGCCGTAGCTGGCGAGGATACGGCCGACTTCGGTGCGGATCGCTTCCGGCTTGGCGTACAGCACGGTCGGGTCCATGTTGCCTTGCAGCGCCACACGGTTGCCCACGCGCTGACGGGCTTCGCCAATGTCGCACGTCCAGTCCAGGCCGAGTGCGTCTGCACCTGCGTCAGCAATGCTTTCCAGCCATAGGCCGCCCCCTTTGGTGAACAGGATGACCGGAACCTTGCGGCCTTCGTGTTCGCGGATCAGGCCGCTGACGATTTTGCGCATGTAAGCCAAGGAGAACTCCTGGTAGGCCGCCGCCGACAGGTTGCCGCCCCAGGTGTCGAAGATCTGCACCGCTTGCGCGCCAGCCATGATCTGGCCGTTGAGGTAGCTGGTAACCGACTGTACCAGCTTGTCCAGCAGCAAGTGCATGGCTTGCGGGTTGTCGTAAAGCATGGCCTTGGTCTTGCGGAAGTCTTTCGACGAACCGCCTTCGACCATGTAGGTGGCCAGGGTCCATGGGCTGCCGGAGAAGCCGATCAGCGGCACGCGGCCGTTGAGTTCACGGCGGATGGTGCTGACGGCGTCCATCACGTAGCCCAGGTCCTTGTGCGGGTCCGGGATCGGCAGGGCTTCGATGTCGGCCAACGTGCTGACGACTTTCTTGAAACGCGGGCCTTCGCCGGTTTCGAAGTACAGGCCTTGGCCCATGGCGTCAGGGATGGTGAGGATGTCGGAGAAGAGGATGGCCGCGTCCAGTTGCGGATAGCGGTCCAGTGGCTGCATTGTGACTTCGCAGGCGAACTCCGGGTTCATGCACAGGCTCATGAAGTCGCCGGCGTGGGCGCGACTGGCGCGGTATTCCGGCAGGTAGCGACCGGCCTGGCGCATCATCCACACGGGGGTGACGTCCACGGGTTGCTTGAGCAGGGCACGAAGGAAACGGTCGTTCTTCAGGGCAGTCATGTCGGCATCCGCAAAAAAAGTGCGGGCATTTTCTCAGAGCCAGAAGGAGAAAGACAGTGACTAGCGACAAGCTACAAGCGGCAAGTTAAAAGCGCATTTGCTTTCACTTGCCGCTTGCAGCTTGAAACTGGCAGCTAACATCGCTAGACGTTCAGGTAATCCAGAATCCCTTCGGCAGCGTTACGGCCTTCGAAGATCGCGGTCACTACTAGGTCAGAACCGCGCACCATATCGCCACCGGCAAAAATCTTCGGGTTGCTGGTCTGGTGCTTGTACTGGCCTTGTTCCGGGGCTACAACGCGACCCTGGCTGTCGGTCTGAATCTCGAACTGCTCGAACCACGGCGCCGGGCTTGGGCGGAAGCCGAAAGCGATGACAACGGCGTCAGCCGGGATGATCTCTTCAGAACCCGGGATCGGCTCAGGGCTGCGACGGCCACGGGCGTCCGGTTCGCCGAGACGGGTCTCGACCACCTTCACGCCTTCGACGCGGTCTTCACCGACGATAGCGATCGGCTGGCGGTTGTAGAGGAATTTCACGCCTTCTTCCTTGGCGTTCTTCACCTCTTTGCGCGAGCCGGGCATGTTGGCTTCGTCACGACGGTACGCACAGGTCACCGATTTGGCGCCCTGGCGGATCGACGTGCGGTTGCAGTCCATCGCGGTGTCACCACCGCCGAGCACCACAACCTTCTTGCCTTTCATGTCGACGAAATCTTCCGGCGACTTTTCAAAGCCCAGGTTGCGATTCACGTTGGCGATCAGGAAGTCCAAAGCGTCATGCACACCCGGCAGGTCCTCACCGGCAAAGCCGCCCTTCATGTAGGTGTAGGTGCCCATGCCCATGAACACGGCATCGTATTCGGCGAGCAACTGCTCGATGGTCACGTCTTTGCCGATCTCGGTGTTCAGGCGGAATTCAATGCCCATGCCGGTGAACACTTCACGCCGGTTGCTCAGTACGGTTTTTTCCAGCTTGAACTCGGGGATGCCAAAGGTCAGCAGGCCACCGATTTCCGGGTTCTTATCGAACACCACCGGGGTTACGCCACCCCGTACCAGCACGTCGGCGCAGCCCAGGCCAGCAGGCCCGGCACCGATGATCGCGACGCGCTTGCCGGTCGGCTTGACCTTGGACATGTCCGGGCGCCAGCCCATGGCGAACGCGGTGTCGGTGATGTACTTCTCGACCGAACCGATGGTTACCGCACCGAAGCCATCGTTGAGGGTGCACGCCCCTTCACACAGACGGTCTTGCGGGCACACCCGGCCGCACACTTCCGGCAGGGTATTGGTCTGGTGCGACAGCTCGGCGGCGGCGAGGATGTTGCCCTCGGCCACCAACTTGAGCCAGTTGGGAATGAAGTTGTGCACCGGGCACTTCCATTCGCAATACGGGTTACCGCAACCCAGGCAGCGGTGGGCCTGGTCGGCCGAGTGCTGGGGTTTGAAGGGTTCGTAGATTTCCACGAACTCTTTCTTGCGTTGACGCAACAGTTTCTTCTTCGGATCTTTGCGCCCGACATCGATGAACTGGAAGTCGTTATTCAGACGTTCAGCCATGTTAAAACCTCATCAAACTCTTCAGGCGCATGTCACTGCGGGTTGGCACGGATGCTGGAAAGCAACGATTTCAGGTTGGCCGCCTTGGGCTTGACCAGCCAGAAACGACGCAGGTAATCATCGAGGTTTTCGGCGAGGTTACGACCCCATTCGCTGCCGGTTTCCTCAACGTACTCGTCCAGCACGTGCTGCAAGTGGTTCCGATAGGATTCCATGGCTTCGCCGCTGATCCGCTGGATCTCGACCAACTCGTGGTTGACCTTGTCGACGAAGGTATTGTCCTGGTCGAGCACGTAGGCGAAACCGCCGGTCATGCCTGAACCGAAGTTGTAACCGGTCTTGCCCAATACGGCTACAAAGCCCCCGGTCATGTACTCGCAGCAGTGATCGCCAGTGCCTTCCACCACGGTGTGAGCACCGGAGTTACGCACGGCGAAACGCTCACCGGCGGTACCGGCGGCGAACAACTTGCCACCGGTGGCGCCGTACAAGCAGGTGTTGCCGATGATGGCACTGTCCTGGCTCTTGTAGACGCTGCCTTTAGGCGCAACGATCACCAGCTTGCCGCCGGTCATGCCCTTGCCCACGTAATCGTTGGCATCGCCTTCCAGGTACATGTGCAGACCACCGGCGTTCCACACGCCAAAGCTCTGGCCCGCAGTGCCGTTGAAGCGGAAGGTAATTGGCGCCTTCGCCATGCCTTGGTTGCCGTGCTTGCGCGCGATTTCGCCGGAGACGCGTGCGCCGATGGAACGGTCGCAGTTGCAGATATCCAGGGCAAATTCGCCACCGCTGGCGTCGTTGATCGAGGCGCCGGCCATTTCGACCATCTTCTCGGCCAACAGGCCTTTGTCGAAGGGTGGGTTGCGGTCCACTTGGCAAAACTGTGGCTTGTCTGCCGGGATGTGGTCGCTGCCCAACAACGGCGTCAGGTCCAGGTGCTGTTGCTTGGCGGTCTGGCCTTCGAGGATCTCCAGCAGATCGGTGCGCCCGATCAGCTCTTCCAACGAACGCACGCCCAGCTTGGCCAGCCACTCACGGGTTTCTTCGGCGACGTAGGTGAAGAAATTCACCACCATGTCGACGGTGCCGATGTAGTGATCCTTGCGCAGCTTCTCGTTCTGCGTCGCCACACCGGTGGCGCAGTTGTTCAGGTGGCAGATGCGCAGGTATTTGCAGCCCAGGGCAATCATTGGCGCAGTGCCGAAGCCGAAGCTTTCAGCGCCGAGGATTGCAGCCTTGATCACGTCGAGGCCGGTTTTCAGGCCGCCGTCGGTCTGCACACGGACTTTGCCGCGCAGGTCGTTGCCGCGCAGGGTCTGGTGAGTTTCAGCCAGGCCCAGTTCCCATGGCGCGCCGGCGTACTTGATGGAGGTCAGCGGGGATGCGCCGGTGCCGCCGTCGTAGCCGGAGATGGTGATCAGGTCGGCATAGGCCTTCGCGACACCCGCGGCAATGGTGCCCACACCGGCTTCCGCGACCAGTTTCACCGAGACCAGGGCCTGCGGATTGACTTGTTTCAGGTCGAAAATCAGCTGCGACAAATCTTCAATCGAGTAGATATCGTGGTGCGGTGGTGGCGAGATCAGCGTCACGCCCGGCACTGCGTAACGCAGCTTGGCGATCAAACCGTTGACCTTGCCGCCGGGCAGTTGGCCGCCTTCGCCAGGCTTGGCGCCTTGGGCGACTTTGATCTGCAGCACTTCGGCGTTGACCAAGTACTCCGGGGTTACACCGAAACGGCCCGTCGCCACCTGTTTGATTTTTGAGCTTTTTAGGGTGCCGTAGCGCGCCGGGTCTTCACCGCCTTCGCCGGAGTTGGAACGCGCACCCAGGCGGTTCATGGCTTCGGCCAGGGCTTCGTGGGCCTCAGGCGACAAAGCACCGAGGGAAATACCCGCGGAGTCGAAGCGCTTGAGGATCGATTCCAGCGGCTCGATTTCGCTGATGGCCAGCGGCGTGTCCAGGGTTTTCACTTTGAACAGGTCACGGATCATCGACACCGGGCGGTTATCCACCAACGCAGTGTATTGCTTGAACTTGGCGTAGTCGCCCTGCTGCACGGCGGCTTGCAGGGTGCTGACCACATCCGGGTTGTAGGCATGGTATTCGCCACCGTGCACGAACTTGAGCAGGCCGCCTTGTTGGATCGGCTTGCGCGCGCTCCAGGCTTCCGCGGCCAGGGCTTTCTGTTCGGCTTCGATGTCGACGAAACGCGCACCCTTGATGCGGCTTGGCACGCCACGGAAGCTCAAATCGCAGACTTCTTCGGACAGGCCGATGGCTTCGAACAACTGCGCGCCACGGTACGAAGTGACAGTGGAGATACCCATCTTCGACAGAATCTTCAACAGGCCCTTGGTGATGCCTTTACGGTAGTTCTTGAACACCTCGTAGAGGTCGCCCAGCACCTCACCGGTACGGATCAAATCACCGAGCACTTCGTACGCGAGGAACGGGTACACCGCCGAAGCGCCAAAGCCGATCAACACCGCAAAGTGGTGCGGGTCGCGGGCTGTGGCAGTTTCGACGAGGATGTTGGAGTCGCAACGCAGGCCTTTTTCGGTCAGGCGGTGGTGTACCGCACCGGTTGCCAGGGATGCGTGGATCGGCAGCTTGCCCGGCGCGATGTGACGGTCGGTCAGCACGATCTGGGTACGACCGGCGCGCACGGCTTCTTCGGCCTGGTCGGCGACGTTGCGCACAGCGGCTTCAAGGCCAAGGCTCTCGTCGTAGTTCAGGTCGATGATCTGGCGGTCGAAGCCTGGGCGTTCCAGGGTCATCAGCGAACGCCACTTGGCCGGGGACACGACCGGCGAGCTGAGGATCACGCGGGAGGCGTGCTCAGGCGATTCCTGGAAGATATTGCGCTCGGCACCGAGGCACACTTCCAGGGACATCACAATGGCTTCGCGCAGCGGGTCGATCGGCGGGTTGGTCACCTGGGCGAACTGCTGGCGGAAATAGTCGTACGGCGTACGCACACGCTGGGACAGCACGGCCATTGGCGTGTCATCGCCCATGGAGCCGACCGCCTCGTAGCCTTGCTCACCGAGCGGACGCAGCACCTGGTCGCGCTCTTCAAACGTGACCTGGTACATCTTCATGTACTGCTTGAGCTGGTCGACGTCGTAGAAAGCCGAACCGTGGTCGTTGTCTTCCATGGTCGCCTGGATGCGCAGGGCGTTCTTGCGCAGCCATTGCTTGTACGGGTGACGGGACTTCAAACGGTTGTCGATGGCGTCGGTGTCGAGGATCTGCCCTGTTTCGGTGTCCACGGCGAGGATCTGGCCAGGGCCTACGCGGCCTTTGGCGATGACGTCTTCCGGCTTGTAGTTCCACACGCCGATTTCCGACGCCAGGGTAATGAAACCGTTGGTGGTGGTGACCCAACGCGCCGGGCGCAGACCGTTACGGTCGAGCAGGCACACCGCGTAGCGGCCGTCGGTCATTACCACACCAGCCGGGCCATCCCACGGCTCCATGTGCATCGAGTTGTACTCATAGAACGCCCGCAGATCGGGGTCCATGGTCTCGACGTTCTGCCACGCAGGCGGAATGATCATGCGCACGCCACGGAACAGGTCGATGCCGCCGGTGACCATCAACTCGAGCATGTTGTCCATGCTGGAGGAGTCGGAACCCACACGGTTGACCAGCGGGCCGAGCTCTTCCAGGTCCATCAGGTCGTTGGCGAACTTGGTGCGACGGGCCACGGCCCAGTTGCGGTTGCCGGTGATGGTGTTGATCTCGCCGTTGTGGGCGAGGAAGCGGAATGGCTGGGCCAGCGGCCATTTCGGCAGGGTGTTGGTGGAGAAGCGCTGGTGGAACACGCAGATTGCGGTTTGCAGGCGCTCATCGCTCAGGTCTGGATAGAAGGCGGTGAGGTCCGCCGGCATCATCAGGCCTTTATAAATGATGGTCTTGTGCGAAAAGCTGCAGATGTAGTGCTCGGTATCGGCGGCGTTGGACACGGACGAACGACGACGCGAGGTGAACAGCTTGATCGCCATGTCCTGGTCGCTCAGGCCATCGCCAGCGATGAACACTTGTTCGATCTGCGGCAGGCGCTCAAGGGCCAGGCGGCCGAGCACGCTGGTGTCGATCGGCACTTTGCGCCAGCCAACGAGTTGCAGGCCCGCAGCGAGGATCTCGCGGTTCATGTTCTCGCGAGCGGCCTCGGCTTTAACCGGGTCCTGGTTGAAAAACACCATGCCCACGGCGTACTGCTTGGGCAGGTCGACCGCGAAATGCTGTTTGGCGATGGCACGCAGGAACTGGTCGGGCTTTTGAATGAGCAAGCCACAACCGTCACCGGTCTTGCCGTCGGCGTTGATCCCACCACGGTGGGTCATGCAGGTCAGGGCCTCAATGGCCGTTTGCAGAAGGGTATGACTGGGCTCGCCCTGCATATGGGCTATCAGGCCGAAACCACAGTTATCCTTGAATTCATCGGGTTGATACAGACCTGCTTTCATAGACACTTTCTCACCAGGCTGCCTCTTATACCGAGGCAAATTTCTTTTCAATTCAACCGGTTACCTTCCACGCCGAACGTACGCCGGCTTAGCGGGGGCAAAAGGGAGGTCATTGTACACACCGACACAGACGCTCACAAATTTAGCGACGAAATGTCGCAAATCTATGTCGCATTTATGAAAGGTTTAAAGCGATATGCTGTGCTAGTCAAAACTTTTTTAATTCTGACCGCTACGACTCAAAAGCTACGTGACGCAGACACCACAAAGCGCGCGGCCTTCAGGGCTGCACGCTGTTGTAGTTTTTTGAGGTGCCGGGAGGGCGGCCTGGGTAAGGCCGCCGGACCTTCAGCGAGTTGTTGCGAGTTCTTGTTGAACGCTGGCAACAGTGCGAGGCCAAGGTTTACCAGCCTGAACCTTCGCTGGCAAGGATTTGATCGCGGAATCTGCGGCAGCGCGGCTGGAGAAGCTGCCGTAGGTGATCACGTAGAGAGGCTTGCCGTTAAGCATTTTCTTGAAATAACGGTACTCGCCGCCCTGCTCTTTCACGAACGCCTGGGCATTGGCTTCCGAGCTGGTGCCAAGGATCTGCACCACGAAGTTGCCGGTTGGCTGGCTGGCGTACCAGCTGCTGCCAGCGGCGCCGGCTTTGGCGACAGTGGCGGCTGGTTTTTCAGCAGGCTTGGCAGCCGGAGCTGGCTTGGCGGCAGGTGCTGGCGCGACCGGCTTGGTCACTGGCGCAGGCTTGGCAGTGGCCACCGTAGGCGCAGGTGTTGGCGTGGCAGCCGGCTGGCCCGCTGGCACGCCCGCAGGTGGTGCGGTGGTGGTCACGGTCGGCGGCGTAGCGCTGGAACCTTCCACCGGCACACCGTCGTCACCTTCGGCAATGCCACCCGCTTCTTCAGCGAGCGGGCCGCGCATGACGGGCTGGCCGACCATCGGCAGGTTGGTCGGTTGGCCGGAGTTGGCAAACTCAACGTTTGGCGTGGGCTTACCCAGTGGCAACTGCGCCTGTTCGGTTGGCGCGCCGGCAGTGGTCGGTGCTTTGCTGCGACCCGGGATCAACCAGGCAGCCGCTACAGCGACCACGACAACGGCGGAAATCGCCAATACGTGCTTCTTAGGCATAGTGAACCCCATCTTTGGACGCTTGACCGCGGTGCGGCTGGCAATCATGGCTTCGATCATGGCATCGCGGGCAACCTGATTGATGTTGCCAGGCCAGCCGTCGGAGCTTTCGTGAATATCAGAGATCTGCGCAGCGGAGAAAAGTTCGATACCCGCCCCGGCGCCCTCCAGGCGTTGAGCCAGGTATTCGCGAGTTTCTTCCTCTTCGTACGGCTGCAGCTCGATGACGTGGAACAGCTCCTGATCACCACTGATCTGCTCGAGGTCGGCGATCAACGACGACTCGCCAAACAGGAACACGTGCGGGCGACCTTCCGGCGTACCCGCCGCCAGCGCCAACAGCGCTTCCAGAGCCGATTCGTCGAGCTGCTCGGCGTCATCCACCAGCAGGTAGACTTCCTGGCCGGTCAGACCGAGCTGCACAACCTGCTTGAGGATCGCGTTCGGCTCGGCTGTGGCCACGTCCAGCGCCTGGGCAACCTGGCGCAACACGCCGGCCGCATCACCGGCACCACGGGCTGACACCACCACACTCTGTACCGACTGCTTGTTGGTGCTAGCCACCAGGGCCTGGCGCAGCAGCGTCTTGCCGCTGCCCAACGGGCCGGTCACGACCAGCAGCAGTTGGCTGTAGCGCGCCAGGTGATGCAACTGACCAAGCACCGGTTTGCGCTGGGCCGGGAAAAATTTGAAACCAGGCACCCGTGGAGCAAAGGGGTCGTGGCTTAACTGGTAGTGGCCGAGGAACGCCTCGTCGGCATGCAAACTAGTCATCGGGTCTGATTAACCTTTCAGCTGAGCCAGGGCACGGTAATCCGCTCCCAGCGTGGCTTGTAAAATCTCTTTTGGATAATCGTCGGTCACTACCGCTTCGCCCATGTGGCGTAGCAGCACCAGTCGCAGTCGACCGTCGATCACTTTCTTGTCTATCGCCATATGTTCGAGGAAGTCCGCCTCAGTCATCTCCTCAGGCGGGATGACCGGCAAACCGGCGCGCTGGAACAGGTGGATACCGCGATCACGCTCCTGGGCGCTGATCCAGCCCAAGCGCTGCGACATCTCCAACGCCATCACCGTGCCAGCAGCCACGGCCTCGCCATGTAGCCACACACCATAGCCCATGTGCGTTTCGATCGCATGGCCGAAGGTATGGCCCAGATTTAACGTGGCCCGCACACCGGACTCCCGTTCGTCGGCATTCACCACCAGCGCCTTGGCGGCGCAGGAACGGGAAATCGCTTCGGTCAGTGCCACCTGGTCGAGGTTGCGCAATGCGTCTACATGCTCTTCCAGCCAGGTCAGGAATGGCTCGTCGCAGATCAACCCATACTTGATGACTTCCGCCAGGCCAGCCGACAACTCGCGCGGTGGCAGGGTGTTGAGTGTCGCGGTGTCGATCAGCACGGCTTGAGGCTGATAGAACGCGCCCACCATGTTCTTGCCCAGCGGGTGGTTGATACCGGTCTTGCCGCCCACCGACGAATCGACTTGGGACAACAGAGTGGTCGGCACCTGGATAAAGTCCACGCCACGCTGGTAACAGGCGGCTGCGAAGCCGGCCATATCACCGATCACGCCGCCGCCCAAAGCAATCACCGTGGTGCGGCGGTCATGGCGTGCGGTCAGCAAGCCATCAAAGATCAGTTGCAGGGTTTCCCAGTTCTTGTGGGCTTCGCCGTCGGGCAAGATCACAGAAATAACCGAGTACGCCGACAGGCTGCGGCTCAAACGCTCAAGATACAGCGGCGCGACCGTTTCGTTGGAGATGATCGCCACTTGCCGCCCGGCAATGTGCGGTGCGAGCAACTCGGGCTGGTCCAGCAGACCTTCGCCAATATGGATCGGGTAGCTGCGCTCGCCTAGATCGACCTTAAGTGTCTGCATGTGTCCCCGCGTTAGAGATGTATTGACGACCGGCAACGTCAAGATCTGACATCACCTGATGGCTCTACGCCACACCCCGCAGGGTGATAGCGCGCCGCCGAGAATAGCGCATTTCGGGCCCAGCTTTAACGGGGTGGCAGCCGTTGCAGACGCTCGAGAATGTCGAGGACCACCATCCGAGGGGGCCGCTCATCGGTTTCCACCACCAGATCGGCGATCTCCCGGTACAGCGGATCGCGCAGCATGAGCAGGTCCCGCAGGGTTTTTTCCGGGTTGGCCGTACGCAGCAATGGTCGATTGCGATCGCGGGCGGTGCGGCCCACCTGCTGCTCGACTGACGCATGCAGATAGACCACCCGACCACCGGCATGCAGCGCGCGGCGGTTTTCGTCGCGCATCACCGCGCCACCGCCAGTCGCCAACACCACGCCATCGCAGCCACACAGCTCGGCGATCATCGCCTGCTCGCGGTCACGAAAGCCCAGCTCGCCTTCCTTATCGAAGATCCATGGGATATTGGCACCCGTGCGCAATTCAATTTCCTTGTCGGAATCTTTGAATGGCAGGCGCAGCTCTTTGGCCAGCAAACGGCCGATGGTGCTTTTTCCAGCTCCCATCGGTCCTACAAGAATCAAATTTCGCACAGAATCAACGACTCACAGCAATCGCCTGGTTATTCATAATACGCGGAGTCAGGAATACCAGCAGCTCGGATTTTTTCTCCGCCAGCACATCGCGCCGGAAAAGGCGGCCAAGATACGGCACATCGCCCAAAAATGGCACTTTATCTACCACTTTGCTTTGGGTATTGGAGAAGACCCCGCCGATAACAATGGTCTCGCCATCCTTCACTAACACCTTGGCATTGACCTCGTTTTTCTTGATCGGCGGCACGTCGTTGAGTTTGTTCAAGTAATCGGGCTCATCCTTGGTGACCTTGACCTCCATGATTACGCGGTCGTCGGGGGTGATTTGCGGGGTGACCTCCAGCGACAGCGACGCCTCCTTGAACGACACTGAAGTGGCGCCACTGGAACTGGATTCCTGATAAGGAATCTCGGTGCCCTTGAGGATGCGCGCGGTTTCCTTGTCGGAGGTGACCACTTTGGGTTGCGAAACGATTTCTCCGTTGCCGGTTTTCTCCATGGCGGTGAGTTCCAGGTCCAGCAGCAGGTTATCGGTGATAAAGGCGATGCCCAGGCCCGAGGTGCCGGTCAGCGAACCCAAATCGACAAAGGGTGAGCTGGGTGGGTTCTCAGGCGGTTCCGCACCTTCAGACTGAGGCTTGGGGATACCTCCCGCGCCCCAGTTTCCGCGATTCAGCCGGCCACCCCAGCGCGCGCCCAGGCTTTTGTCGTAATCGACATTGGCCTCGACAATCCGCGCTTCAATCATTACCTGGCGCACCGGAATATCCAGCTGAGCCACGATCCGCCGCAGCTCCTCCATCCGTTCCCCGGTCTGGTAGGCAATGATGTTGTTGGTACGATCATCGACCGCCACCGAGCCACGCTCATCGGTGACGCCCTCAAGGCCCGTGACTGATTGGAACAGCTTGGCCAGGTCCGCCGCCTTGGCGTAGTTGACTTGCAACAGCTCACGGCGCAACGGCGCCAGTTCGGCCATTTGCTTGCGCGACTCAAGGGTCAGCAGCTCACGCGCGGCCAACTCCTCGGCAGGCGCCACCAGTAATACGCCGGACTTTACCCGCTTATCCAACCCCTTGGCTTGCAGCACCAGGTCCAGCGCGTGGTCCCAGGGCACATCCTTGAGGCGCAGGGTGATCGAGCCCTGCACATCGTCGCTCGCTACCAGGTTGAGGCCCGCCACATCGGCAATTTGCTGCAACGCGGTACGTAACTCGATGCTCTGGAAGTTAAGGTTCAGCTTGTCGCCTGTGTAGGCGCTTGACATGGCGCTGCCGGGAGGCGGCAACTGGATCAAATCCACGCGACTGGGCACAGCACTAGCCATCGGTGCCGTGAACGCTATCCATAGCGCCACACCGACGGACGAAAAAGTCCTTTTCATTGTTTGATTCCGTTATGAGTTGAGGTTTAACACCAGCGTTCGGGGACGCTCGATCCAGGCGCCCTGACCATCAGGAAACAGCTCGACCAGTTCTATGTAACCTTCGTGGATGGCAGTGATACGCCCATGGTCCGGCCCCAAGTAGTCACCGACCGCCAGGCGGTGCACGTTGGATGCCGCACGCAGCAGGGCGAAAGCTCGCACCCCAAGGGACAGCGTGCCGACCATTTCAAACTGTTCCATAGGTAGACTTTCCAGTACACCACGTGGCCGGGCGAGGTCTGGCGCGCGGGCTGGCCGACCAGACACGTGGTCTACCTGAATGGCAAGCAATTGAAAAGGATCGCGCAGCCCCAATGAGTCGTAGACAAACGGCTGCCCTTGCCCGCCTCGCCCACCGCCCTGGGCATGCCAGTAAGTCTTGGCCAGCAGGTCAAGGCGTAAAAGCTTGCCATCACGCCTAAAGGCCACATCGTGCACCGTGGCGATGCGCGACAGGCCACCCAGGCCACTCAGGAACATCGCGAGGTCGTGATAAGCGCCCGCGACACCGATCTGCACAGGTTGTTCGTGATAGAACGGACGCGACAACTCATCCAACGGGGTGACGCTCTCAACCAGCAAACCATTGGCCAGTGCCAGACGCGCAACGTCTTCCAGCAAGCCGGGCATTTCTGACTCGCTCGGCAATGCCTGCAAAAGCTCATCGACCTTCGCCTGCATCAACTGAAGCTGTTGCGTGCGCGCCTCAAGGCTGGCAGCCAGGACAGTTTTTTGTGCGACTTGCTGCTGCAGGGCCACTTCCCGCGCCTCAACTTGATGTAACCGCGCCCGCGAAGGACTCAGGTACGTCAGGTCACCCACCACAAACACCAGACCCGTCAGCGCACAGCCCAACAGGGCCTTGCCGGGTAAGGGCCATTTTGCAGCGTTGTGAGTGAGTGCAGAAAGATTGAGCCTCAGCAGGCTCAAGGTTGAGCCTCGGTGGACTCTCCCTGACGGACCATCAGCTGGAACTCATTGTTGCCGCGCGCGCCATCCGTCCGCACATGTTGCAGCCGCGTCGAATGGGCGCCTTGCGCGGCCTCCAGGCGGCGCATCAACCGGGCGATGTCCTGGCTGGATTCAGCGCTGCCGCTGATACTTACCGTATCGCCCTTCGCCAGCACTTCATGCAGGTGTACACCGTCAGGCACCGCACGCGCCAACTGATCCAACAGCTGAGCACCATTCGAGCGGGCATCGTGCAGGTCTTGCACGACCTTCATGCGCTGCGCCAGTTGCTGGCTTTGCTCCTGCAGGTCATCGATGGTCTTGATGCGCGAATCCAGGCCGGTGATTTCCTTGCCCAGATGGTCATTGCGAGTCACCTGACGATCAATGGCTTGGTCGATCACCTGATCCGCCAGCCACACAGTCCCCAGTGCCGCACAAGCGAACGCCAGCAAACACGCCAGCAAATTCTTGCGACGCCGCTCTGCCAGCGACTGGCGCCAAGGCAGTAGGTTGATTCGTGTCTTCAAGCGAAACTCCTCAGGGCCAACCCGCAAGCAATTCCCATCCCTTGGGCATCCACGGCCCATTGTGCACTATCCACTCGATGGCTCGGCGTGAAGCTTGCGAAATCCTGACTGCAAGCGCGCGCCAATGCAAACGCGTCGACATCGACCACCTTCGGCACCAGCCCCGCCAGGGCCAAAACTGCCTCGCGGGCTTCCACCTGATCCTTGAGGCATGCAGCGAGCAGTACCTCGACACGGCCTGGGTCAAGTGCAGTCGGCCCGCGCACCTGAAAGTCGATGGCCACCTCATCCAATGGATAAGGAATGTACTGGTCTGCCTCCATCTGGATCATCCAGGTCATCTCATCGTCTGTGAGCCCCGCTTCCATTTCGATCATCCGCGTGATCACCGAAGGCCCGGCCACAGAGGCGGCAGCACCACGGGCCGACGTCGATAACCGCGACAACGCACTGCGCAAGGTGCGCCCTACACCTTCGAGATCGAGGAATGTGCCGTCGACCACCGTGTGCGCAGGCAATGCCTGTGTAACATAGCCTTGAACGTTGAACCCCGAAACTGAGCGACCCAGCTCGATCAGCCGGATGCTCGTGTCATTGATGTCAACACCTAGCAAGGTGTCGGCTTTTCGCGTGAAAAATCCCTTTCTCATAAAACTCCCTAAAACTTTGTCTGTCATACCGCCTGATTGCCGTTGTGCACTCTGCATTCGGTCGACTTGTTGAACCGGCGCGAATGACGCCCCAAGTCGAAAAATGCTTTAATGCCCATCGCTTTTTCCCGCTATTTATCTGCAGCTCGGGTCGATCCATCGTTTGCCATGCATGCCCCGACGCCTAACTCATTCTTTTCTCTGGAAATCCAAAAGCCTTGATTCGTCTGCTGAAGTTTTTCGGGTACTCCATTGTCGCCATCGTTTGCGGGCTGCTGCTCGTGCTCAGCGGGGCCTACCTCTACCTTAGTCCGGGTTTACCCTCCGTAGAGGCCCTTAGAAGCATCCAGTTGCAGATTCCTTTGCGGGTCTACAGCAGCGATGAAAAACTGATCGCGGAGTTCGGCGAAATGCGCCGCACACCGATTCGTTTTGCCGATATTCCACCCAATTTCATCAACGCCCTGCTGTCGGCCGAAGACGATAACTTTGCCAACCACTATGGCGTCGACCCAAGCAGCCTGCTGCGTGCGGCGACACAATTGGTAAAAAGCGGACACATTCAGTCCGGCGGCAGCACCATCACCATGCAAGTGGCGAAGAACTTCTTCCTCACCAGCGAGCGCAGCTTTTCGCGCAAGGCCACGGAGATCCTCTTGGCACTGCAGATTGAGCGCCAGTTGACCAAGGACGAGATCCTCGAGCTGTACGTCAACAAAATCTACCTGGGCAACCGTGCCTATGGGATTGAGGCGGCTTCGCAGGTCTACTACGGCAAGTCAATTCGTGATGCCAGCCTGGCGCAGATGGCCATGATTGCCGGCCTGCCAAAGGCCCCATCACGCTTCAACCCCCTGGCCAACCCGGCACGCAGCAAAGAACGCCGCGACTGGATCCTGGGGCGCATGTACAAGCTGGGCAAGATCGACCAGGCCGCTTACGAAAGCGCCATCGCCGAGCCATTGAACGCCTGCTACCACGTGCAGACGCCGGAAGTGAACGCACCCTATATCGCCGAAATGGCGCGCGCCGAGATGGTCGGCCGCTACGGCAGCGAGGCCTACACCGAAGGTTTCCGTGTGACCACCACCGTGCCGAGCAACCTGCAGGACATCGCCAATGAGTCGGTGCATTCCGGCCTGATCACCTACGACCAGCGCCACGGCTACCGCGGCCCTGAATCGCGCCTGCCGGGCAAGACCCTGAGCGCCTGGACCACCGAGCTGGGCAAGCAACGTGCGATCAGCGGCCTGGAGCCGGCGATCGTCACCCAAGTGAACAAGGATGGCGTGCAGGTGCTGACCCGCACGGGTGAAGCCCATGTGGCATGGGACAGCATGAAATGGGCGCGCCCTTTCCTGAACACTAACAGCATGGGCGCAATACCCAAGCAGCCGTCTGACGTCGCGCAGGTGGGTGACTTGATCCGCGTGCAACGCCAGAAGGACGACACGCTCAAATTCAGCCAGGTGCCATTGGCCCAGGGCGCTCTGGTGTCTCTGGACCCGCAGAACGGTGCAATCCGCGCGCTGGTGGGTGGTTTCTCGTTCGAGCAGAGCAACTATAACCGTGCGACCCAGGCCAAGCGCCAGCCCGGCTCGAGCTTCAAGCCGTTCATCTACAGCGCCGCACTGGACAACGGCTACACCGCCGCCAGCCTGGTCAACGATGCCCCGATCGTGTTTGTCGACGAGTACCTGGACAAAGTCTGGCGCCCGAAGAACGACAACAACACGTTCCTCGGCCCGATCCGCATCCGCGAGGCGTTGTACAAGTCGCGTAACCTGGTGTCGATCCGCCTGCTGCAGGCGATGGGCGTGGGCAAGACCATCGATTACATGACGCGCTTTGGCTTTGCCAAATCCGACATGCCGCCAAACCTGTCCCTGGCGCTGGGCACCGCGACCCTTACGCCGATGGAAATCGCCACCGGCTGGAGTACCTTTGCCAACGGCGGCTACAAGATCGCGCCGTACCTGATCGACAAGATCGAAAGCCGCAACGGCGACACCCTGTTTACCGCCAACCCGCCGCGAGTGCCGGGGGATGTGGTCAACGGCGTAGCCGCGAATGATGGCCTGGCGGCCCCGAGTAATGGCGGCATCACCATTGAGCCAACCCCAGGTGCTGCGCCAACTGCCAACGCCGCTGCAACCGAACCGCAGGCGCCAGCCGTGGCCGAGCGCATCGTCGATGGCCGTACCACTTATATCCTCAACAGCATCCTTGAAGACGTGATCAAGAAGGGCACCGGCCGCCGCGCCCTGGCCCTTGGCCGCGCCGATATCGCGGGCAAGACCGGCACCACCAACGAGTCCAAGGATGCGTGGTTCTCCGGCTACAACGCCGACTACGTCACCACCGTGTGGACCGGCTACGACCAACCGGAAAGCCTTGGTCGTCGAGAGTACGGTGGCACCGTCGCGCTACCGATCTGGATGAGCTACATGGGCGCAGCTTTGAAGGACAAGCCACTGCACACCCAGCCGGAGCCGGAAGGCATCCTCAGCCTGCGGATCGACCCGATCAGTGGCCGTGCGGCATCGCCAAGCACGCCGAATGCGTACTTCGAACTGTTCAAGAGCGAAGACACGCCGCCGTCAATTAATGAGTTGGGCAATGGCGTCGCGCCGGGCAGCCCGCTGCCAGCAGACGAGGCGGCGCCGATCGATCTCTTTTAGAGAGCGGCAAGCTGTCAGCTACAAGCGGCAAGAAAGAGCTGTGATGTGCCACCCTTAAACTTGCAGCTTGCAGCTTGAAACTTCCCCATAAAAAAACCCGGCGTTCCGAGCCGGGTTTTTTTATGGGTCTACGGCTTAGCCGTTGAACACATCATCCACGCTTTGCAGCGGGTAGTTCTTCGGATACGCCAGGGTAGCCACACCGGTCTCGATGGCGGCTTTGGCCACGGCATCGGAGATCAGGGTGATCAGGCGCTTATCCATTGGTTTCGGGATGATGTACTCACGACCGAATTCCAGCTTGGCGCCACCGTAGGCATCGCACACGTCTTGAGGCACCGGCAGTTTGGCCAGTTCACGCAGGGCGTTGGCAGCAGCCACTTTCATCTCTTCGTTGATGCGCCGGGCGCGAACGTCGAGGGCGCCACGGAAGATGAACGGGAAGCCCAGCACGTTGTTGACCTGGTTCGGGTAGTCCGAACGGCCAGTGGCCATGATCACGTCGTTGCGAGTGGCATGCGCCAGTTCCGGCGAGATCTCCGGGTCCGGGTTGGAGCAGGCGAACACGATCGGGTTGGCGGCCATGGACTTCAGGCCTTCGGCGCTCAGCAGGTTCGGGCCGGACAGGCCAACGAACACGTCTGCACCGTCGAGCGCGTCAGCCAGGGTGCGCTTGGACGAAGGATGGGCAAACATCGCCTTGTACTGGTTCAGGTCGGTACGCTCGGACTGGATCACGCCCTTGCTGTCGACCATGTAGATGTTTTCCAGCTTGGCGCCCATGCTCACGATCAACTTCATGCAAGAGATGGCCGCGGCGCCAGCGCCCAGGCAGACGATCTTGGCATCAGCCAGGGTTTTGCCAGCGATTTCCAGGGCGTTGATCATGCCGGCAGCGGTAACGATCGCGGTGCCGTGCTGGTCATCGTGGAATACCGGAATGTCGCACTGTTCGATCAGGGCTTTTTCGATCTCGAAGCACTCAGGTGCCTTGATGTCTTCCAGGTTGATGCCACCAAAGGTGATGGAAATGCGCTTGACCGTGTCGATGAACGCCTGCGGGCTTTCGGAGTCGACTTCGATGTCGAAAACGTCGATGCCGGCGAAGCGCTTGAACAGCACGCCTTTGCCTTCCATGACTGGCTTGGACGCCAATGGGCCAAGGTTGCCCAGGCCGAGAATCGCGGTGCCATCGGAAATCACTGCAACCAGGTTGCCTTTGCCGGTGTACTTGTACGCCAGTTCAGGGTCGCGGGCGATTTCACGTACGGGCTCGGCAACACCAGGGCTGTAGGCCAGCGACAAGTCGCGGGCGGTGGCAGTGGCTTTGGTGAGCTCTACACTCAGCTTCCCTGGACGAGGATGGGCATGGTATTCGAGAGCGGCAGTTTTCAAATCAGACATATCGGCATTCCGCTTTTGCTGTTGGTCGACGGACCGCCGAGGATACGCGTGTCGCAAAGTCCCTACAAGACTGGGCAGTCACAGGTGTCAAGGCCCCAAAGTGCCGTACTTTGGTCTAAGGCCACGGGACACAAGGGCTCAAGTGTTCACAATCACCTAAAAAAATGTCTACAATTTTTTATTAATAAATCGATTTGAGCATACCGGGGTCGGTCACTGGCAGCAGCCAACGTGCCTGGCCGTTTTTCAGGGCGCCCCGCTTGGCGCGATCCTGCACCCAGCCGCGCGCCTCGATTGCCTTGCCTTGCAGACCACTTAGCCATGCGGCGTCGAACTGTTGGATGAGGTCGGGTGCAATGCGCAATACCAGTGAACCCCGCAATTCGATCCAGATTCCACCACGATTGCGTTCGATCTTGCGCACTTTACCGCTGACAAGCACGAAGCCGGATTGCTTGAGCTGCGCCACCTGTCGCACTGGCGACTGGCGCCAAAGACCCAGTCGCGCCTTGCGGGCAGTGTTTTCGGCCGCCTGCTGGCAAGTGACGAGATCGACATTGGGCGCGACGCCCACTTGGAACCCCAGGCCCTCGGCCAGCAACTGCGCTTCCAGATTCTCGCCATTGGCACCATAGAGGTGAGCCAGCGTGCGGCCGTAGTGGTCTTTGCTCTCGCGCCCAGGCACCAGGCCGAGGCGACTGTCGCTGGCGTCTACCAATGCCTGCAAGCGCTGACGGGCAGCGACAGCGTAGGGCTCGTCGGAACGGCCTCGCCTGCCGGTCTCCGGCGCATTGAGGCCAATCATCCGTACGCTGCGACCATCCTTGAGGCGCACCGTGTCGCCATCCACCACGCGCTGCACCTCAACCCGGGCAAGGCCTGACGGCGCGGGACAGAACACCTGCGCCTGGGCGGCTGACTGCCAAATCCCAGGCACAAAAAAGGCGCCCACAAGGGACGCCTTTTTCAACAGCTGGCAAAAGCCCATAAGGCTTTTGAGCCTTACTCTGCTGGAGTAGCAGGCTTCTTGCCGAAAGCACCAAAGCGATCTGCGAAGCGCTGTACACGGCCGCCGGTGTCCAGAGTTTTCTGCTTACCGGTGTAGAACGGGTGGCACTCGTTGCATACGTCAGTACCCAGTGGCTTGCACAGGTTCGAACGCGTTTCGAACTTGTTGCCGCAGCTGCAGGTTACTTCGATGGTTTCGTACGCTGGATGGATATCGGCTTTCATGGCACTTCCTCGGGCTAGCGTGCCGCCACTCGACACTATTGTCGAATACCGCACGTAATTAGGCCGCGGATTCTACCAGACCTTTTTAATCGCGCAAGCGGCGCATCTGGCTGAATCCGCGCCTTTCATCAGAAAGTGCGGCATACCCAAGCCTGCGCCTGTCTGCTAGGCTCCCGCCCCTGCGCCACCGCCTGCCTTTATATGAGACCCCCGCGTGCCCGACGCCATTTTGCGCCTAGCCCTGCCCTCGCCCCTGCGCCGCCTGTTCGATTACCGGGCTCCGGCTGGCGTGCTGCGGGCGCAGTTACAGCCGGGCATGCGCGTACGTGTACCCTTTGGCCGGCGGGAAATGATCGGCATCCTGGTGGAAGTGGCCGACCATAGCGAAGTGCCTGCGGAAAAGCTCAAGCCCGCGCTGGCGATGCTCGACGCCACCCCACCGCTGCCACCTGCGCTGTTCAAGCTGTGCCTGTGGACGGCCCAGTATTACCAGCACAGCCTGGGCGACACCTTAAGCTGGGCATTGCCAGTACTGCTGCGCCAAGGCGAACTGGCCGAAGCACGCCAGGAACGCTTCTGGTCGACGGTGCCCGGCGCGAGCCTCGACGACCCGCGTATCGCCCGCGCCCCGCGCCAACGTGAAGCCTTGGCGACACTGGCACAACATCCCCACGGCGTGGCCCATCAACTGTTAAGCAAGCTGATGCTGAGCAAGGACAGCCTCAACCTGCTGCTGGCTAAAGGCTTGGTGCAGGTGGAGATCCGCAAGCAAGCCCCCAACGCCCGCCACGAACACTGGCTGGCCCAACCGGAATTGCCGCTGAACCCAGAGCAACGCGCTGCGTATGAAGCCATTCGTGCAGGCTTCGACAGTTTCCATGCCTTCCTGCTGGCCGGGGTCACCGGCAGCGGCAAGACCGAAGTCTATTTGCAGTTGATCCGCGAAACCCTGCAAGCCGGTAAACAGGCACTGGTGTTAATCCCCGAGATCAACCTGGGCCCGCAAACCCTGGCGCGCTTCGAACAACGCTTCAACGCACGTATCGCCCTGGTGCACTCGGCGGTCAACGACCGTGAGCGCCTGGAGTCGTGGCTGGCCGCGCGAGATGGCGAAGCCGACATTATTATCGGCACCCGTTCGGCGCTGTTCACCCCGATGAAGAACCCCGGGCTGATTATCATCGACGAGGAGCACGACGGCTCCTATAAACAGCAAGAAGGCTTGCGCTACCACGCCCGCGACCTGGCGCTGGTGCGCGCACGCCAGGAAGACATCCCGATTGTGCTGGGCTCGGCCACGCCGTCCTTGGAAAGCCTGCACAACGCCTACACCGGCCGTTACGGCCTCCTGCGCCTCAACGAGCGTGCGGGCGGCGCCAAGCAGCCACGCTTCCTACGCCTCGACGTTAAAAGTCGCCCATTGGACAGCGGTATTTCCGGGCCCATGCAACAAGCCATCGGCCAGACCCTCGCCGCCGGCCAACAGGTATTGGTGTTTCTCAATCGTCGGGGCTTTGCGCCGACCCTGCTGTGCCACGACTGTGGCTGGATGTCCGAGTGCGAGCGCTGCGATGCGCGCATGACCGTGCACCAGCGCCACGGCGAGTTGCGCTGCCATCACTGCGGTCATGTGGAGCGGCTGCCTCGCCACTGCCCGCAATGCGGCAAAGTCGACCTGCGACCTGTAGGCGCAGGCACCGAACGCGCGGAAGAGCGCCTGGGCATTCTGTTCCCCGATTACCCGGTGCTGCGCGTCGATCGCGACAGCACCTCGCGCAAAGACGCGATGAACCAACTGTTCGCGACCATCCAGAAGGGCCAGCCGTGCATCTTGATCGGCACGCAGATGCTTGCCAAAGGGCACCATTTTCCACGGGTGACCCTGGTGTCGATCCTGGACGTGGACGGCGGGCTGTTCTCCGGAGATTTCCGCGCCAGCGAACGCATGGCGCAGTTGATCGTGCAGGTCGCCGGCCGCGCAGGCCGCGCCGAAGAGCCAGGCCGGGTGATTATCCAGACACACCTGGCCGAACATCCGCTGCTGATCCAACTGACTGAACAAGGTTACTTTGCGTTCGCCGAACAGGCGCTGAGCGAACGCCGCGCCGCCGGCCTGCCGCCTTTTTCGCATTTAGCGTTATTACGCGCCGAAGCCCACAAACCAGGGCAGGCCGAAAGCTTTCTGGATGAAGCGTGCAGCGCCGCCGAACGTTTGCTCGGCGAGCTGAGCCTGAGCGGCATCGAGCTGCTCGGCCCGGTGCCAGCGCCCATGGAACGCCGCGCCGGGCGTTATCGTGCTCAGCTACTCTTGCAAGCAACCTCCCGTGCGCCCCTGCATCGGCTATTAAGTAGCTGGTTGCTTGCGCTGGAGCAAATGCCCAGCGGCCGACAAGTGCGATGGTCGCTGGATGTGGACCCGGTGGATTTGTACTGATCGTTACATTGCTATCGCACACCAGCTCCCACATTTTGAAATGTGAACAGCCTTAAATATGGAAGCGAGCTTGCCCGCGATGAGGCCCGCAGGTCGCCAACCCGTCTGAATGGTTGGCAAGCCCGCCCTCGCCACGGATAATGCCCAGTTTTTCCACCTGCGCATCGCGCGCCGCCGCTTGCGGTCGAAAGAGAACACCATGAAAGACACCATTCGCCAGCTGCTCCAACAAGCCCTCACCCAACTCGTCAACGAAGGTGTGTTGCCTGAAGGCCTGACGCCGGCGATCCAGGTGGAAAACACCCGCGACAAGACCCACGGCGACTTCGCCAGCAACATTGCGATGATGCTGTCCAAGCCTGCCGGCATGAAACCACGCGACCTGGCTGAAAAAATCATTGCCGCGCTGCCTGCCGATGAAAGCGTCACCAAGGCCGAAATCGCCGGCCCTGGCTTCATCAACTTCTTCCAGAACACCCAGGCCTTGGCCAACCGCCTCGACGCGGCCTTGGTCGATGCCCATGTGGGCGCGCGCAAAGCCGGCCCGGCCCAGCGCACCGTGGTCGACCTGTCGGCCCCCAACCTGGCCAAAGAGATGCACGTCGGCCACTTGCGCTCGACCATCATCGGCGACGGCGTAGCACGGGTCCTGGAGTTCCTCGGTGACGAAGTCATCCGTCAGAACCACGTCGGCGACTGGGGCACCCAGTTCGGCATGCTGATGGCCTACCTGCAGGAAAACCCGATCACCAGCGACGAATTGTCAGACCTGGAAAATTTTTATCGCGCGGCCAAGAAGCGCTTTGATGAGTCAGAAGAGTTCGCCGACCGCGCCCGTGGCTTGGTAGTGAAGCTGCAGGCCGGCGATGCCGAATGCCTGGCGTTGTGGACCAAGTTCAAGGATATCTCGCTGTCCCACTGCCAGAAGATCTACGAACAGCTCAACGTCAAGTTGACCATGGCCGATGTGATGGGCGAAAGCGCCTACAACGACGACTTGATCAATGTGGTCAACGACTTGAAGGCTGCTGGCATGCTGGTCGAGAGCAACGGCGCCCAGTGCGTGTTCCTCGACGAATTCAAGAACGCCGACGGCGAGCCGCTGCCGGTGATCATCGTCAAGGCCGATGGCGGCTACCTCTACGCCACCACTGACCTTGCGGCTGTACGCTACCGCAGCGGCACGCTCAAGGCTGACCGCGCGCTGTACTTCGTCGACCAGCGCCAGGCCCTGCACTTCCAGCAAGTGTTCGCCGTAGCGCGCAAAGCCGGTTTCGTCACCCACCCGATGCACATGGAGCACATGGGCTTTGGCACCATGAACGGCGCCGATGGCCGTCCGTTCAAGACCCGCGATGGCGGCACGGTAAAGCTGATCGACCTGCTGACCGAAGCCCAGGAACGCGCCTACACTCTGGTGAAGGAAAAGAACCCGGAGCTGGCCGAAGCCGACCTGCGCAACATCGCCCGCGTGGTGGGCATTGGCGCGGTCAAATACGCCGACCTGTCCAAGCACCGCACCAGCGACTACAGCTTCAACTTCGACCTGATGCTCAATTTCGAAGGCAACACGGCGCCTTACCTGCTGTACGCCTACACCCGTGTGGCTGGCGTGTTCCGCAAGCTGGGCAAGGACTTCAGCGAAGTTGACGGCCAGATGGTGCTGGAGGCTCCGCACGAACAAGAACTGGCCGCCAAGCTCGCGCAATTCGGCGAAGTGCTGAACAGCGTCGGCGAGAAAGGCACCCCGCACATTCTGTGCACCTACCTGTACGAAGTCGCGGGCCTGTTCTCCAGCTTCTACGAGAACTGCCCGATCCTGACCGCCGAAGACGAAGCCCAAAAGCAAAGCCGTCTGCGCATCGCCGCACTGGCTGGACGGACCCTCAAGCAAGGCCTGGAACTGTTGGGCCTGGAAACTCTGGAGCGTATGTAAGTTGGCTGCCAAGAAAAAACCTGCACCCAAGCGCGGCGCCAGCCGTTACCAGGCCCCGGCAAAGAAGCCTATTCCAGGCTGGCTGTGGATGGCCATCGGCCTCACCGTTGGCGCGTTTATCGTGTTCCTGATGAAACTGGAGCCAGGCCAGGGCGACGACGTCAAACGGGTCAAACAGGAGCAGCAGAAAGCCACCAAAATGGCCGAAGCCAACAAGACCGCGCCAAGCCCAACAGCACCGGTGAAGCCAAAGTACGACTTCTACACGCTGCTGCCGGAATCGGAAGTGATCGTGCCGCCTGACGCCGTACCGGAGAAAACCCTGCCGACGCCGCAAGTGCCGACCACGCCGGTCACGCCGGCAGAAGCCGCGAAAATCGACACCGCGCGCGCCCAGGCCGCATTGGCCGGGATCACTCCGCCGCCAGCACCACCGGTCGCCGAGACCAAGGCAGCGCCGGTGACCAAGTTCTTCCTGCAAGCGGGCTCGTTCCCGAAACAGGCGGATGCGGATCGCGTGCGCGCGCAGATCATCCTGCTGGGCCAAGCGGTGACGGTAGAGTCCGGTACGGTGAAGGATGCGACCTGGTACCGCGTGCTGGTGGGGCCGTTCAGCAACCGTGAACAGCTGACCGTCGCGCAGAAACAACTGGCGGGCGCAGGGTTTAGCAACCTGTTGTTACAACAACGCCAGAGCCGCTAACTCCCAGCCAACCCAGTACAAATGTGGGAGCTGGCTTGCCTGCGATGGCGGTGTAACAGTCAATATTTTCAGTAACTGACACACCGCCATCGCAGGCAAGCCCGCTCTTATCAAACAAAAAATAACTCATTGTTTTTGCTCTTAAAATTTAAGCCGCTTTAACCAGCTGCAATCCAAGTTTGCGTGCCTTGCGTTCCAAGGCGCGCATCTGCCGATCACGGC